>DASUJK010000033.1:0-2888 GCA_036279295.1 Pseudonocardiaceae bacterium | reverse complement strand
CCCTCGCGGAACTCCGCCACGGCAAACTGGGGGGTGACGATGAAACTCCATCCCTTTTCTAGTCACGACCGCGGTATGTTCGTCAGCATTGACGGCCCGAGCGGGGCAGGCAAGTCCACCATCGTCCGGCATCTGGCACAGATGCTCGTCGCCCACGGCGAAGATGTGCATGTCACAGCCGAACCGTCGAGCGGTCCCATTGGCAAGCTGTGCCGCGAGCTGACCGAATCCGTAACCGGACACGCGCTCGCGTGCCTGTACGCGGCGGACCGCTACCACCACATAGAGACCGAGATACGGCCCAAGATGGAAGAGGGCCAGACAATCATCTCGGACCGCTACACTCCGTCCGGCCTGGTTATGCAGCGCTTCGACGGTATTGACCCATCGTTTCTATGGCAGCTCAACGCCGAGGCGGACCGTCCAGACCTGGCCGTGATCCTCGAAGCCGACCCTGAAACCATCGCCGAACGGCTTGCCGAGCATGGACCACACAACCGCTTCCAACTCTCGCCCAGTAGCAGTCACGCCGAAGTGCACTTCTACCGGCAGGCAACCGAGCGGCTGATCCAAGCCGGATTCGACGTACTACGGGTGGATTGCAACAAACGTCCGCCGGAACAGTCCGCCGCGTTCATCCGCGACAGGTTGACCACCTTCTTCGCGTCCACAACGAGGTGACGCGCCGATGGCCGCCGTGCAGATAGAGCACGCTGTCACGGATGTTGACCAGCTCCGGAGGCTCGCGACGCGAACCATCAACGAACACGTCGACGACCACGGACTCTGTGCCGCCTGTGGCTCGTCATGGCCCTGCGAGTTCGCCGTACTCGCCGATCACAACCTCGCCTTCGCCAGCGGGCCATGAGCCGGCAGGGCCGACGACGCTGGACCTGGATGCCCGTCGTCGGCCCTGCCATCCACCACCTTACGCGAAGTCCTGAACACGATTCTCGTCGCGCCCTTCAGAGAATAGGTCTTACAAATCCAGTCGTGGTCGTGGGAGGCGGTGTTGTCGATGACCGCGATAATTCAGAAAAGCAGCCATCAACCATCCAGGTACGAGACCATTACGGAGGGCAACCGTCCCCGATTCGTTGACGAGCTGACTTTGGCGGCGCTGCCCACGGCAGTCGGTTGCTCATGCCTACTGGTTCGCCACACCCTGACAGGAGTCGGACTGATGCAACTCATCGAAGACGCCGAACTGGTTGTGTCCGAGCTGGTCACGAATGCGGTGAAGGCAACTGGAGTTATGGATGACGAGCCACGCTGGACCCAGGTACACCATCTCGCACTCGTCAGGGTTCGGCTCGTCGGCACCTGGACGAGCGTCTTCATAGAGGTCTGGGACTCCGACGAGACGCTTCCGACTGTTCGGCAAGCCACGCATGACCGAGGAGGTGGGGGTGATCCGTTCATCCTCGTCGCGACGTGTGCGCGATGGAACACGTTCCGGACACGCGGTGGTGGCAAGGTTGTGTGGGGCGAGTTGTCGATACCACCCGAGACGCTCACGCCCGCGGAACTGCCGAAGCGCCGGCCGACACCGTGGCCACGCCGCCAGCCCGAAGCCACGCAGGACCCCGGCCTACTGCACCGCGTCCGGCGTGGGTTGGACGAACTGTAAGGTCGTTACTCGCGCCCCGCGCTTCTGCTCGCCCACTGACTTTGCGAACCAGGCGGCCCCGCTCAGGCGGTGTCGGCTGTGGCTGGCTCGCCCAGGACGCGGCGGAGGAACTGGCCAGTGTGGCTGGCCTCGTTCTCGGCGACCTGTTCCGGGGTGCCCTCGGCGACCACGGTACCGCCGCCACCGCCGCCCTCCGGACCCATGTCGATGATCCAGTCCGCGGTCTTGATCACGTCCAGGTTGTGTTCGATCACCGTGACCGTGTTGCCCTGTTCCACCAGCCGGCTCAGCACACCGAGCAGCTTGCGGACATCCTCGAAGTGCAGCCCGGTGGTCGGTTCGTCGAGGATGTAGACGGTGCGGCCGGTGGACCGCTTCTGTAGTTCGCTGGACAGCTTGACCCGCTGGGCCTCCCCGCCGGACAGGGTCGGTGCCGGTTGGCCGAGCCGGACGTAGCCCAGGCCGACGTCGACCAGGGTCTGTAGGTGCCGGCGGATGGCCGGGATCGCGGCGAAGAACTCGCACGCCTGCTCGATCGGCATGTCCAGCACCTCGGCGATGGTGCAGCCCTTGTAGTGCACCTCCAGGGTCTCCCGGTTGTACCGGGCGCCCTTGCACACCTCGCACGGCACGTAGACGTCGGGCAGGAAGTTCATCTCGATCTTCAGCGTGCCGTCGCCCGCGCACGCCTCGCAGCGGCCGCCCTTGACGTTGAACGAGAACCGCCCGGGCTGGTAACCGCGCACCTTGGCCTCGGTGGTGGCCGCGAACAGGCGGCGGACGTGGTCGAACACACCGGTGTAGGTGGCCGGGTTGGACCGCGGGGTGCGCCCGATCGGCGACTGGTCCACGCCCACGACCTTGTCCACGTGGTTCAGGCCGCGCACCCGCCGGTGCCGTCCCGGCACCATCCGGGCACCGTTGATCTTGTTGGCCAGCACCGCGTGCAGGATGTCGTTGACCAGGGTGGACTTGCCCGAACCCGACACCCCGGTCACCGCGACGAGGCAGCCCAGCGGGAAGGACACGTCGATGCCCCGCAGGTTGTGCTCGCGCGCGCCGACCACCGTGACCTCGCGGTCGGGGTCGACCGGACGGCGCTCGGCGGGCAGCGCGATCTCGCGACGTCCCGAGAGGTACTGGCCGGTAATGCTTTCGGGATTCTTTTCGACCTCTTCCGGCTTGCCGTGGGCCACTACGTGCCCGCCGTGGATACCCGCGCCGGGGCCGATATCCAGCAGGTAGTCAGCCGTGCGGA
>DASUJK010000032.1:0-4303 GCA_036279295.1 Pseudonocardiaceae bacterium | reverse complement strand
CGTTGCCACACGCGGAGAGCGAAATTGATCGGCCGACCCGCCGACCGGTCGAACGCCCACGCGTGATGGGGGCAGCGGAACGCGTCGCCATGGTCCTCGATGTCGCCGCCGATGTGCGGGCATACAGCGGACAAACAAGCGCCATCGGTCACCATCACGGGTCAGGGACAGCGCCACTCAGCTCGACGCGGGCCGGGAGTCGATGAAATCCGCGGCAGGGCCCACCATGACCTCGCGCGTGGCGAATCCGCTGCCCGACACGGTGCTCGAACGTCGCAGCGGCCAGCGACAAGGATCTGACAAGTCGGTGTACGCAGAATGATGACTTCGGCGCGGCCACCCACCGGCGGGTCACGACGCTCCGCGACCGGGCCGCACACGTTCCGTCGCGGTGGTCAGCTTCGCCCCCGAACTTTCCCCTACACCTGGCCGCGCGGGCGGCCACGGGGCAGCGTGGCGCGATAAACCCTGTGCATGCGTCCCGGCCAGCGAGATCGAGAGTGCGATCCGTGGCAGTTCACGCTGTTGGACAGTGTCAGCGCACGGCGGAACAACACCGACATCGCGCTCGGCCCACCACAGCGGCGAGCTGTTCTCGCGGTGCTGCTGATCAACGCTGGCAGCACCGTCGGGACCGAGACGCTGATCGACGCGGTGTGGGGTGACCGCCCGCCGGGCAAGGCGCCAGCCACGCTCCAGGTACACGTGTCCGCGTTGCGCCGGGCGCTGGAGGCCGACCGCAAGCCGCACGAGCAGAGCCGGGCGATCAGGTCGGTCGACCGCGGTTACCTCGTCGATCCCGACCACATCGAGCTGGACGTGTTCCGCTTCCGGCGGGAGATCGCCGAGGCCGACCAGGCTCGCACGCGGGGTGACCTGACGCGCGCCACCGAGCTGCTGCGCTCTGCGCTGACCGTCTTCCACTCCGTCGCACTGCCCGGTGTGCCTGGGCCGTTCGCGGCGCAGCACCGCGACATGCTGGTCGAGCAGCGGTTGACCGCCTACCTGGACCTGGTGGAGCTGAACCTGCTCAGCCAGCCGGACGCCATCGTCGACCACGACCTCACCGAACTGCTCGCCGCGCACCAGTACCACGAGCGGCTGCTGGCGATGCACATCCGCCTGCTGCACCACAACGGCAGGCGTGCCGACGCGCTGGCCGCGTACGCCATCGCACGGCGGACGCTGATCGCCGATCTCGGTGTGGAACCCGGTGCCGAACTCCGCCGCCTCCAGCAGCGCCTGCTGGTCGGCGACGCCGGTGGTCCGGTGACCGCACCTCGGCTGGTGGTCGGGCAGCGCCCGGCGACCACCAGCGAACCAGAACTGGGCCGCCCACCCCGTCAACCGTGGCTGTTGGGCCAGGGTGGGGTGCTGGCCGAACTGATCGACGCCCTGACCAGGCCGGTCGGCCGCAACGCACCCGTGGTGGTGCTGCACGGCATGGCAGGCCTGGGCAAGACCGCGACAGCGGTGTGGGCGGCCCAGGAGACGACCGACCGGTTCCCCGGTGGTCGCTTCTTTCTACCGGCCGACGCGGATCCCGAGCACAGTGCCGCTGTACTGCGCAGAGTGGAACGCGCCGGAGGGGCACTGCTGATCATCGACGACGTCACGCCAGCCGCCGACGTGCGGCCCGAGCTGCCGTTGAGCCCGGATGTGACAGTCCTGATCACCAGTCGGTCCCGGTGCAGGCTGCTACCACTCGCACGGCGGATCGGGCTGCCGCCGCTGCGACCGGACAGTGCGGGAGAACTGTTCCGGACCGTGGTGGGGGGACAGCGCTGCGACCGGGAACCGGACGCGGTACGGCGGTTGGTATCCGCGTCGGCCGGTGTTCCCAGTGTGCTGTTGTCACTGGCGGACCTGCTGTCCAGGCGGCCGGAGTGGTCGATCACCGACTACGCCGACCGTCTGGACGGCGACGGTGACTGGTCCTTGGACGTGCATCTGCGGCCGCTGTTCGACCGTGGGTACGCCGAACTGGACCAGTTGCAGGCCAAGGTGTTCCGGATGGCAGCGCTGTCCGACGACCGGCCTCCGACAGCAGCATCGATCGCCGCGATGACCACGTGGCCGATCGAGCGGGTGGAGCTGCTGTTGGAGGACCTGGTCGACCGGAGCATGCTGTCCGGCCTGGCCCTGGGCGAGTACGAGTTCCCACCCCTGCTCCGGCGCTACGGCCTGGAACGGGCGCTGCGGGTGGAGACCACCGACGACCTGGCCACCGCACGGCAGCGGCTGGCCACCCATCTCGGCGAGACGGTCACCAGCACGGCGGGGACATCCCGGCACGGGTCGGACACCGCATGATCACTCAGGCTGTGTCGGACCCGCGTTCGCCGTACTCGCGCACCAGAGCCACCCGTGACCGCAGGCCGGTGCGCCGGTACAGCCGGGTCAGCCGCGCCTCGATCGCCTTCTCCGTCACGCCGAGCATGCTGGCCGCCTGCTGGTTGGTCGCGCCCGCCGCGATCACCTCGATCAACCGCCGGTCGCCCTCACTGATCGTCTCCACCACTCGTGTGGACATGCGTTGTGCCGTCATGAGTTCGCCTGCCCTGCGCTGCCAGTCGGCGGCACCGAGCCTGCGGAACTCCGAGTGCGCTGTGCGCAGTGCTTCGGGACGACCGAGGTCGGCCTCATGAAAACGCACCCGCGCGGCCAGGAACGGGTCGCCGTACCGCTGCGCCAACTGCGCCGCCGAACGCACGGTGTGCTCGTCGGGCTGAGTGGCCAGCCTGCTCACCAGCCAGTACAGCGTGGCCTGCACGGTCGCCACGCGAGCGGCCAGCCTGCCCAGTTCCCGGCTGGCCGTCTGGGCGCCCGCCGTGTCCCCGACCGCGACGCAGGCATCCACCCAGCGGGCCAGGACCAGTTCCCGGCCGGTCAGGTAGCCGAGCGTGCGGCAGCGCCGGTCGGTGGCCCGCAGCACCTCGATCGCCTCGGTGTGCTCGCCTCGGGCCAGCAGCAGGCCTGCCTGTGCCCAGCCGATGACGTGGCCGAACGGTTGCTCGGCGGAAGTGTTGTCGGGCAACGGTTCTGCTTCTGCGGATCGGCCCTGCCGGACCAGCGACTCGACGGCCAGGGCGCGCAGCAGACCATCCACATAGGTCTGTTCGGCTGCGTCGGCCGTGTTCTCCTCGTACAGCGTGACCACGGCCGGCCAGTGGCCTTCGCGCAGTGCGTCGGTGGCCGCGGACAGCCTGGCCAGGGACGGCGGCGGCTTGCGCCGTGCGGCCGGGCTGGGCATCGCGGCCGGCATGACGGCCCGTTCGGACGTGTACAGGTCACCCCAGGCCAGTGCGGTGCGTACGGTGTCGACCTGGTCGGGGCTCAGCGGGGAGAGCGTGGCGTCCGCGTGCTGCTCGGCGTCGCGCCACTGGCCACCGTCGGCACCGATGGCGGCCAGCATGCGCACCCCGGTGACCAGCGCGATGCGCTGCTGCCTGCCCTCCGGCCGCAGGCCGGACAGCACGCCGAGTGCTTCGTCGAACCGCTCGCGCAGCAACAGGATGCGGGCCTGCTGCATGCCGTCGGGCACGGACCGGGCGGCCTGGTCGTCCGGCTCGGTCGCCACGCCGAGGGCGGCGTCGTGATCACCGATCCGCAGCAGCGAGTTGATCAGTGTGGTGCGCGCGTCCAGCGAGTCCTGCTCCGGCAACAGGTCCAGCGCCCGGCGGGCCGTCGCCGCCGCCTCGGGGAAACGCGCCAGGTCGTACAACGCGCGGGCGGCCACGACGGTGACCCGGCCCTCGACCTGCTTGTCGGCCAGCGGCGCGGCGAGCAGTGCGGCACACCAGCGCTGCGCACGGTGCGGATCGGTGGGGGCGACGCGCTCGGCGAAGTCGGCCAGTTCGAGTTCACCGACGGTCGCGTCCGCGCCGACGATGTGCTCGGCCAATGCCAGGTAGTCGACGGGCACACCACGATTCCGGTCGGCCAGCATGGCTTCGGCCAGGCTGCGATGCAGCGTCCGAACCTGATCGGGGTCGGCGGTGGCAGCCACACTGTCGCCGACCAGGGGGACGGCGAACACCAGTCGACCATCAGGAGTGGACGACAGAACGCCGTCGTCCAGCAGAGCCGCGCACACGGACCGAACGGCCGACGGGGACAGGCCGAGTTCGGCGAGGGCGGGTTCGGCCTCCGGCAGGCGGAGGCCGAACAGCGCGGCGAGCAGGGCGGCACAGCGGCCGGCTTCGGTGTGGGAACCGGGCAGGCCGCGCAATGCCGGCGAGCTGGCGGGGAGCACGGCGGTGCGCAGCTCGGCGGCGATGTCACGGGGCGGGGCGGCGGCGGC
>DASUJK010000031.1:0-38938 GCA_036279295.1 Pseudonocardiaceae bacterium | reverse complement strand
GGCCGTGGCGAGTTGTTCGCCACGGCCGCCTTCTCATGTGTCTAGCCGACCGGCATGTGCGCCAGCGTCGCCGTGACCAGCGGCTCTGGCACGTCCGGCACGATGCCGGGGCCGTCCCGGCCGTCCAACACGAACGTCAGGCCGATGGTTGCCTTCTTGTCCGCCCGCATGAACCGCAGCAGCGCCTCCAGCTTCACGCCGGGTGGCAGCGCCGTCGGCAGGCCGTAGCCCCGCACCACGTCCTCGTGCTCGATCACCCGAGCGGTGCCGATGCGGCGCAGCGCGCCGGCCAGTCGGCCCGCGAACACCGTGCCGATCGCGACCGCCTCGCCGTGCCGCAGGTCGAAGTCGGTGGCCAGTTCCAGCGCGTGCCCCAGGGTGTGGCCGTAGTTGAGCAGGTGCCGGGGACCGCTGTCGCGCTCGTCGGCAGCCACGATCTCCGCCTTGCGCGCCACGCTGGCCGCGATCTGCTCCCGCAGCGGCAGGCCACGCAGGTCGCCTGCGCCGATGAAGTGGCAGCGGGCGATCTCACCGTAGCCGTTGGTCCACTCCCGCTCCGGCAGCGTGTGCAGGAAATCGGTGTCGCACAGCACCGCGCCGGGCTGCCAGTACGTGCCGACCAGGTTCTTGCCGGACGACAGGTTCACCGCGGTCTTCCCACCCACACTCGCGTCCACCTGCGCCAACAGCGTGGTCGGCAGGTGCACCACGGGCAGGCCGCGGTGGTACAGCGCGGCGGCCAGCCCCACGGTGTCGGTCGTGGTGCCGCCACCGCAGGACACTATCGCGTCGGCCCTGGTCAGCCCGAACTCGGCGAACCGCTCGCACATGTCGCCGATCGTCGCCAGCGTCTTGTCGTGCTCACCGTCGCGCGCCGGCAGGAACAGTGACGGCACACCGGGATCGGGCAGCACTTCGCGTGGCCGGGCCGACACGACGGCCACCCGCCGGGCACCGATGTCGGTGATGATGTCGGCCAGGTCGTGCCGGGCGCCTGCACCGATGATCACCGGGTACGAGCGGTCGCCGAGGTCGACGTCGATCCGGTGTCGCTCCGGCATCAGGTTGACCTCCAGTTCCGGCAGCGTTGTCATCACACGGTCACCTCCCATGCCGTGGCCAGCTCCGGATCGCGCAGTGCCGTCCGCGTCACCCTGGCGGCCAGCGCCTCGGTGGCCGGTGGGATGCCCAGTCGGCTGTGCGTCAGGTGCGCGTGGTCGAACAGCAGGTAGTTCGTCGGCAGGTCCTCGCGCCTGCGGCACTCGGCCGTGATGCCCCGCACGGCGTGCAGGTAGCGGTCCCACAGGCGGGAGTCGGCATCGGCGGTGGCCGCCCGCACGATCCGGGCCGCCTGCTCGTCCGCTTGTCGGCTCAGTTCGATGCGCTGGGCCGGTTCCAGGCCGCTGGCCGCCTGCTGCCAGCAGGAGAACAGGAACGAGTTGCGGTCGGTCTCCGGTGTCATGCCGACCAGGCAGCCCAGGTGGCGCACGGTGGTGGACAGCTGCTCGTCGGAATCGCCGAGATCGCTGTTCCGCAGCAGGTCAAGGGCGAAATCACTGGACGCTGCCGACAGGTCCCGCGCGAATTCACCGCACGGTCCGTCGAGGTCGTGCATCGGGGCCGACTCGGCCCGCAGCATGCCGACCGCCCAGTCGTGTTTTGCCGATTCCACTTCGACCAGGTGCTCCAATTCGCCGAGTACCGGTTCGGTCGAGTGGAAGCAGATGCCGAGCGTCCGTTCGGCCTTACCCGGTGTGCGCTGGAAGAACCACCTGCCGTCCGGGTCAGCGGCCCGCAGGTGGTCCACCAGCGGCGGCACCAGGTCGGAAATGGCTTGCTCGGTGGGCACATCGGGATTCGTCGTGGGTGTTTTCGGGATGTGGAAGGCAGACCAGCCACGCCTCACAGCATGTCACCTCGCAGATGTCGTCATTTCCATCGGGGCGTATTTCCGCAGCGTAGTTTCGAGAACGGGAGCACTGCTGTTCGTTCGGTCACTCGGCCTCCGGAATTCCAAAGTTAGGGAGGCTGTAGGGGGGTGGTCAGGGGGTATTGGCCGACAATTCCGGGCCACACTGGAATTACCGACGAGCGAGGGAGATGACATGCTGCGCACCGAATTGATCCGCCCGCTACCCGCGCTGCTGAAGGCGCACGCGGATCGTTTCGGCGAGAAGGTCGCGTTCCGGGACGCGAGGCGGGAGGTGACCTACGCCGAACTGGAAGCACGTACCGGCCGGATCGCTGGTCACCTCGTCGACCTGCGGCTACGCCCCGGTGACCGGGCCGCGATCGTCCTTGGCAACTGCGTGGAGATGGTGGAGGGTTACCTCGCGATCACCAGGGCCGGCGCCATCGGCGTGCCGGTCAACCCGAGGTTGACCGCCGCCGAGTTGGCGCACGTACTGGACGACAGCGGTGCCCGCGTGGTGATCACCGATCCGGCCCACGTCGATGCGCTCCGGGAGATCCTGGCCGACCGGTCGGTCCGGCTCGTCGTGACCGGCCGCAACCCGGCCGGCACGGTGTCGTTCACCACGTTCGCGACCACTGATCCCGGCACACCGGCCCCCGACGACCTCGGGCTGGACGACGTGGCCTGGATGCTCTACACGTCCGGCACCACCGGCAAGCCCAAGGGCGTGCTGTCCACCCAGCGCAACTGCCTGTGGTCCGTCGCCGCCTGCTACGCGCCGGTGCCCGACCTGACCGAGAACGACCGGGTGCTGTGGCCGTTGCCGCTGTTCCACAGCCTGTCGCACATCGCATGCGTGCTCGGTGTGACCGCGGTGGGTGCCACCGCGCGGATCGTGGACGGCTACTCGGCGCAGGACGTGCTGAGCGCCCTGGCGGAGGACTCGTCGACGTTCCTGGCCGGCGTGCCCACCATGTACCGCTACCTGGTGCAGGCCGCCCGTGAACAGGGCTTCACAGCACCTGACCTGCGGATGTGCCTGGTCGGCGGTGCTGTGACGACGGCCGAATTGCGCTCCGCGTTCGAGGGCGCGTTCGGCGCTCCGCTGCTGGACGCCTACGGCAGCACCGAGACCTGCGGCTCGATCGCCATCAACTGGCCGTCCGGTGCCCGTGTCGAGGGATCGTGCGGGCTGCCCGTGCCCGGCCTTGAAGTGCGGCTGGTCGACCCGGAGACGGGCCACGACGTCGGTGCCGAGGCTGAGGGCGAGGTCTGGGTGCGTGGGCCGAACGTCATGGTCGGCTACCACAACCGGCCCGATGAGACGGCGGCAGCGGTGCGGGACGGCTGGTATCGCACGGGTGACCTGGCCCGTCGGGACGACGCCGGCTACCTCACCGTCACCGGCCGGATCAAGGAACTGATCATCCGGGGTGGCGAGAACATCCATCCCGGTGAGGTCGAGGAAGTGCTGCGCGGCCTGCCGGGGATCGAGGACGTGGCAGTCGTCGGCAAGCCGCACGACGTGCTCGGCGAGGTGCCGGTGGCGTTCCTGGTGCCAGGGCCGGGCGGCGTGGACACCGATGCGGCGTTCGCGGCCTGCCGGGAGCGGTTGGCCTACTTCAAGGTGCCGGCGGAACTCTACGAGATCGAGAGCATCCCGCGCACCCAGTCCGGCAAGATCACCCGACACGTGCTGCTGGACCAGCCTGCCCGGTTGCGTGCCGCCGGCAGCAGCCATTACGAGTCGCTGCTGCGGCTGGACTGGATCCCGCTGTCGTCCCTGCCGGCCAGGCCGACGGGCGACGACCGGACCATTGTGGACGCCGTCGATGCCGAGCGCGCACTCGCGGCAGGCGACGGCCGGATCGTCGTGGTGACCAGGAACGGCGTCGGCGTCGGCCCGGACGACCTGCCCGACCCGGACACAGCGGCGACCGTCGGTCGGCTGCGCGGCCTCCAGGCGGAGTATCCCGACCGGCTGGTGCTGGTCGACACCGATGACGAGGTGCCGGCTGCCCTGACCGAGCCGTGGCTGGCCGTGCGTGGCGGCACCGCGTTGCGGCCGTCGCTGGCCAGGACGCCGGTCACCGTCGCGGACGCGGCAGCGATCGATCCTCGGCGGCCGGTGCTGATCACCGGCGCCGACACCGCCGTCGGCGCCGCCATCGCTCGGCATGTTGTGGCCGGCCACGGTGTCCGGCACGTTGTGCTGCTCGGCGCCGACCAGGCCGCCGCCGGGTCGTTGACCGCGCTCGGCGCGTCCGTCGATGTCGTGGAGTCCTGCGATCCGGCCATGATCGGCACCGTGATCTACGCCGGTGGCGGGCCGGACGTGGCTCGACACCTGGACGAGGCCACGCGGGACGCGGACCTCTCGGCGTTCGTCCTGTGTTCGTCGGCTGCTGCCGTCCTCGGTACCGCGCGCGATCCGGAAGACGCTGCCACAGCTGGCTTCCTGACCGCGCTGGCCCAGCGTCGGCGCGCTCAGGGCCTGCCGGCCGTGGCACTGCTGTGGGGTCCGTGGCTCGGCGATGACCAGGTCGCGGCCACCGGGGTCAGCACGCTGGCCACCCAGGAGGCGTTCGCGATGTTCGACGCGGCACTGACCGCCGACGAGCCGTGCCTGGTGCCGATGAAGCTGGACACCGTGCTGCTCGGCCAGGACGCCGCACCCGTGCCGCCCGCGCTGCGCGATCTCATCGACACGTTCGCGCGCGCCGACACCACCGCCGACGCCGGTCGCACGGACACCCTGCGCACCGGCCTGGTCGACCGGCCCGAGTCCGAACAGCTCCGCGTCCTGCTGGACCTGGTGCGCACCGCGGCGGCCGAGGTCGGTGGCGCCGAGATCGCGCCGGACCGCGCGTTCAAGGATCTCGGCTTCACCTCCACCCATGCCGTGCAACTGCGGAACAAACTCATCGAGGCCACCGGCCTGCCGCTGCCGGCGACCCTCGTCTTCGACCACCCCACGTCGGCCGCCATCGCCATCGAGCTGCGGGCGCAGGTACTCGGCGGTGCACAGGAGACGCAGTCGGCGCAGGCTGCGGTGACGGGCTCGGACGAGCCGATCGCGATCGTGTCGATGGCGTGCCGGCTGCCCGGTGGCGTGACGTCACCGGAGGACCTGTGGCGGCTGCTGGACGGTGGCCACGACGGCATTACCGGCTTCCCCACCGACCGGGACTGGGACCTGGAGCACCTGTTCGACGACGACCCCGAGCAGGCCGGCACGTCCTACGTGCGGCAGGGCGGTTTCCTGCACGACGCCCCCGAGTTCGACGCCGGGTTCTTCGGCATCTCGCCGCGTGAGGCCGTGGCGATGGACCCGCAGCAGCGGCTGATGCTGGAGACATCCTGGGAGACGTTCGAGCGGGCCGGCATCGTGCCGACGTCGTTGCGCGGCGGCAAGGTTGGCGTGTTCTCCGGTGCCATGCACCAGGACTACGGCGTCCACCTGACCGACGTGCCGGCCGGTGTCGAGGGCTACCGGAGCACCGGCAGCGCTGGCAGCGTGGTGTCCGGCCGGGTGTCCTACTCGCTGGGTCTCGAAGGGCCAGCGGTGACGGTGGACACGGCGTGTTCGTCGTCGTTGGTGGCGTTGCACCTGGCCTGCCAGTCGTTGCGGTCCGGTGAGTCGGATCTCGCCCTGGCCGGCGGGGTGGCCGTGATGTCGCAGCCGTCGTCGTTCGTGGAGTTCTCGCGGCAGCGCGGGCTGGTCGCCGACGGTCGCTGCAAGGCGTTCGCCGCGGGCGCCGACGGGACCGGCTGGTCCGAAGGTGCGGCCGTCGTGCTGGTCGAGCGCCTGTCCGACGCGCGGCGCAACGGGCACGACGTGCTGGCGATCGTGCGGGGCAGCGCCATCAACCAGGATGGCGCGTCGAACGGTCTGACCGCGCCGAACGGTCCGTCGCAGCAGCGGGTGATCCGGCAGGCACTGGCCAACGCCGGGCTGATGCCGTCCGATGTGGACGCCGTGGAAGGCCACGGCACCGGTACGAGTCTCGGCGACCCGATCGAGGCACAGGCGGTCATCGCCACCTACGGCCAGGACCGGAACCAGCCGTTGTGGCTGGGGTCGATGAAGTCGAACATCGGCCACACGCAGGCAGCTGCGGGCGTGGCCGGGCTGATCAAGGTCGTGGAAGCGATGCGGCACGGTGTGCTGCCGAAGACGCTGCACGTGGACGAGCCGTCGAAGCACGTGGACTGGTCGGCGGGCAATGTCGAACTGTTGACCGACGCCCGGGACTGGCCGGAGACCGATCATCCGCGCCGCGCCGCCGTGTCGGCATTCGGTGTGAGCGGGACGAACGCCCACGTCATCGTGGAGCACGCCCCCGTTGCCGGGCCGACCGATCCGGAACAGAACAGCGCGACTGTGCCTTTGGTGCTGTCCGCGAAGAACCCGACCGCGCTCCGCGCACAGGCCGACCGCCTGATGTCGCTGCTGGCCGCCGATCCCGACCTGCGCCCCGTCGACGTGGCCTACTCGCTGGCCACCACCCGGGCCGCACTGGAGCACCGAGCCGTGGTCGCCGCACAGGACCACGAGCAGGCGCAACGCGAACTCACCGCGCTCACCGACGACGGCCTGACCGCCGACGTGACCGGTCGGACGGTGTTCGTGTTCCCCGGTCAGGGCACGCAGTGGGTCGGCATGGGCGCGCAGTTGTTGGACACGTGTCCGGTCTTCGCGGAGTCGATGGCGGAGTGTGCCACTGCCTTGTCGGAGTTCGTGGACTGGTCGCTGCTGGATGTGATTCGGGGCGGTTCGCTGGATCGGGTCGACGTGGTGCAGCCGGCCGCGTTCGCGGTGATGGTGTCGCTGGCGCGGGTGTGGCAGTCCTGGGGTGTCCGACCGGATGCTGTGGTTGGCCACTCGCAGGGTGAGATCGCGGCCGCTCATGTCGCTGGTGCGTTGTCGTTGCGGGATGCGGCGAAGGTGGTCGCGTTGCGTAGCAAGGCAATCGGCGAGGGGCTGGCCGGTCTCGGTGGCATGACGTCACTCGCACTGTCCGAAGAGGACACCAGGGCAAGGATTGCCCGTTACGGCGACCGACTGGAAATCGCGGCGGTCAACGGCCCGACGTCCACCGTCGTGGCCGGCGGGCCGGACGCCCTGGACGAACTACAGGCCGCCTGCGACGCCGATGAGGTGCGGGCGAAGCGGATCTCGGTGGACTACGCGTCACACACGTCCCACGTCGAGCGGATCGAGAGCGAACTGGCCGACGTGCTGGCCGACGTCACACCGACCGAGCCGGGCATCCCGATGATGTCGCCGGTGACCGGCACGTGGATCGAGGGTCCGGTGCTGGACGGTGGTTACTGGTACCGCAGCCTGCGCCACCCGGTCGGCTTCGCGCCCGCCATCCGGGCGCTGGTCGAACAGGGCCACCACGCCATCATCGAAGTCAGCTCGCATCCTGTGCTGACGCCGTCGGTGCAGGAGATCGTGGATGAGCACGACGACATCGCCGCCGTCGTGGTGGGCAGCCTGCGCCGTGAACAGGACTCTGTCGCGTGGCTGCTGTCCTCGCTGGCCCAGGCCTACGTCCGTGGTGTGCCGGTGGACTGGACCGCGTTCTTCGACGGCACCGGAGCCGGCCGGGTGCACCTGCCGACGTACGCGTTCGAGCACCAGCGGTTCTGGCTGGAGTCCAACGGCACGCCGGTCGACACGTCGACCGCCGGGTTCGGCGACACCGGTCATCCGCTGCTCGGTGCCGAGGTGGACGTGCCCGGCTCGGACGGCGCCCTCTTTGCGGGCCGACTGTCGCTGCGCACGCAGCCGTGGCTGGCCGACCACGTCGTGTCCGGCGTGGTGCCGCTGCCCGGCACCGCGTTGGTGGACATGGTGGTGCGGGCGGGCGACCACGTCGGGACGGGCGTGATCGACGAACTGCTGATCGAGGCGCCACTCGTCGTGCCCGAGCGGGACGCGCTGCGCACCAGGGTCCGGGTCGGCGAACCGGACGGTGACGGCCGTCGCTCCGTCGAGGTCTACGCGCGGCCGGACAACCCGGACGCGCCGTGGACCCGGCACGTGACCGGTGTGCTGCGCACCGAACCGGACCGGCCGGCCGTCGACCTGTCGACCTGGCCGCCCGCGAACGCGGCAGCGGTGTCGGTGGACGACTTCTACGACCGGCAGTGGGACGCGGGATTCGAGTTCGGCCCGCTGTTCCGTGGCCTGCGAGCGGTGTGGACACGCGATGACGAGGTGTTCGCCGAGGTCGAACTGCCTGCCGACGATCCGACCGCGTTCGGCGTGCACCCCGCGCTGCTCGATGCCGCCCTCCAGGCCAACACGTTCAGCCCCCGGCGTGATCCGGACGAGGCCCGGCTGCCGTTCGCGTGGAACGGCGTCACCGTGCACGCGACCGGCGCGTCCGCACTGCGGGTGCGGTTGGCCCCCGAGGGCGCCGACGGCGCGTCCGTCGAGGTGGCCGATCCGACCGGTGCGCCGGTCGCCTCGGTCCGCTCCCTGGTGACCAGGCCGGTCGACACCGCACAGCTCGCCGGTCCGACGACCGCCTCGGCTGATTCGCTGTTCGCCATGACGTGGACACCGGTGTCCGGTGGCACGGGAGTGACGGCAGGCGAGGTGCTGGACCTGACCGAACCGGTGGCCGGCGACGAGCCGACCCGGGCGAGGGCGCTGACCACCCGCGTGCTGGCGGCCATCCAGGCACACGTGGCGGACGAACCCGCCGAGCCGCTGGTCATCGTGACCCGCGGGCTGGAGACCGACCCGGCTGTCGGCGCGGTGTGGGGTCTGGTGCGCACAGCGCAGTCCGAGCACCCCGACCAGGTCGTTGTCGTCGACATCGAGGACGACATGGCCGCCGTGGCCGACGCGGTCGCCACGGGCGAGCCGCAGGTCGCGGTCCGGTCCGGCGAACTGGTCGTGCCACGGCTGGTCCGCGCCGAACTCGACGGCGACACCGCGGGGTGGCAGCCGGACGGCACGGTGTTGATCACTGGCGGCACCGGTGTGCTTGGTGGCCTGGTCGCCCGCGATGTGGTGGCACAGCATGGCATCCGGCACGTCCTGCTGGTCAGCAGGAGTGGCCAGGATGCCGACGGCGCCACCGAACTGCGGGCCGAGCTGACCGCGGCTGGTGCGGAGGTGACCATCACGGCGTGTGACGTGGCGGACCGGGATGCGGTGGCGAAGGTGCTGGCCGACGTGCCGGCCGAACACCCGCTGACCGCCATCGTGCACACGGCAGGCGTCCTGGACGACGGTGTGTTCGCCGGGCTGACCCCGGAGCGCCTGGACACCGTGTTCGGCCCGAAGGTGGACGGCGCCTGGCACCTGCACGAGCTGACCCGCGACCTGGATGGCTTCGTGCTGTTCTCCTCGGCGTCGGGCACCTTGGGCAACGCAGGCCAGGGCAACTACGCCGCCGCCAACGGCTTCCTGGACGCGTTGGCCAGGTCCCGGGCGGCAGCAGACCTGCCGGCCACGTCGTTGGCCTGGGGTCTGTGGGAGCAGGCCAGCGAGATGACGGGCCGCGTGCTGGACAGCGGGCGTGGTCACCGAGGCGTGCCGGCGATGACGTCGCAACACGGGATGGCGCTGTTCGACATCGCCGTGCGCGGCAACGACACCACGTTGGTGCCGGCGAAGCTGGACCTGCGGGCGTGGCGGCAGCACGACGGACCGGTGCCCGCGGTGCTGCGTGGCCTCGTCGGCCAGGGCAGGCGCCCGGTGGCCAGGGATGAGCAGACCGTGTCGTTGGCCGATCAACTGGCCTCGATGCCGGCGGCCGACCGGTCCAGGAAGCTGCTGGACCTGGTGCGCGCCCAGGCCGCCTCGGTCCTCGGCCACGCGGGTGTGGCCACGATCGGCGCGAACCAGGCGTTCAAGGACCTCGGGTTCGACTCGCTGGCGGCGGTGGAACTGCGCAACCGGCTGAAGGCGGCGACCGGGCTGCGCCTGCCGGCCACGCTCGTGTTCGACCACCCGAACCCGGCCGCGCTGGCCGCGATGCTCGCCGGCCGCTTCGGGACCGCCGAGGTGTCGTCCGTGCTGGCCGAGGTCGACCGGTTGGACGCGACCCTGCTGGCCGCCGAACTGGACGAGGACAGCGGCGCACAGGTGGCCGCCCGGCTGAGCAAGCTGGCGTCCGCCCTGCGTGGTGCGGCGCCGGAGGTCGAGGTGTCCGACGAGGACATCTTCGCCATGGCGGACGCCGAACTCGGCCAGTCCACCGGAAAGGACCTTTAACAAGCCATGACGGATGAAACGCAGAAGCTACGCGACTATTTGAAGCGCACCGTCGGTGAACTCAGGCAGACCCGTGAGCAGTTGCGAGTTGTCGAGTCGAAGCGGCACGAACCGATCGCGATCGTCGGCATGGCCTGTCGACTGCCCGGCGGAGTGTCCACACCGGACGAACTGTGGCAGCTCGTGGCCAACGGCGTGGACGGCATCTCGGCGTTCCCGGACGACCGGGGTTGGGACGTGGACGGCCTGTTCAACCCCGACCCGGACGAAGCGGGCACCTTCTACATCCGGGAGGGCGGTTTCCTGCATGACGCTGGCGACTTCGACGCCGGGTTCTTCGGCATCAGCCCACGTGAGGCGCTGGCCATGAACCCACAGCAGCGGCTGCTGCTGGAGACGTCGTGGGAGACGTTCGAGCGGGCCGGCATCGACCCCACAGCGCTGCGCGGTAGCCGGACCGGTGTGTACACGGGCGTGATGTACCACGACTACGACCCCGGGGTCGGCCGGACGCCTGCTGAGGTCGAGGGCCTGCTGAGCATCGGCAACTCGGGCAGCGCGTCCAGCGGCCGGGTGTCCTACGCCCTCGGCTTCGAGGGACCCGCGGTCACGGTGGAGACGGCGTGCTCGTCGTCGCTGGTGGCACTGCATCTGGCCGCCCAGGCACTGCGCAACGACGAGTGCGCGATGGCGCTGGCCGGCGGCGCCGCCGTGCTGGCCACGCCGAACACGCTGGTTGACTTCTCCCGGCAGCGAGGTCTGGCCAAGGACGGCCGCTGCAAGGCGTACTCGACCGACGCGGACGGCACCGGCTGGTCCGAGGGAGTCGCGGTGCTGCTGGTCGAGCGGCTGTCCGACGCACAGCGGCACGGGCACGACGTGCTGGCCGTCCTGCGGGGCAGCGCGGTGAACCAGGACGGCGCGTCCAACGGCCTCACCGCGCCGAACGGCCCGTCGCAGCAACGGGTGATCCGCCAGGCGCTTGCCGACGCCGGCCTGTCGGTGTCCGATGTGGACGCCGTTGAGGGGCACGGCACCGGCACCAGCCTCGGCGACCCGATCGAGGCGCAGGCCGTCATCGCGACCTACGGCCAGGACCGGTCCGAACCGCTGTGGCTCGGATCGTTGAAGTCCAACATCGGCCACACGCAGTCGGCGGCCGGGGTCGCCGGTGTGATCAAGATGGTGGAGGCGATGCGGCACGGTGTGCTGCCGAAGACGCTGCACGCCGAGGAACCCACCGAGCACGTCGACTGGTCCGACGGCGATGTGCGGCTGCTCCAGGAGGCCAGGGACTGGCCGGCCACGGACCGGCCGCGCCGGGCGGGTGTCTCCGCGTTCGGCGCCACCGGCACCAACGCCCACGTGATACTCGAACAGGCGCCGGCCGGCGACAGCGCCGCATCGGGTCCCGACCTGCCGATCGTGGCGTGGCCGGTGTCGGCACGCACACCGGCCGCGCTGGGACCGCAGGTCGAGCGCCTGATGTCCTGGGTGGGGCCTGATCTGCGCCCGGAGGACGTCGGCTACTCACTGGCCACCACGCGGGCACACCACGACCATCGAGCAGTCATCGTGGGACCGGACCGAGAAGGTCCGCTGGAAAACGCCGTCCGTGGCACCGCGACCGACGGCCGGCTGGCGTTGCTGTTCACCGGCCAGGGCAGCCAGCAACTGCGCATGGGCCGGGAGCTGTACGAGGCGTACCCGGTGTTCGCGCGGGCGTGGGACGAGATGTGTGCGGAGTTCGACAAGGTGTTGCCCCGCCCGTTGACTGAGGTCATCGAGCTGGAGTTGTTGGACAGCACGGAGTTCACGCAGCCTGCGCTGTTCGCGGTGGAGGTCGCGGTGGCGCGGCTGATGGAGTCGTGGGGTGTGCGCCCGGATGTGGTGGCAGGCCACTCGATCGGCGAACTGGCGGCCGCCCACATCGCAGGCGTCCTGACCCTGCCGGATGCGGCAACTCTGGTGGCGGCCCGAGGTCGGCTGATGCGGGCATTGCCTGCCGGTGGCCGCATGGTCGCGGTGAACGCGACCGAGGACGAGGTCCGGCCGCTGCTGGTCGACGGCGTGGCCATGGCCGCCGTGAACGGGCCGACGTCTGTCGTGATCTCTGGAGTGGAGGAGGCTGTCCTAGGTATCGCGGATCGGTTGCGGGAACAGGGAACGCGGGTCAAAAAGCTCAACGTGAGCCACGCATTCCACTCGCCGCTGATGGATCCGATGCTGGACGAGTTCCGCAGTGTCGCCACCCGCCTGAATTACACAAAGCCAACGATCCCGGTCGGCGGCCTGGCCGATGTCGCCAGCGCGGACTACTGGGTCGGCCAGGTCCGGGCGACCGTGCGGTTCCAGGACATGATCGAGGGCCTGCACGACGACGGCGTCACGACGTTCCTCGAAGTCGGGCCGGGCGGTGTGCTGACGGCCATGGTTCAGGACTGCCTGGATGGTGACGTCGGCGCTGTGCCGGCGCTGCGCAAGGACCACGCCGAGCCGTTGTCCGTGGTCACGGCCCTGGCCGGCCTGCATGTCCGGGGCGTGCCGGTGGACTGGCCGGCGTTCTTCGGCGGTGGCCGTCGCGTCGACCTGCCGACGTACGCATTCCAGCGTGAGCACTACTGGCTGCGCGGCACCGACACGGGAACCGACCTGACGACCGCGGGCCTCGGCGCCACCGGCCATCCGCTGTCGGGTGCCGTGGTCGAGCTGCCTGGTTCGGACGGCGTGCTGTGCACCGGTCACCTCTCGCTGCGCACGCAGCCGTGGCTGGCCGAGCACACGGTGTCCGGCGTGGTGCCGCTGCCCGGCACCGCGCTGCTGGACATGGTCGTGCGGGCCGGCGACGAGGTCGGCGCCGGGGTCGTGGACGAACTGGTGATCACGACACCGCTGATCCTGCCGGAGCGGGACGGCCTGCAAGCGCGGGTCCACGTCGCCGCCGCGGACGACAACGGCAGGCGCCCGGTCACTGTGTCCGCGCGGCTGGCCGATTCGGGTTCCGACTGGCGCCAGCACGCGACCGGTGTGCTGCGCGCCGATGGCGACCAGCCGAACGATCTGACCACGTGGCCACCGGCCGGTGCCGACGAGGTGTCGCTGACCGGGTTCTACGACGACCGGAAGGCCGCAGGTTTCGCGTTCGGCCCGCTGTTCCAGGGGCTGCGCTCGGTGTGGACGCGCGGTGCCGAGGTGTTCGCCGAGGTCGAGCTACCCGAGGACCAGCGCGATCTCGTGGACGGGTTTCGGGTCCACCCCGCGCTGCTGGACGCCGCCGTCAGCGCCAGCGCTTTCGGACCGGCAGGCGACGAGCCGAGGCTGCCGTTCGCGTGGCACGACGTGACCGTGCACGCCACCGGCGCCACCGCACTGCGCGTTCGGATCACGCAGTCCGGCGACGACGGGCTGTCGGTCGAGGTGGCCGATGCCACGGGCGCACCGGTGGCCACCGTCGGCACGCTGGTCACCCGGCCCGTCGACCCCGAAACGCTGCTGGCCAGCCCCAGCCTCACCAACTCGCTGTTCGGCGTGACGTGGTCACCGATCGAACTCCCCGCCACGACAACAGCACCCGACACGGTCCTGGATCTGACCGAGCCGGTGGACGGCGATGTCCCGGCGCGAACGAGGGCGCTGACATCCCGTGCGCTGGCCGCGATCCAGGAGGGCACACCGCTGGTCGTGCTGACCCGGGACGCCGACACGGACCCGGCCGCTGCGGCGGTGTGGGGCCTGGTCCGGACAGCACAGGCCGAACAGCCGGGCCAGGTGAGCGTGGTCGACACCGACGAAGAGTCACGTGCCCTGGTGCCGGCGGCAGTGGCCACGGGCGAACCCCAAATCGCCCTGCGTGCCGGCACAGCCACGGTGCCCCGGCTCACCCGCACGGCACCCGACCAACTCGGCAAGGCGCGGCCGTGGCGAACGGACGGCACAGTCCTGATCACCGGTGGTACCGGAGCACTGGGCGGTCTGGTGGCCCGTCATCTGGTGGCCGAGCACAACATCCGGCACCTGGTGCTGACCAGCAGGCACGGCTCGGCGGCCGACGGTGCGGCCGAATTGCACACAGACCTGACCGCGGCGGGCGCGGACGTCACGATCGTGGCGTGTGACGTGGCGGACCGGGCAGCGGTGGACCGACTGCTGGCCGAGCACCGGCCGACCGCGGTCGTGCACACGGCCGGTGTGCTGGACGACGGCGTGCTGTCCGCACTGACACCCGAGCGGCTGGCCAACGTGCTGGCGCCGAAGGCGGACGGTGCCTGGCACCTGCACGAACTGACCGATGACCTGGACGGCTTCGTGCTGTTCTCGTCGGCGGCCGGCGTGCTGGGCACGGCGGGCCAGGGCAACTACGCCGCCGCCAACGGCTTCCTGGACGGCTTGGCGAAGCACCGCGTCGGCCAGGGTCTGCCGGCCGTGTCACTGGCCTGGGGGCTGTGGGACCAGGCCAGCCGGCTGACCGGTGACACGACGGGCGGGCACGGTGTCCGGGCGATGCCACCGGCCGAGGCCATGGCGCTGTTCGACGCGGCGGTACGCGGCACCGCGCCGACGCTGGTGCCGGCTCGCCTGGACCTGACCGGCTGGCGCAGTCAGGCCGACATCCCGGCCGTCCTACGGGGTCTGGTGCCGCGCGGCAGGCGAGTGGCGGCCGACGACCGGGTATCGCCGGAATCGCTGGCGCGGCAACTGGTTTCGCTGTCGCCCGGTGTTCGGACGGAGATGCTGCTCGACCTGGTGCGTGGCGAGGCAGCGGCCGTGTTGGGGCACACGGGCTCCGACGCGATCGGCGAGACGCAGTCGTTCAAGGACCTCGGGTTCGACTCGCTGGCAGCGGTTCAACTGCGTAACCGGCTCATCGCGGCGACCGACGTGCGACTGCCGGCCACCGTGGTCTTCGACTACCCGAATCCGGCCGCGCTGGCCACTCAACTCGGGTCGCAGCTGGTGCCCGACGGCAGGACCGAGACCACCGACAGCGAGATCGCCGACATGAGCGTGGACGACCTCGTGGCAACGGCATTGGGCGGGAGGCAGACATGACGACCAACGACGACCGGCTCGTGGCGGCGCTGCGGGCATCCATGATCGAGAACGAGCGGCTGCGACAGGAGAACAAGCGGCTGGCCGGTGGCACGAGTGAGCCGATCGCCATCGTCGGCATGGCATGCCGGCTGCCCGGTGACGTTGCGTCGCCGGACGGCCTGTGGCGGCTCGTCGCCGACGGCGTGGACGGCGTGACCGAGTTCCCGGACGACCGGGGCTGGGACGTGCCGAACCTGTACGACCCGGACCCCGACCACCCTGGCACCTCCTACGTCAAGGAGGGCGGTTTTCTGCACGGCGCGGGCGATTTCGATCCGGGCTTCTTCGGGATCAGCCCTCGGGAAGCGCTGGCGATGGACCCGCAGCAGCGGTTGATGCTGGAGACGTCGTGGGAGGTCTGCGAGTCGGCCGGCATCGATGCCGCCACGCTGCGTGGCAGCAGGACCGGCGTGTTCACCGGCGTCATGTACCACGACTACGGCACCCACCTGACCGAAGTCCCGAAGGAGGTCGAGGGTTTCCTCGGGCTGGGCAACTCGGGCAGTGTGGTGCCGGGCCGGGTGTCCTACTCGCTGGGTTTCGAGGGGCCCGCGATCACCGTGGACACGGCGTGTTCGTCGTCGTTGGTGGCGTTGCATCTGGCGTGCCAGTCGTTGCGGTCCGGTGAGTCGGATCTGGCGTTGGCCGGTGGGGTGGCTGTGATGTCACAGCCGTCGTCGTTCGTGGAGTTCTCCAGGCAGCGCGGCCTGGCGGCAGATGGCCGCTGCAAGGCGTTCGCAGCCGGAGCGGACGGAACGGGCTGGTCGGAAGGCGTCGCGGTACTGGCGGTGGAGCGGCTGTCCGACGCGCAGCGGCACGGCCACGAGGTCCTGGCCATCGTGGCCGGCAGCGCGGTCAACCAGGACGGCGCGTCGAACGGCCTGACCGCACCGAACGGGCCGTCCCAACAGCGGGTGATCCGACAGGCGTTGGAGAACGCGGGACTCAAGCCATCCGATGTGGACGCCGTGGAGGGCCACGGCACCGGTACCAGCCTTGGCGACCCGATCGAGGCACAGGCGGTCATCGCCACCTACGGCCAGGACCGGCCGGCACCACTGTGGCTCGGCTCGCTGAAGTCCAACATCGGCCACGCACAGGCGGCGGCCGGAGTGGCCGGCCTGATCAAGATGGTGGAGGCGATGCGCCACGGTGTGCTGCCGAAGACGCTGCACGTGGACGAGCCGTCACCACACGTGGACTGGCAGGCCGGCAGTGTGCAACTGCTAACCGAGGCCCGGGAGTGGCCGGCCACCGATCCCCCACGCCGCGCAGCGGTGTCCGCGTTCGGCGTGAGCGGCACCAACGCCCACGTGATCATCGAACAGGCACCGGCAACCGAACCGGTCGACACCAGCACGCGACCGAGCATGCCCGCGGTGCCGTGGGCACTGTCGGCCAAGTCGGAGGCAGCCTTGCGCGGCCAGGCAGCACGGCTGGCGGACTGGGTCGAACAACACCCGGACGTGCGACCGGAAGACATCGGCCACTCACTGCTCACCACCCGGTCGCGGCTCGACCACAGGGCGGTCGTCACAGGCCAGGACCGGGACGCGCTCGTCCGCGGTACCCGGGCGTTGGCAGCGGGCAACCACGCGACGGGCGTGGTGACCCGCGGACGCCTTGCCTTGCTGTTCACCGGCCAGGGCAGCCAGCAACTCGGCATGGGCCGGGAGCTGTACGAGGCGTTCCCGGTGTTCGCGAAGGCGTGGGACGAGGTGTGTGCGGAGTTCGACCCGCTGTTGCCCCGCCCACTGACCGAAGCCATCGCGAACGACCAGGAGTTGTTGAACCGCACGGAGTTTACGCAGCCTGCGTTGTTCGCGGTCGAGGTGGCGGTGGCGCGCCTGGTGGAGTCGTGGGGTGTGCGGCCGGATGTGGTGGCAGGCCACTCGATCGGTGAACTGGCGGCCGCCCACATCGCGGGCGTCCTCACACGGCCGGACGCGGCGGCCCTGGTGGCGGCCCGAGGCCGACTGATGCAGGCCCTGCCGACCGGCGGCTGCATGGTGGCGGTCAACGCGGCCGAGGACGATGTCCGGCCCTTGCTGGTCGACGGCGTGGCCATCGCGGCGGTGAACGGACCGACGTCAGTGGTCCTGTCCGGCACCGAAGACGCGGTACTGCCACTCACCAACCGGTTGCGGGAACAGGGAAAGCGGGTCAAGCGGCTCAACGTGAGCCACGCGTTCCACTCCCCGCTGATGGACCCGATGCTGGACGAGTTCCGCGGTGTCGCGACCCGCCTGGACTACGCGAAGCCGACGATCCCGGTGGCGTCCAACGTGACCGGCAGCCTGATCGATGCCCCCGACGCCGACTACTGGCTCGACCACGTGCGCGCGACCGTCCGGTTCCACGACATGGTGACGGCACTGCACGAGGACGGTGTCCGCACGTTCCTGGAAGTAGGACCGAGCGGCGTGTTGACCGCGATGGTGCAGGACTGCCTGGCCGCCGACACGAAACACGTGGCCGCCGTCCCCACCCTGCGCAAGGACCAGCACGAGCCCGCGTCACTCGTGGCCGGCCTCGGCGGCCTGCACGTCCGAGGCGTGCCGGTGGACTGGTCGGCCCTGTTCGAGGGCAGCGACCCGCAACGGGTCCGCCTGCCCACCTATGCCTTTGCCCATCAGCGTTACTGGTTGGAAGGAGCAACAGTGATTCGCCAGCAGGAGAAAGCAACCGAGGAACAGGCGCCGAACCTGGCCGAGTCGATCGCGGATCTGCCGGCGGACCAACAGGCCAGGCAGCTGACGGACACGGTGATCGACATCGCCGCCGCCGCACTCGGCCACGAGAACACCGAGGAGATCCAGGACGAGACCGGCTTCTTCGACGTGGGCTTCAGCTCGCTGACCGCCGTCGAGGTGCGCAACCAGCTCGCCCAGGCCAGCGGCCTTGAGCTGCCGCCGATGCTGCTGTTCGACTTCCCGACACCCGCCATGGTCGCCGACTATCTGCGGGGCGAACTGTTCCCGCAGGCAGCGAACTGAACGAGGAGGTAACAGGAACATGTTCGACGTTGACACCTACTTGAAGCATCTGGGCTACGCCGGCACGCGGGAGCCGAACGCGGCGAACCTGCGTGAGCTGCACAAGCTCCACATGATGACGATCCCGTTCGACAACTCGCGGAACGCGGCGAAGGGCCTGGCGATCTGGGACGACGTGGACGCCGAGTTGGATGTCTTCTACCAGCCGCTGATCCAGGAGGGCCGCGGTGGCATCTGCCACGAGCTGTCCGGGCTGTTCCGTGGTCTGCTGCGCGAGTTGGGCTACGACGTCACGGTCATCTCGGCCGGTGTGCGCGGGGCCAGCGACAAATTCGGTCCCGACCTGGAACACATGATCAACCTGGTCCGGCTCGGCGACGACCTGTGGCTGGTCGACGTCGGTTTCGCCGGCCCGTCGTTCACCGAGCCCGTCCGCGTGTCGCCGGACGTGCAGAGCCAGAACGGCTTCGACTACCGAGTGGTCGAGGACGACGGCTACTACGTGCTGGACCGCAGGATGAGTGGCGCCGACTGGCACGCCGTGTACCGGTTCACGCTCCAGGAGCGGGATCTGGTGCTGTGGAAGCAGATCGCCAACGGTGAGAACGACGACCCGGTGTGGCACTGGGCCGGCGAGATGATCCAACTCGGCACGCTGATCTACGGCCGCGCCTACGACGACGGCCAGCTGCTGCTGGTCGGCCGTCGGTTCCTGGACGCGGTGGACGGCCAGGACAAGACGAGGGTGCTCACCAAGTCCGACGACTACGAGGCCATGGTGCGGCACGTCCTGCTGCAGGACAGCTGACAATCGGAAGGGGTGAACGATGAACGGCACAACAGAGACCGACGTGCTCATCATCGGCGACGGCCCCGTCGGCCAGACCCTGGGGATCCTGTTGGCTCGCCAGGGCTGGCCGGTCACCGTCGTCGACAAGTGGCCGGCGGCGTTCAGCATCTCGCGGGCGGTCGCGTTCGACAGCGAGGCCGCCCGGATCCTGTGCACCGCGGGCATCCGTGACTTCGTCGCCGACGACACCGAGCCGTCCGGCACGTACTGCTGGGAGAACGCGGCAGGGGAGACGCTGCTGCGGATCGAAGGCAACCAGCGTGGCTGGTGCCACTGGCCGGACTCGACATCGATGTTCCAGCCGGGCCTGGAAGCGGCCTTGGCACAGCGGGGCACCGAACTGCCCAGCCTGCGCGTGCTGCGTGGCCACGAAGCGGTGGACATCGTCGAGCACGACTCCCACGTGGACGTGGACATCGTAAACCAGCGCCAGGAACGTCAGACCATCTCGGCCCGCTGGGTGATCGGCTGCGACGGAGCGAACAGCTTCGTCCGCCAACGCATCGGCACCGAGATGCAGGACCTCAGGTTCTCGCACGACTGGTTGATCTGCGACGTGGTGCTGGACGACCCGCACCCGTTCGAGCCCAACAACCTCCAGGTCTGCGACCCGGACCGGCCGAGGACGGCGGCGTCAGCCGGGCCGGGCCACCGCCGCTGGGAGTTCATGCGGGTGGGCGGCGAGAGCGTCGAGGACCTCGACACCCCGGAGAGCGCATGGCGGCTGCTGGCACTGTTCGACGTGACGCCGGACAACGCCACCCTGCTGCGCCACGCGGTCTACACGTTCCGGGCACGCTGGGCCGACCAGTGGCGCAGGAACAGGCTGCTGATCGCGGGCGACGCCGCGCACCTCATGCCGCCGTTCGCAGGCCAGGGCATGTGCTCGGGCATCCGGGACGCGGCCAACCTGGCGTGGAAGCTGGACCTGGTGCTGCGTGGTCAGGCCGACGACACGCTGCTGGACACGTACGAGCAGGAGCGCCGCGCGCACGTGCCGCATGCGGTCAAGATGTCGGTGGACCTGGGCAAGGTGATCTGCCAGCTGGACCCGAAGGCGGCCAGGGACCGCGACATGGTGATGGGCGCGGCCCGCAAGCGCGGTGTGGGCGCCGGCAAGGCGGACGCGCCGGTGCATCCGCTGAAGACCGGCCTGTTGCAGACCGACCGGGACGGCGTGGCGCCTCGCTGGCCGGCAGGCGACCTGAGCCCACAGGGCAGGGTGAGCGGCGAGGGTCGGACGGACCTGTTCGACGACGTCGTGGGCCGCGGCTTCACCCTGATCACCACGGTGGACCCGGCTGAACTGCTGGACGCGGACAGCGTCGACTTCCTGACCGGCATCGGCGGCCACGTGGTCCAGGTGCTGCCGGCCGGCAGCGAGGACCACGACCGCGCGGGCACGGTGGTGGACGTGGACGACGTGTACCTGCCCTACCTGGCCGACAAGGGCGCACGGGCCATGCTGGTCCGCCCGGACATGTACGTGTTCGGGGCAGCGCGCGACCGGGCCGACTGCGTGGCACTGGTGAACGACATGCGTGAGCGCACGTTCGCCAAGGAGTCCGTGGCGGTGTAGCCAGTAGCCGAAAGGGGGCCCAGCGCGTGCGCTGGGTCCCCTTTTCGGTGCGTTTGTCAGCTGACCGGCACCGACTCCCGCTCCTCGGCGCTGCCACCGCCGCCGGCAGCATCGTCCTTGGGCTTACCCGTCAGGACGACCAGGGCGATGATGATGCCCACGACGACGAACCCGGCACCGATCTCGAACGCCAGGTGATACCCGGACGTCAGAGCGCCGGCCGAGGGAGCGCGACCGCCGGACTGGTTCAACGTCCGCGTGGTGGCGAAGGCCGACAACGCGGTCAGCCCGAGCGCCCCGCCGATCTGCTGGGTCGTGTTGAACAACCCGGAAGCGACACCGGACTCACTCGGTTCGACATCGGACATACCGAGCGACATGAGAGCCGGCATCGCGGTACCGAAGCCGAGACCCATCACCAGCGTGGCCGGCAGGAAGTCGGCGACGTAGCTGCCGTCGGCGGGTGCGCGCGCCAACAGGATGAACGCGACCACGATGAACACGAGCCCGGCGATCAGGACCGACCGGCCGCCGAACTTCATCGTCATCCGGGCCGACAGGAACAGCGACACGATCGCGATGACGACCGCGATCGGCACGAAGCCGAGACCGGCCTGCAGCGGGTTGTAGTGCAGGACCCGCTGCACGTACAGGGTGCCGAAGTACAGCAGCCCGAACATGGCGGCGATCATCATGAACTGAATGGCGTTCGCGCCGGACAGGTTGCGCGACCGGAAGATGGACAGCGGCAACAGCGGAGTCTTCGCCGTCTTCTCCCGCAGCACGAACCCGATCAGCAGCAGAATCGCCAACGGACCGAAGATCAGCGTCTGCGTCGCGCCCCACCCGACCTGCTCGGCGTGCACAACCGCGTAGACGCCCAGCATCAGACCGGCCGTCACCAGCACGGCACCGAGCACGTCGGCGCCCTTGTTCAGGCCGATACCGACGTCCCGCTTGAGTAGCCGCAGCGCACACAGCACGACCACGGCACCGATGGGCACGTTGATGAAGAAGATCCAGTGCCAGGTGACCTCGGCGGTGAACACACCACCGAGCAGCGGACCGAGGGCGCCACCACCCGCGGACGCGAAGCTGAACGCGCCGATGGCCTGCGCCTGATCACGCTGTTCGGTGAACAGCGTGACGATCATGCCCAGGATGCACGCCGACGCCACCGCACCGCCGATGCCCTGCACCAGCCGGAACGCGATCAGCATGCCCTGGCTGGTGGACAGCCCACACGCCAGTGACGCCAGGCTGAACAGCCCGATACCGCTGAGGAACACCGTCCTGCGCCCCAACAGGTCACCGAGGCGGCCCGCCAGCAGCAGCAACCCGCCGAACGGGATCACGTAGGCGTTGACGATCCACACCAGGTTGGCCTGCGAGAAGCCGAGGTCGTGCTGAACCGTCGGCAACGCCACGTTGACGATGTTCTGGTCGATCACGATCATCAACTGGCCGGCGCAGAGTACGACCACCGACAGCCAGAGCGACAGCCTTGATGGACTTGATGGATTGGTGGTGTCCATGGTTCTGCTCGCCTCCAATGGATGCTCCTCTCCGGATGGAGACCGTGATGGTGGATACGTACGGCTCCAGTCTCCGGGTTTCTGACGGTGCCCGACAGAGGGCACTTTCCTGTCACCTGGTCACATTCATGTGTCCTTACTGGTGAGGCCGCGATGTTGCCGCGGAAATCGGGTCCTGGTGGAACTCGATCCAGGACTTGCCGGCAATTCCGTCAGCCTTCGAGAACGCATCCTGCACATCAGACAGGGGGTACCTCGCACGCGGCACTTCACACGTCGAAATCTGGCTGTTTTCCAGCAGCCGGATGGTGGTGGCGAAGTCGTCCGGATGGTCGTAGATGAACGACCCGATCAGGGTGAGTTGCCGACGGACCAATTCTGCGGTGCGCACGGCGGGCGGCTGATTGTGCATACCAACCAGCACGGCGACGCCGTGGTCGCGAAGACACCCCAACGCCGGCCCCAGTGCGGCAGGAGCGCCGGAGGTGTCAAACAGGTAGTCGAGTCCCGTCACATCTTCGGGAAGTCGTTGCGCGCCAAGATGTTCCGCGAACAGCAGCCGCTCATCGTCCGGCTCGACCACGAACGGCAACACACCGAGCGCGACCAACGTCCGACACAGGAACAGTCCCTGCGATCCGGCACCCACGACGAGAGCACTGTCACCAGTACCAATACCCGATCGGCGGACAGCGGCACGAGCCACGGTCAACGGCTCGACACACACCGCCTCGGCCAACGGCACATGCTCGGCAGTCGGCCAGGCGAAAGAGGCTGGTACGGCGACATGTTCGGCCAACACACCAGGGTGGTTGATCCCCGCGCTGATCCGGTTGACGCACGACGACGTATGACCCCGCCGGCAGGCCGGGCAGGTGAAGCAGCAGTAGTCAGGTTCGATGACAACCCGTTGCCCCACAACGCGATCCACCACATTCGCACCAACGGCCACGATCTCGCCGACCCCTTCGTGACCCAGGATCCACGGCGTGCGCGGCGGCGGCCGAGCGCCGTGGAACATGGCCAGATCGGTGCCACACAGCCCGGTAGCACGCATCCGCACGACAACCTCGTGTATGCCACAAACCGGATCGGCGACTGTGGCCACAGTGATCTGCTCCGGTTCGGTGAGCAGCGCCGCCCGCATCATCGCCGCAGCATCTCGGCGACCAGAAACGCCAGTTCAAGCGACTGCACGGTGTTCAACCGGGGATCGCAGGCCGTCTCGTAGCGGCCGGCCAGCTCCACGTCGGAGAGGTTCTGGCCGCCACCGAGGCACTCGGTCACGTCCTCGCCGGTCAGCTCGACGTGAATGCCCCCGGGATGGGTGCCCAGCAGGCGGTGCACCTCGAAGAAACCGGCCGCCTCGTCGACGATCCGGTCGAAGTCCCTGGTCTTGTAACCGGTGGGGGATTCGTAGGTGTTGCCGTGCATCGGATCGCACTGCCAGACAACAAGATGGCCCGCTTCGGTGACGGCCCGGACAATGGGCGGCAGCACGTCGCGTACCTGCTCGCTCCCCATTCGGCTGACAATCGTCAACCGACCGGGTGAGTTCTCCGGATCGAGTCGCTCCACGTATTCCACTGCCTGGTCCGGCGTCGTGCTGGGACCGATCTTCAGCCCGATCGGATTGGTCAGCAGCTCGGCGAACGCCACGTGGGCGCCGGCCAGTTGCCTGGTGCGCTCACCGATCCACAGGAAGTGCCCGGAGCCGCCGTGCAGGCGTGGCCCCGTCGGCGAGTCGACCAGGCGGAGCATGGCCCGCTCGTAGTCCAGCATCAGTGCCTCGTGGCTGGCGTACACGTCGGTGGCGTGCAGTGCCCGCTGGTCGATGCCACAGGCCGACATGAACCGCTTGCCGTGGTCGATCTCGGTGGCCAACAGCTCGTACCGTTCCCCGGCCGGTGAGTCCCGGACGAAGTCCATGTTCCAGCCGTGCAGGCTGTCCAGATCGGCCATACCGGAGCTGGTCAGGGCGCGCACCAGGTTCATCGTCGAACTGGCGTTGGCGTATGCCTTGACCATCCGGTCCGGGTCGGGCGTGCGAGCCGAGGGCGTCGGTTCGACGGAGTTGACGATGTCGCCCCGGTAGGCGGGCAGGCCAAGGGCGTCCAGCGGCTTGGACCGGGGTTTCGCGTACTGGCCCGCGATGCGGCCGAGCTTCACCACCGGCAGCCCGGTCGCGTAGGTCAGCACCACGGCCATCTGCAGCAGCACGCGGATGTTGGCCGTGACGTGTGCCTCGGTGTTCTCCGCGAAGGTCTCGGCGCAGTCGCCGCCCTGTAACAGGAACGCCTCGCCGCGCGCCACCGCGGCCAGGTGCTCGCGTAGCCGGGCTGTTTCGGCCGGAATGGCGATCGGCGGCACCTGGCCGAGTTCGGCACACACCCTGGCGACGTGGTCCTCGCTCGGCCAACTCGGTTGTTGCGCGGCGGTCCTGGTCAGCGCGCTGGACAGACGCCGGGACAGGGGACCGGGCAGGGTTTCGGTGAGGGTTTCGGTGAGCACAGACATGGGCTGGCCTCAGTGGGTCGCAGGGATGAGGGAGGTCGATGCCGTCGGCGTGACCTGGAGGTCGCCGGGCAGATCGTGGCGCCCACGCACGTTGAGCTTGCGGTAGACGCGGGTCAGGTGCTGTTCGACGGTGCTCGGTGTGACATACAGCCGGTCGGCGATCTCGCGGTTCTTGTAGCCCATCACCGCCAACCAGGCGACGCGGCGCTCGGAGCCGGTCAACCGGTCGGCGCCATCCGGTGAGCCACCGGACGCACCGTCGTCGTCGAAAGCACCGTGCACGGCGACGAGTTCCTCGCGCAGGGGAGTGGCGGCGCAGCGACCGGCCAGGTACCACGCCCTGCGGAACACCGTCCGCGCCCGCCGTTGGTCCTCGCCCGCCGCGTGCGCCCGGCCAAGGTCGGCCAGCACCCTGGCCTGTTCGAACTGGTCACCGCAGCCCTCCAGCAGCTCCAGCGCCTCGGCGAGCAACTGCGGCCTGCGGCGGCTGGGGCTGGTGGCGGCGAGCAGGCGCAGCGACAGCGCGCGAGTGCGGGCGCTGCCGGCACCGGACCGGGTGAGCTGGTCGGCCACCAGTTGCCTGGTCTGATCCCGGTTGCCCAACCGCTGCCACGCCTCGGCGGCGCCGGCCCGCCACGGGATCAGTGCGGTCAGGTCCAGTGCCCAGTCTCGCATCAGGTCGCCGCACGTGAGGAAGTCCGCCAGCGCGGCGTGCGAGTGCCTGGTGGCCAGGTGGTACTGGCCGCGGGCGAATAGGTAGTGCAGGCCGTAGCGGCTGGCGAACGTCTCGTCGGGGACCTGCCTGGTGAGCAGGTTGGCCGCCGCCGAAATGTGGCCGAGCCGGGTGTTGGCCAGGATCGCCACACTCAGCGGCAGGCCGATCGCCACGCCCCACTGGGCAGGCGTCAACTCGGTGAGCGCTGTGTCCGCGTACCGGGCGGCCGACGTGAAGTCACCCCGGCGGATCGCGACATCACCGCTGATCGCGGCGAAGACCGCCCGCCAGGTGGCCGAGTCTCTGGCGTCGGCCTCGTCCCGCAGCCGCGCGCACCACGCCGCCGCCGTGTCCACGCGGTCCGCGGCGACGAGCGTGAGCAGGGCGAACACGGCTGCCTCGTCGGCCCACTGTGTGTCGCGGCTGAAGTGGATGTCCCGCAACACTTCCTCGGCCCGCTCGATGGCATCCGGGCCGCCGGACAGACCGGCGGCGAGTGTCGCGGTGACCCGCAACCACTGATCGGCGTCCGGCGCCAACTGGTCGTTCGTGGCGACCCGGGTGGTGCGGTGGCGCACCAGGGCCGGGTGGGTGCACGCCAACCACAGCTCGGCATCGCGTAGCTCGGTCGCGTCCCTGGTGTCGCGGCGCAGTGTGTCGAGCACGGCCGTCGCGTCGTTCGTCCTGCCGTGCCACAGGAACTGCCGGACCACCATCACCGAGTCACGCCGGGCCAGTTGGTGCGCGCCGGTCAAGGCGTCGGCGTGGCGCACGGCGGCGCTGGGGTCGGTCGCCCACTCGGCCCTGGCCAACCGGGCGCGGACCGGCGCGAGCTCCGATTCCTGTTGGCGCTGCGCGGGAATGTGTTCGATGCACCGGGTGGCCAGATCCACCTCGTCGGACGACAGGGCCTGTTCGGTGGCTTCGGCCAGCACCGGTCCGGCCCACGGCTGCGTGCTCCCGCCAGCCTCGATGAGATGCGTGGCGACGGCGGTCGGCGCCGCGTCCCGCTCGTGCAGCAGGGCCGCCGCCCTGCGGTGCAGTGCGGCACGGTCCCGCCTCGACAGGCCGTCGCACACGGCAGCGGCCACCGACGCGTGGCGGAAACCGTGCTCCGCCATCAGACCGGCTGCGCACAGCGTGCGGTGCAGTCGGTCCACAATGTTCACGTCCACGTCCACCAGCGCGGCGACATCGGCGGTGCTGGCGTGCGCACCCAGTACCGCCCGCGCCCGCGCGATCCGCAGCAGCAGGTCGTCACCGTTGTGCAGGCAGCCGACGAACGCCATCAGATAGGCGGACAGGTCGTGGTCGCCTGTTTCGTGGTCATCGGCCAATGCGTTGACCAGCAACGGATTGCCACCGGTGGCCGCGAAGAAGTCCTCGTTCGGCGGGGCGCCGAACCGATCGCTCAGCAGCGCCGCCGTGCCCTGCTCGGACAGCGGGCGCAGGCGTAGCCGGATGGCCGCTCGCAGGCGCACCAGGTCGGCCCGGCACGCGGTCCGCTCCGCCAGCGGGTCGCCGTCGTCGGTGACCACCAGCAGCATCGGCACCTGTTCGATGCGGTCGGCGAGGCGCAGCAAGCAGCGGCGGGACGGCAGGTCGGCGAACTGGATGTCGTCGACACCGATCAGCAGCGGTGTCTCGGCCGCGAGCTCCATCAGCGCGTGGCACAGATCCTGGCTGAGCCGGACCAGCGCGACGTCGTCGGCGTCCTGCTCCGGTGCGATCCCGGCGATCCGGTCCAGCAGCCCGGCAAAGCGCTGTGGCCCGGTGAGCATGGCGGATCGCAGGAGCTGGCTGAACACGCCGAACGGCAGTGACCGCTCAGTGTGCGAACACGTGGCTGTCAGCGCTGTGCACCCGGTTGCGTCACTGGTCACCTGACGCAATAACGCGCTTTTTCCGGTGGCCGGTGGCCCGTCCACGAGCACGAGATTTCCATTGCCCTGTCGGGCATCCGTGATTGCATCGCGCAGCCGAGCTAAGTCGCTGTCGCGTTCGACAAGTTTCATTGGCCGCCCCAAATCCGTCGTGAATGGCGAATTTCTACTGACACTAACAGCGGAAATCCGCCAGTTCAGGCGGGTGGCCCACCGTCGGGAAACCGTCGGTGCAGCATCGCTCGAATGTCGCTCAATAATGCTGGGAGCGGCCTTTTACGCGATCAGTTCGCGGCCACGGGCGCATTGGTCCGGTCGGGGGATGGCTCCTGCTCGGCGGCCCGGTCGTAGGCGACCCGCGCGGCGGCGACCGTGGTGCGGTGGCGCTCGGCCCAGTCGGTCAGCGACACCAGCGACGTGTGCAGTTCCCTCGCGATGTCGGTGAGCGTGTACTCGACCTTCGGCGGAATGGTCGGATACACCGTCCGGACCAGCAGCCCGTCGCGTTCGAGGTTGCGCAGCGTCAGCGTGAGCATGCGCCTGCTGATTCCGTCGATGGAGCGTTGCAGCACGGTGAACCGCACCGGGCCCTTCGCGACGGCCACGATGATCTGGATGCTCCACTTGCCGCTCACCCGGTCGAGCACCTCGCGAAGCGGGCATGCCTCGGCGTCGACCACCTGCGCGTCGATGGCCTGCTCGGACACGGCGTGACCCTCCTTCGGCCGGTTACAAGTCATGGCAATGGTAACAAATCGTGGCCTGGCTTGTGGTTATCACTGGTCACGCCCAGTGAGCCATGGGTCGACCGCCTGCTCCAATCGACGCGGCAGGCGGGCGCGGGCCTGTTGCGTCGACCGGAGCAGATTAGGTCGGCCAGGACAGGAGCAGCAGCCGCAGTTCGGCGGCGACCGTGGCCAGCCGCAGGGCCGTGTCGTCCGGGATGCCGCGAGCAATGGCATACGAACCGATCCGAGCTGTCCACGAGCAGGTTGCCGAAGTACCAGTCGCCGTGCACCGGACAGGTCGGCAGGCGGGCAAGCGCCGCGTCCATGTCGTCGAGCGCTGACCACATGGTCGTCACGCGCGGGCCGTGGCCCAGTCGTCGCCAGTCGCGCGCCGCCGCGGTGATCTCCGTTGTCGTCGGCCGGCGCGCTGTGGTCAACCAGTCGGCGGAGGGGCCGCGATGCGGTCGACCGAGTTCCGTGGCTAGTCCGGTCCACCGGTTGTTCGGCCACCGGGCCGCGTTCGGTGGTATATCGGCCGACTCCAGCAACAGACAGATGCCGTCCGGCTGTTCGACACGGCCCAGCAGTGTGGGCACCCGGACGGGCAGAGCGAGTTCCCGATAGCAGCGCAGCTCGCGAGCGGCGCGGTCCCGGGCCGCCGACCCGGCGGCGACCTTCAGCACGGCGGTCCGCCCCCCGACGTCGAGCTGATAAACCGCCGCGCCGGATGCACCGCTGGTGATGGTGTGCACGTCGACGGGCTCACCGAACCGCAGCAGCGGCCACCAGCGTGCGACCTCGTTTCGGCCGTGGTCACTGCTGTTGCGGTCCGGGCTCATGCCGTCAGGTGCATGCTGTTGATGATGGCCAGGTTCGTCACGAACACCACCGGCAGCAGCACACCGAGCAGGTGCTGCCCGGACACCCAGAGTCCGATGGCCGCGCCGCCGAACACCAGCACCACGGTGATCCAGTGCAGTACGGGGGAGGAGACGCTCGCCTTCGGTGCCGCGAACAGCGCCCACAGCACGATCGCCACCACTGGAGTGCCGATGCCCAGTAGGAACTTGCCACCGGTCGAGTCGGCCGCGTGGAATCCCCAGTAGCCCAGCGCGACGATCGCGGCCAGTTCCAGCGTGAACGCGAGACCTAGGTTGCCCAACCGCCAGATCGTGTCGATCATGTTGCCTCCCCGCTCCGATGAGAGCACCGCTCTCCGTTGAGATCAGTGTTCAACGAGCAGTGCTAAAAGTCAAGAGCACTGCTCTCGAATGTGACCGGCGCTTCAGATAGGTATGTCCAGGTTCGGGGTTCGGGGTTCGGGCTTGGGCCGGTCTGGGCGAGGTATGCGACAGCCATGAACAGGACTCGCCTGCGGCTCATCCCGTCGACCTGGTCGTACTGCTGGCGCAACCTGCGTGTCGGGTGCTGCTGATCATCCTTTCCGGGTGGGCGGTGGCCACGACGAGCGTTCGTATCCCGTTGCTGGAGGTCCTGGTGATCGTGGCTGCGGCCGGAATGGTGGTCTGCTCGATCATCGGCCTGGTCTCACCCAGGCTGCGCGGCCGCTGACGGTCCGCGCCGCAGCCGCTGGCAGGCCACGGGCCCGCGGTCTGGCTGCTGGGAGTCCGGGTCGCACCATCGCTGGCAGGCCATGCGTTGTGGCTGTCGGCAGTCCGCGCCGCGCAGTCGCTGACCGGCCGTGGGTGGCGCGGACGCGGCCAGGCCGCGCCACCCACTGCCGATTGGTTGTCGCGCAGCGCCGCTGCCGACGGGCAATCACGCTGCGCGGCCACCACGCTGCGCGGCCACCACGCTGCGCGGCGGCGATAGGCCATGGGCTGGATGGCGGGCAGCGGGCACGGTCGCGCGGCGCTGGCAGGCGGCACGTGATCGCCCAACGCGCCGCGCCATGCCGTCGTCGACAGGCCGGGACGCCGGCGCCGGTTGCCGAACCGGCACCGGGCCACTGACCGACCACAGCCGTGCCCGCCTGCTGCCGGACGGTTAACAACCGAAAATCCATCACGCGATCGGGTGATGCGTGGTTCGATTCTCACATGCAGCCATCCTCCAGGCCGTACGGTGATCAGGGCGGGTTCACGCCCGCGCCGCCCGTGCAGGTGCCACCTGATCCGGGTGCGCAACCGGTCGATACGGCATTACGCCGAGTGATCATCCTGATGTTCATCAATCTCGGGCTCAGTGTCGTGACCACGATCGTCACGTTGTTCCTGCGCACCAGCGTGCTCAACTACCAGCTCGCGCACACCCGCATTCCCGCCAACGCCACGCCGGCCCAGCTCGCCGCGATCCACGATGCGCTGCAGAGTGCGCTGTGGACCAAACTGGTCGCCACGGTGCTGGTCGCCGGGCTGTACATCTGGCGCGCGTACGCGCTGCGCCGCGGCTCCCGGGGTGCCTATCTGCGGCTGTACTACATCTGCATCGCCGGCATCCTCGGTATCGCCTACCTGATCCTGGCCGGCCAGTACCCGGTCTGGATGCGCGTCGAGCAGGCTCTGCAGGCCGTCGTGCTCGTCGCCCTGCTGGCCGCCGTGTCCCGCAAAGAGGTGCGCTACCGGTTCGCCAAGCAACGCCTCGCCTGAGCGGCAGCAGTTGACGCAACTGCTCGGTTGCCATAGTGTAGCAACCGAACAGTTGCTACATGCTGAGGAGGCGACATGAGTTTTCCGAACCGCATCGAGCGGACCATGAACATCACGCACCCGCCGAAGAAGGTATGGGCGGCCATCACCACCGCCGAAGGTCTGGGCACCTGGTTCGGCAACCAGGCGACCATCGACCTGCGTCCCGGTGGTGCCGTCCGGCTGATGTGGACCGGTGGGTACTCCGCCGACCTGCGTGTGGAACGCGTGGAGGAGCCGACCGTGTTCGGCTTCACCTGGGCCGTCGACGGCCTGCCCGACGACGACCCGCGCCGCACCTACGTCGAGTTCACCCTCGAACCGGACGGCGCCGGCACCCGCCTCACGGTGATCGAGACCGGCTTCGCCCAACTGGCGGAAGATGCCCACCGCAAGGCATACGAGAGCAACAGCGAGGGCTGGCAGCGGGAGCTGGGCGAACTGCTCGACTACCTCGATGCCGCCTGACATCGAGGCGATCGCCGAGCAGGTCTTCACGGCCCTGGCCGACCCGAGCCGACGCGGCATCCTGGCCGCGCTGGCCGCCGATGGACCGGCCACCGCGACGGACCTGGCCGACCGGCTGCCGATCACCAGGCAGGCGATCGCGAAACACCTCACCCTGCTGGCCGATGCCGGCCTGGTGACGGCCGAACCGGGGGAGCGCCGCCGGGTGCGTTACCGGCTGCGCTCCGCGCCGATGCGGGTGGCGCAACAGTTCCTGGCCGCGCTGGCCCGCGACTGGGACGGTCCGCTGGCCGCGTTGCAGGATCACCTCGACCGGTCCGTAGCACACGAAACCGGAGAACATCATGACTGAACAAGCAATGCCAACACCCACGATCGCCACCGCCGCTGAATGGGAAGCCGCGCGGCAACAGCTGCTCGTCCGGGAGAAGGAAGTGACCCGCGCCCGCGATGCCCTGGCGGCACAACGCAGGCGGATGCCGTGGCTGCCCGTCGAGCGGGAGTACACATTCGACGGACCCGACGGCAGGACGAGCCTGCTCGACCTGTTCGACGGCCGTCGTCAGCTGATCGTGTATCGCGCCTTCCTGGAGCCAGGTGTGCACGGCTGGCCGGACCACGCCTGTGTCGGTTGTTCGATGGTGGCCGACCAGGTGGCCGATGTGGCCCACCTGAACGCGAGGGACACCACGCTCGTGTTCGTGTCCCACGCTCCCCAGCCGGACATCGCGCGGGTCAAGGCGCGGATGGGCTGGACGATGCCCTGGTACACCATGACCGACGGGTTCGACAGCGATTTCGGTGTCGCCGAATGGCACGGCACCAACGCGTTCATCCGGGACGGCGACACCGTGTACCGCACCTACTTCATCAACAACCGCGGCGACGAGGCCATGGGCGGCACGTGGAGCTATCTCGACCTGACCGCGCTGGGTCGGCAGGAGGAGTGGGAGGACTCGCCTGCCGGTTACCCGCGGACCCCGCCCTACGCGTGGTGGCACTGGCACGACGAATACGCGGCGAAGCCGGGGGAGTGACCATGGCCCAGCCGGAGATCGTCACGCGCGAGCAATGGCAACAGGCCCGCGACGAACTGCTGGCGGCGGAGAAGGCTGCCACCCGGACGCTCGACGCACTCGCGGCCCGCCGTCGTCGCCTACCGATGGTCCCGTTCGACGGCGAGTACACGTTCGACACACCGGACGGCCGGCGATCACTGCTCGACCTCTTCGCCGGCCGCGCCCAGTTGGTCGTCTACCAGTTCACGGACAACGGGCCGGACCACTACTGCCCTGGCTGTGGTTGGTACACCGAGAACGTACCGGCGCCCGCACCCGGGCTGTTGGCCGAATCCGGGGTCGCCTACGTGCAGGTGTCGGACCTGCCGCTCGCGCAGATCGGGACGTTCACCGCCCGGATGGGCTGGACGCTGCCGTTCGTCTCGTCGTGCGGCACGACGTTCTCGCGCGACACCGGTGCCGGTCGTGGCTTCTCGTTGACCGTGTTCCTACGCAACGGCGACCACATCTACCTGACGTACACGACGACATCGCGCGGTGTCGACCACCTGGCCTTCGTGAACAGCATTCTCGACCTGACCCCGTTCGGTCGGCAGGAAGAATGGGAGGACTCGCCGCCCGGTCGGCCCCAGCGGCCGACAGCGATCTTTCCCAACACAATGGAATCGGGTATGCGGCCCGTGGGTTTCGGCCGATTCACCCGGGATTAGATCTTCGCTCGGCCCGCGATGAGGGCGAGCGTGGCCCGAGCGGCTGCCGCCGCGGCGACACTTGTTGCCGTGTCGTCCGTGCCGAAGTCCCCGCGCAGCAACAACACCGCGTGACCGTGTGCCGTCGCCTCGATCGCGGTGGCGAGCGCGTCGCCGCTGTTGCCGGTCAACGCCGCGACACAGTCGGCGAACGCGAGAATGACCGGACGTTCTGCCTCGGCCACCTCGGGATTGGCGTGCTTGTCCACGCCCGGCAGCGAAATCATCTCGAACAGCGCCCGTCGCGTACCGGCGAACCGCACGTACGCGTGTGCGATCGCGGCGAGCCGGTCAGCCGGTGAGCCCGCTGCCGCGATCGCACGCACGATGTCCGCGTGGAAGCTCTGGTACGCACGCACCACGACTGCCGCCAGTAGGTGGTCGCGATCGGTGAAGTGTGCGTACGGTGCACTGGGCGCCACCCCGAGTCGTCGGGTCACACCGGCCATCGAGAAGGCCTGCACACCGCGTGCCGCGATGAGTTCGATGGCGGCGTCGACCAGCGCGGACTTCAGGTCGCCGTGGTGGTAACCGCGGCGCCGCGCCGCCTGGGTCACCGGTGCACCGGCAACGGGTAGCGCACGCCGGTCAACCGCTCCGACAGCTCCCACAGCCGCCGCTGGGCTGTCTCGTCGTGCGACACGGCTGTCGACTCGACGCGCACCGGGGCGCCGGTGGCCTCGAACCAACGGCCCGGCCCGTAGTACTCGCCGCCGCGCGCGTCCGGATCGGTCGCCGCCCGGAGCGTCGGCAGCGCGCCGTGCGCCGAGTCCTGTGCGTACCAGAAGTTCAACGCCCGCAACCGATCGCTGACCATCAGTCGTTCGAAGCCGGTGGACGTGCGCCACAGTCGGGTGCCGACGATCCCGGGATGAGCGGCCAGTGCGCGCGGTCCGGCATCGGCCAGCCGCCGGTCCAGTTCGTAGGTGAACAGCAGGTTCGCGAGCTTCGACTCCTCGTACGCCGAGCCCGCGCGATAGCTCTCGGTCGTCCGGTCGGTGAAGTCGGCCTTGCCCCTGCGGTGCGCGATGCTGCTCACCGTCACCACCCGCGACCCGTCGGCGGCCAGCAGTCGATCCAGCAGCAGACCGGTGAGCGCGAAGTGGCCGAGATGGTTGGTGGCGAAGGTCGACTCGAATCCGTCCGGCGTGCGCTGGTAGGGGACGTTCATCACGCCAGCGTTGTTGATCAGTAGGTCCAGTCGCGGTACCGCCGCCTTGAGCTGCTCGGCTGCGGCGTGGACCGAGGCCAGCGACGCGAGGTCCAACCGCACGACGGAGACGTCGCCGGTGAGCTGACCGGCCGCTCGCTCGCCACGCTCGGGATCGCGACAGGCCAGTAGCACGTGGGCGCCGCGATCGGCCAGTGCGCGGGCGGTCTCGAACCCGACACCCGTGTTGCCGCCGGTCACGACCGCCGTGCGGCCGTGCTGATCGGGTAGCTCGGCCACAGTCCAACGCCTGGCACCCATCGGAAACCCCAATCTGAATCATGTTCAGTTAATGATAGGCATTCAGATTGGTCAGCGCCAGAGCGCCGTCAGCGCATAACATCGCCACATGCCCAGGCTCACGCGAATGGCTGACCGGCCGGTGACCCGGTGGCGGTGACGGACGAGTCCGGTGACCGACCTGCCGGCGAATCGGTCACCAACCGGGCCTGGGCGGTGGTGGGGATGGCGCCCAGAGCCGAACTGCTCAGTGACGTCCGGGCCGGATTACGCGGGTGGTTGGCCGAGTTGGGACTGACCGACGAGCAGATCGACGTGATCGTCCTGTGTGTGGACGAGGCGGCGTCGAACGCGGTCGAGCACGCCTACGCGGACACCACCGGCACGATCGACATCCGGGCCACCAGGGCGGAGAACCCGGACGCGGTGATGGTGACCGTGTCCGATCGCGGCTCCTGGCGGACACCACGTGAACACACCGACCGTGGTCGTGGCCTGGCCATGATCCGGGCGTTGGCCGGTCGGCTCGACATGGACACCGGTCCGGCCGGGACGACGGTCACGATGGCGTGGCCGACCGACGCCATGTACTGAGCCGGTAGACGGACACGTGTGACCTGGACTCGGCGGTGAACTCGCCGCCCGTCCAGTCGGCGTGCCTTGTCTCCAGTTCGAAGCCGGCCAGCTGGGCCATCAGGTCCATCTCGGCAGGCCAGATGTAGCGGTGTGGGCTACGGAACAGCCGCGCGTGCGTGCCGTCGCCGAACCGCACGTGGTTCGAGACGAGGTGCTGGTTGAGCACGTCGTAGGTGTCCACGCCGAGATAGCCGGGCTCGGCATGGAACACGACACCCGTCTGGCCGGGCGGCAGCCTGCGCAGCTCCGGCACTTCGAGTTCGATCAGGAACCGGCCGCCAGGAACGAGGTGTCGGGCGGCGTTGCGGAAGCAGGCGACCTGCTCGGCCTGGGTGAGCAGGTTGGAGATCGTGTTGAACACGAGGTAGACCAGCGAGTAGCTGCCCGGTGCCGCGGCCGTCGCCATGTCGCCGACGATCACCGGGATCGTCGCCTCGTCGACCTTCGTGCGCAGTCTGCCGAGCATCGGCGTGGACAGCTCGATGCCGGTGACCGGCACGCCAAGCTCGGCGAGCGGGACTGCCACCCGGCCGGTGCCGATGGCGAACTCCAGCGCCGATCCGCCGTCTGCCAGCTCGGCGAGCCGGTGCACCGTCGGTGTCAGCACCTCGGGCGCGAACATGCCGGTGCCCGGTGTGTCGTACCGCTGGGCAGCGTCCTCGTCCCAGATCTCGTCCTGCCGCATGCCGACCACGATCACCGTGAGCGACCAGCGGTGTCCACCGGTTTTGCCGGTCGGTTCGTTCGCCACAACCTGTCACGCGGCGCGAGGTATCGGCGTCCGACAGCTCACAGCGACCTGCCGCGCTTAGGATCGGTTTCCGTCCCAGGGTGATGGTGATAAGGAACGTGATGGCACCGCGGCTCGACGCACACCCGGCTCTCGCTGCCGAGCTCGCCACCCGCCTGATCAGCGGACCGGCCGGTGCCGCGCTGCTGATCACCGGCGGTCTCGGTACCGGACGCACGACACTGGCCAGGCGGATCGCCGCGGTGCCACCGGCAGCAACGACAGGTTTCCTGTCGATCCGGCTCGCCGGCCCGACCGCGCTGGCCAAGGAGATCGCGAGGCTGCGCGGTGAGCGCACGCTGCTCGCCGTCGACGACGTCCACCTTGCCGATCGCGCGACCGCCGAAACCCTCACCGGCCTGGTACGCGACCGACGACTCCGGCTCGTGCTCACCGCGCCCAGCGGATCGGTCGACCGACTGCCGTCCGCGCTGACCGACCTGCCCCGGCACGAGCTGGCCACGTTGGAACTGGCGGGCGTCGTCGACCATGCCACCGAGGTGCTCGGTGTGCCGCCGTCGGCTACGTTCGCCGCCGACCTGCTGACCGCGACCGGCGGCAACCTGGCGGCGCTGCACGGCGTGCTGAGCAGGGCGCTGGCCGAGCAGGCCGTCGTGGTGATCGACCGGCAGGCCTGGCTGTCGCCACGGCACCAGCTCGGCCTGCCGTCTGATCACCCGCTGCCGCACCGGCTTGCCGAGTTGCCCGGCGAAGCGGCCTCGGTGGCCGATGTGCTCGCCGTCGCGGGGCCGGGAGCCGAACTGCCGCGGGCCGAACTGTCGGGAGCCGAGGCGCTGGTCACCGCTGGTGTGCTCACCGCGGACCTGCGCATGACCATTCCGGTGCTGGCCGACGCGTTGAGCGAGCGGGTCGTGCCGTGGCGCCGCGCCGAACTCCAGTCCCGGGTGCTGGCCGACGCGCCGAGCACCCCGTTGGTCGACCTGGTCGGACACCTCGTCCGCCGCGGCAGGCCGATGCGGCAGTCCGATCTGCGAGCACTGCTCTCGAACAAGAACACCGATGCCGTCGCGGCGCAGGTGTTGCCGTGGTGCGGCCCGGTGCCACCGGAGAACATCGCGGCACCCGCGATCCGGTACTGGGCGCGCACCGGGAACTGGCCCGCGATCATGGCGCTGCCGCCGGACGCGGTGCCGGCCGGGTCGCTGGCGGAACGGGTGCGGGCCGTGCTGTGCACCGCGGGTCGGATCGCGGCCCAGGCCGACCTGGACATCCTGTCCCGCTCACTGGGCAACGAGGTGTGCGACCTGCTGCGCGCCGAACTGCTCGCCGACGACCCGACCGTAGTGGCGTTCAGCGCGCCGCCGGAGCGACCCGTGTTCGCCGCCGGCGCCGCGTTCGACGCGTGGATCCACGGCCGATGGGACGACGTCTTCGCGCTGGCCGTCGCCGACCGGCTGACCGGTGCCGCCGCGCACGGGCTGTGCACGGCAGAGGAGAGCGCGGCGTTGGCCGCGGACGTGTGGTTGCGGCGCGTTCGGCCCGAGCTGGCCCGCCGGTGGCTGGATGGCGCCACCCCACCGCCGGACGATGCCGGGCCCCGGCCGCTGACCGAGTGGGCCAGGGCCGGGCTGGAACTGCTGCTGCGCCGACCGCAGGACGCCGTCGACCGGCTCACCGCCGTGCTGGTGTGGATGGCCGATCACCAGCAGGACCGCCACCGGGACCTGTTGCTGGCGCGGTACGTGATCGCGTTGACCGACGCGGGCGACACGGATGCCGCTGCCGACCGGCTGGCCGAGCTGGGTGCCGACGGGCACGACCGGCTGCTGTTCCTGCGGACCACGGTCGCCGTCGCCGAACGACGCGGCGAGCTGGACGACCCCGAGACACTCGCCGCCTACCTGGCCGAGGCGCTGGTCCGCGACGCTCCGTTCGACGTGGCCATGGCACGGCTGCGGATGGCGTCGGCCACCGGTGACACTGATCTCGCGCTCACCGCCGGTGCCGGCTTCGGCGCGCTGGATGCCACGCTCCGGCAGGTCCGGGCCACGGCCGTGGCCCGCACGCTCGGGGTCGACCCGGCGCCGTTCACCCGGAACGCGGCGATCGGTGATGTCATCGGCGAGCTGGTCGCGGCCGGGCTGAGCAACGCCGACATCGCGGCCGTGCTGCACCGGGACGAGGCCTACGTCAAACGTCAGGTGAGCAGGCTGCTGCGGGCCACCAACAGCAACCAGCGAGCCGAACTGATCGCCAGGACCCGACCGCCGACCGCCCCGCGCGCGGCCGGCGGCTCGGGTGACCCGGTGGCCGGCCTACTGGCCGCCGGTCCGGTCGCGATGCTGGTCGGACCGCCTGGTTCGGGACGGCACACCACGATGACCCTGCTCCAGACCGCGCTGGCCGCAGGTGGTTCCGTCCCCGCCGCTGTACTGCGAGTCGATTGCACGGCCGTCCACGACGGTGTGGCCTCGGCCGTGCTGTACGCGTTGGGTGCTGCCGTGCCCGGGGTGAGTGGCCCGATCACGGCGGCCCTGGCCGCCCCCGATGTCGCGGATGCCGCCGTCGACGTGCTGCGCACGGTCAGCCGGACCCGGCCCATCACCGTGCTGCTCGACGACGCCGACGTGCTCACACCGCGGGACCGGTCCCAACTGGGCGTGCTGGGCGCAGCGGCAACCGACAACTGCCGGTTGGTGCTCAGCGCGAACCGGTTCTGGGCATGGCTCGCCGACGTCGCCGGCAGCCCGGTGCCGCTGCCCGCGTGGGGCGCCACGCAGGTAGCGGCGACGGTCGCCGAGCAGGTCGATGACTGGGTCGACCCGATGACCGCCGAGTTCGTGGCCGGGCGCGTCGGCGGACGCCCCGGTGTACTGGGTGAACTGCTGGCGGCGGCATCTCCCTCCAATGCCGCCGCCGCGGCCGGTGCCCTCGCCGTGAGGCTGCGCACCGCCGTACTCGACCCGACCTCCCGGTGGCTGCGCGGCCTGCCCGCCGCGGCCACCGAGGCCGGTCGCTGTGTCGCCCTGCTGGCCGCGCTGCCCGGCGCTCGGCTGCCCGAGGTCGAACCCGCGCTGGCCGAACTCGGCCTGCCCGCGCGGACCGTCCGGTCGGTCTGCGCGGAGTTGCTCGCCGACGGCGTCCTGTCGACCATGCCGGACGGCCG
>DASUJK010000030.1:0-3020 GCA_036279295.1 Pseudonocardiaceae bacterium | reverse complement strand
GGTGTTCTACAACCGGCAACGCCTGCACAGCAGCCTGGGCTACCGCACTCCTGCGCAGGCCCTGTTCGACCACCTGACTGTGGCCAGTGCAGCTTGATCAACACTCAGATGACCTGTCCAAGATCCTTGACACACATCACTGAAACATTAACCGGCCAACAACAGGGAACCACCTCCTATTAGCCGGATAAGCGTTGGACAACGCGGCGGCCGAGTCGTTCAACTCCACGCTGAAGGTCGAGTTCGTGCATCGCCACCGGTTCGCCACGCGGGCCGAGGCGCGGATCAGGGTCGCGACCTGGATCGCGGACTTCTACAACACCACTCGCCGGCACAGCGCCAATGACGGGTGGGCGCCGATCCCGTTCGAGTATCAGATGGCACAAGCACGGGCAGCGTCAACGACGCAGGTCAGTCCCCAAGTGGCATAACACCGTCTCCACGATTCGAGGGGATTGACATCAGCTCGGAAGTCAGCGCTCGACCAAGCATGCACCGGCACCGTGGCCTGTTGAGCAACCCTGTAGTACCTCCGAAACTTGGCTACGGGCTGCGGCTGCGATGATGGGTGATCGCGCTGGTTCGTCTGATCTACCGTTTCGGTGTCGCCGCAGGGATCACTGTTCAATGAAGCCACCGAAGGACATCGCGTCATCGTCGCGATCGGCTTGGTCTGCTTCTGAACGATCGGCCAATCATGACCGTACAGGGGTAGGACGTTGGCGGCAAACGGTTCCGCTACCGGGTACGGGCGTGCTCGGCCGGGGCTCGGGCACGAGCAATAGACACTCAGCACGATTCGTTGCGGCAGTCAGGGCCGTCGCGGGCGCCGTAGGCTCGCCGCTATGGACGACGAGTACCTGGATAAGTCACCAGCCGCCGGGCGAATGGGCAAGGCCGCCGAACTGTTGATCGCGGCCTCCTGCATCCTGGCTACCCGCGGCGAGCTGAACGTCTCCACCTCCCTCATCGATGACGAAGGCGTTGACCTCGTGTTCCATCGCCGCGGCAGCTCAGCCACGTTGGCCGTACAGGTCAAAGCTCGGATGTCCGACGGCACCGCTATCAGTCGCGGCCGGTTCCTGGCCAGCGTGCGGGCCTCGACGTTTACCTCACGGCCGGACTTCGACCTGCTGTTCGTAGTGATTGACGCCGAACGTGGAGCGATCATCACAGCCTGGCTCGTGCCGAGCGCGGACTATGCGAGCAGGTCCTACGGACCGAGCAGTCGTGGTCGATATCGATTCTCTGCCTCGCTCAAGCCCGAAAGCGAGGATCAATGGGCAACATATCGGCTGAAACCCGCCGATCTGGCCAAGCGGATCCTTGACCGACTAGAAAAACTAGCCGAAGGTAATCACACTGCTTCACCAGGTTGATGAACCGTCCCATTCGGCAATACGGCGGACTGCACTCTGGACGACCGACGACCGATTTCCAGCGGGCTGGATGCGCTATAACTCCGGCAGCGGAGGATCGACAACAGCGAGGTCGGCGACCACGTCGCCCAGTTCCTCGACACGATCTAGCACATCCTCGAGGGGAAGGTCAGTATCTCCACCTCCCGGCACGCGCGGACTTCGTCCCACGTGACCGGTGTGGACACCGTCGGATGCTCACGACCGCGCAGCGAGTACGGAGCGATGGTGGCACTGGCATCCTCGTCCGCGGCCTGCGCTTGGTTGATCAGGTCGCGGAACCGGTGCAGGTCCACCGAGGCGTCGTCGGCGTCAAGTTGGTGACCGGCGGGCAGCCGCTGGATCCTGACGGTGTCGTCCACCGCCAACGCCGTTCTGAGCCTCGACAGATAGCTGTAGAGCACCTTGCGGCCACGTTGCGGGGGGAATCCTCCCACACCCGATCCATGAGTTGGCTCACGGAGACGACCCGATTGGCCTCAACCAACAACACAGCCAGCACACACCGCTGCCCGGTATGGCCCAGCTTCACCCGTTAATCGGGCATGAAGCGCCTCAGCCGCACCCAACACGCGAAACTGCACAACCGCCACCCCCCGTTCCCCTGGCCCATACCGGTCCTAGCAGGCCTGGCCAGCCGATTCAAGGTATTGGAAGCGTTTTGCCAGCCTGCCGCGGGCAGCGTAGATCGGGCAGGACCAGTAGGTGACGCGAGTCGATCGACCAATGTCGCTGGCGGCCGACAAGTGCGGTCGCCAACATCGCCCGATAACGGTGCCACCCGCACGCGACGAGGTGTGCGACCTTCGCCTGGAGGATTGACAGGCACCATCGTCGCGCGACAGATCAGTCCGCCGACCACGCTGGTCTGCGTCCTATCAATAGAGACAAGAATGGATGACAGATAACATGCTGAAAAGACCAACGTTCAAGTCGATGATCGCAGCGGTCGTGATGCTAGGCCTGGCAGGATTGTTCACCCTGCTCAGCCCAGGTGCTGGTTCGGCCACTACCACCGGGCCGGGCCCCGCAACCGCCCACGCGATGGCCGCTGTCCCAGCATCGCCGACCACGGTGCGGTGCACCACTCCAGGTCACGCGAACCCGTGTTGGGCCACGACGCAGGACCCGAACAACGAGGGCGTCACCATGTTCAATTGCCCCGCCAACAGCCCCGTCCCGCTCCTGCTCCGTGCCGGAGGAACCCGCTGCATTCGCAGTGACGAGCTGGTCGAAATTAGCTGCTTCTTCCAAGGAAACCCCGTCGTCGGTGGCGACAACTTCCAGGATCATGTCATTGAGGATGATGCCGGCGGTCAGGCATTCGTGGGGCATATTCCAGACTTCTTCATCAATCTCGGAGGCAAGACTCCGAACAACTCGGGGATACCTGCCTGCTGAGCGCAGCGACAGAGCTGGAGCGGGCGGTATTGTGTCTCCCGTACCAGTGCGGTGAATTAGTGAGCTGTTTTCAACCTGATCGGGAAGTGTTGACACGCAAGGGACGTGGATCACAAGTTGATGTCCGTCGGAGTGTCGGCGTGACAACAAGATGAAGCCTCCGGTAGCAGGGCTGTCGACCAAGATCAGTCCACGCCACCG
>DASUJK010000029.1:0-5901 GCA_036279295.1 Pseudonocardiaceae bacterium | reverse complement strand
GTGGGCTTCCTGTGGTTCGCCTACCGGGTTGGCCCGATCCCATCACTGGGTACGTTGATGAACGACCCGTACTGTGCGCTGCCCGCGACCCAGCGGATCAGCTTCGCGGGCCGCGCGTGTGCACTGCTCCAGACGGAGCCGTTCGAGGGCTTCGTCATCCGGCTCAAGGTCGGTGTGGCGGCAGGCGTGGTGCTCACCAGCCCGCTGTGGCTGTTCCAGGTGTGGGCGTTCATCACGCCGGGCCTCTACAAGAAGGAACGCAAGTTCGCGGTCACCTTCGTGACGGCGGCCGTGGTCCTGTTCGCGGCCGGTGCGGTGATGGCCTACCTGGTCGTCCCCGAGGCCCTGAAGGTGCTGTCCAACGTCGGTGGCAGCCAGTTCGTCACGGCGCTGGCGGCGACCGCCTACGTGTCGTTCATGTTGAACCTGCTGGTGATCTTCGGCGTGAGCTTCGAACTGCCCCTGCTCGTGGTGATGTTGAACAGGGTCGGCGTACTCAAGTACGAGAAGTTGAAGCGTTGGCGCCGAGGCATGATCTTCGGCCTGTTCGTGTTCGCCGCGTTCGCGACGCCCGGCCAGGACCCGATCTCGATGTGCGCGCTGGCCGGAGGTCTGACCCTGCTGCTGGAGGTGGCGGTCCAGATCTCCAGGGTGCATGACAAGCGCAAGGCCCAGGAACGGGTCGACGAGGGCTGGGACGGCCTGGACGACGATGAGGCATCGCCGTTGGAGGACGTCAACCCGGTCGACAACGAGCCGTACAGCTACGACGACGTGACCTGAGGCTGAGGTAGCTCGAAAGCGATGCCGCGCGAGGCCCACTCGCGCGGCATCCGCTGTTTGGTGGCTCCGTGTAGTGGCTCCGGCTGCCGGCGCGACCGGCGCGGCATGCCATGATCTGCCGGTGATCGCCGCACTGCTGGTCAGCCCCGCCGCCGGACTGGGCGCCGCCGCGCGGGTGGCCGGCCGGGTGGCCGCCACCCTCCGGCGATCCGTCGACCGGCTGGACACCCTCGGGGCCGACTCGGCCGACGGCAGCGGTGTGCTCGCCCGTCGTGCCGTGGCCGGCGGTGCGGACGTCCTGGTGGCGCTCGGCGGTGACGGCCTGGCACACATCGCGCTGCAGGCCTGCGCCGGCAGCGCCACAGCGCTGGCCGTGGTGCCGGCCGGTACCGGCAACGATCTGGCCAGGTCGCTGTCGCTGCCCGGGGAGCCGCTGGCCGCGGCCGCCTCGGTCGCGTCCGCCCTGCTGTCCGGTCGCAGGCGGTCGCTGGATCTCGGCCGGGTGTCCGGTGGCTCGTGGTTCGCCACCGTGCTGTGTGCCGGCTTCGACTCGGCGGTCAACGAGCGGGCCAACCGGCTGCGCTGGCCGCGTGGCCCGCACCGGTACGACGTGGCGATGCTGGCCGAGTTGGGCCGGCTGCGACCGCGGCCGCTGGTCGTGGAGACGGACACCGACGTACTCCGGCTGGAGGCGACCATGGTGTCCGTCGGCAACCTGCCGTTCTACGGCGGCGGCATCCCGATCTGCCCGGACGCCGTGGCCGACGACGGCCTGCTGGACATCACCGTGGTCGGCGCGACCAGCAGGCGCGATCTGCTGGCCGTGCTGCCGCGGCTGCGCACCGGCCGCCATCTTGAGCACCCGTTCGTGACGTCGCTGCGGGCGCGGTCGGTGCACCTGGCCGGCCGCAACCAGTGGGTGGCCTACGCCGACGGTGAGCGCCAGGCCCGGCTGCCGCTGACGGTCCGGTGTGTGCCGTCGGCGTTGTCGGTGGTCACCGGCTGAGCAAACGGCCCGTCGGGCGGCGCGGTGTCGGCCAGGTGTGACACCCTGATCTCGTGGCTGATCGCCCCGGGCGCGCCCCGGCCGACGCGTACGCGGCGTCCCGTCGGCGTGCCGCTCGTCCCCAGTTGACCGAGTTCACCGCCGTCGTGCCGTTCGAACTCGACCCGTTCCAGCTCCGGGCCTGTGCGGCGTTGGAGGACGGCCACGGCGTCCTCGTGTGCGCCCCGACCGGCGCCGGCAAGACCGTGGTCGGCGAGTTCGCGGTACATCTCGCGCTGTCGGAGGGGCGCAAGTGCTTCTACACGACGCCGATCAAGGCGTTGTCCAACCAGAAGTTCGCCGACCTGACGGCCCGGCACGGCGCCCAGAACGTCGGCCTGCTCACCGGTGACACGTCGGTCAACGGTGACGCCTCCGTGGTGGTGATGACCACCGAGGTCCTGCGCAACATGCTCTACGCGGGCTCGTCGACCCTGGACGGCCTCGGCTACGTGGTGATGGACGAGGTGCACTACCTCGCCGACCGGTTCCGGGGTGCGGTCTGGGAAGAGGTGATCCTGCACCTGCCGGAGAGCGTCCGGCTGGTCAGCCTGTCGGCCACGGTGAGCAACGCCGAGGAGTTCGGCGACTGGCTGGTCGAGGTGCGCGGCGACACCACAGTTGTGGTGGACGAGCACCGGCCGGTCCCGCTGTGGCAGCACATGCTCGTCACCGGCAGGCTGATGGACCTGTTCGTCGGCGAGGAGAACGACGGTCGGCAGGGCAAGCTCGCCGCGATCAACCCGCAGCTGTTGCGCCGTACCGAGGATCTGGCCCGCACCCACGCCCCGCTGCACCGCGGCCGGGGTCGGGGCAATCCCAGCCGGGGGCCACGCTTCCGGCCGACGTCCCGCGTTGAGGTGGTCGAGCGGCTGGACGCGGCCCGACTGCTGCCGGCCATCGTGTTCGTGTTCAGCCGGGCGGGCTGTGCCGCGGCCGTGGAGCAGTGTGTGCGGGCGGGGCTGCGGCTGACCACGCCGGACGAGGTGGACGAGATCCGCGCCATCATCGACCGGCGCACCGCCGAACTGCCCGAGGCCGACCTGCGGGTGCTGGGTTTCTGGGAGTGGCGTGAGGCCCTGGAGCGCGGCATCGCCGGGCACCACGCCGGCATGCTGCCCGCGTTCAAGGAGACCGTCGAGGAGCTGTTCGCCGGTGGTCTGGTGAAGGCGGTGTTCGCCACCGAGACGCTGGCGCTGGGCATCAACATGCCGGCCCGGACCGTGGTGCTGGAGCGGCTGGTCAAGTACAACGGCGAGGCGCACGTCGAGCTGACGCCGGGGGAGTACACGCAGCTCACCGGGCGGGCCGGTCGGCGTGGCATCGACGTCGAGGGCCACGCAGTGGTGCTGTGGCAGCCCGGCGTCGATCCCAAGCAGGTGGCCGGCCTGGCGTCCACCAGGACGTACCCGCTGAAGTCCTCGTTCCGGCCCGGCTACAACATGGCCGTCAACCTGGTGCACCAGCTGGGCGCGGACGCGGCCAGGGAACTGCTGGAGATGTCGTTCGCCCAGTTCCAGGCGGACCGCTCGGTGGTCGGCCTGGCCCGCCGGATCGAGGGCAACGAGCACGCACTGGACGGTTATGCCGAGTCGATGACGTGCCACCTCGGCGACTTCACCGAGTACGCAGGGCTGCGCCGCAAGGTCGGTGATCGGGAGAAGTACCTGGCCCGGCAGAACACCCAGAGCAGGCGGGCCGAGGCGGCCGCTTCGCTGGAGCGGCTGCGCAAGGGTGACGTGATCGCCCTGGACTCCGGCCGTCGGCTGGGGCTGGCCGTCGTGATCGACCCCGGGCTCGATCCGTTGACCGAACCTCGGCCGCTGGTGGTCACCGAGGACCGCTGGGCGGGCCGGCTGTCCGTGACGGACTTCAACTCGCCCGTCCAGACACTGGGCCGGCTGCGGCTGCCCAAGCAGGTGGACGTCCGTTCGCCCAGGTCGCGCCGCGAGTTGGCGGACAACTTGCGCAACGCCGGCATCACCGCACCGGGCCGCGAGCGGCGCCGGTCGAACGCGGCGGACGACCCGGAACTGGCGACGTTGCGCCGGGCGCTGCGCAACCACCCGTGTCACGGCTGCGAACACCGCGAGGACCACGCCCGGTGGGCCGAGCGCCACCATCGGCTGGCCGTCGAGAACGAGCAGCTCAAACAGCGGATGGCGGCCACCACCCACTCGCTGGCCCGCTCGTTCGACCGGATCCGGGACCTGCTCACCGACCGTGGCTACCTGACCGTGCCGGCCGAGGGCGAGGAGCAGGACGTCACCCAGCACGGCAGGCGGCTGGCCCGGCTGTACAGCGAGTCGGACCTGCTGGCCGCGGAATGCCTCCGGCACGGCGTGTGGCGCGGTCTCGGGCCCGCTGAACTGGCCGCTGTGGTGTCCGCGTTGGTGTACGAGGCGCGCCGGGACGGCCCGGCCGAGGCCAGGGTGCCGGTCGGTGCCATCGGTGACGCGTTGCGTGCCACGGCGCGGCTGTGGGCCTCGATCGAGGAGGACGAGCGCCGCCACCGGTTGGACCGGACGAGGGAACCCGACGCCGGGTTCGCCTGGCCGGTGTACCGGTGGGCCCGAGGTGAACCGCTGGAACGGGTGCTCGTGGCCGCCGAGGCGAACGGCCAGGAACTGCTCGCCGGCGACTTCGTGCGCTGGTGTCGGCAGGTCATCGACCTGCTGGACCAGATCCGGGACGTGGTGCGGGGCGACGACCCGATGGGTGCCGTGGCGGCCAAGGCGGCTGCATCGATCCGACGTGGCGTCGTGGCGATGGGGACGGCATGACCGTGATGGCGAACAATGCCCTGCGAACGGCGGTCGGCTGGGTGGGGAAACCTGGTAGACCTGTGGTTTGATCCCCCGCGAAGGGCCGGTTCGGCGAACCGGACCGACTCGATGGAATGACGGTTACGCCGATCCCGATCTCGGAGGCGAACGATGAGCAGCCCCTACGGCCCGCCTGGGGGGAACGACCCGCAGGGGTGGGGCCAGCAACCCGCTTACGGCGGCCAGTACCCGAACCCGCAGTCCGGTGGGTTCCCCGCCCAACCGGGTGGCTACGGGCAGCAGCCGCAGGCGCCGAACTCGGGTGGCTGGCCGCAGCAGCCCCAGCCACAGCCGGGTTACGGCCAGCAGCCCCCGTACGGCCAGCCGCCGCAGCCCCAGCCCGGTTACGGGCAGCAGCCGATGCCGGGTTACGGGCAGCAGCCCGACCAGCAGTACCCCGGCTACGGCCAGCAGCAGCCGACCCAGCAGTACCCGGGCCAGTTCGGCCAGCAGCAGTATCCGGGCTACCAGCCGGGTTTCGGCGGTGACCAGGCCACGCCCCGCAAGCGCACCGGGCTGATCTGGACCATCGTGGTGCTGGTCGTCGTGGTGGCCGCGGCGGTCGCCGTGCTCGGGTTCGTCTGGCCGGGCTGGTTCAACACGAAGGTGTTGGACACGTCCACGCTGGAGAGCGGCGTCAAGGGCATCCTGCAGAACGACTACAAGATCAACGTGAGCACGGTGACCTGCCCGTCCGACCCGGAGGTCAAGGTGGGCAACGTGTTCACCTGTCAGGCCACCATCGGCGGCCAGCAGAAGCAGGTCCAGGTGACCGTGAAGACGGCTGACGGCCTGTACGAGGTCGCACAGCCCCAGTAGGCGGTTCGGGTGCCGGCCCGGCGACACGCGGTATTCGGTCGCCGAGCCGTGCCCCGGTGGGCGACGATGCGGGCATGACTGACGACCACACCGTTGCCCCCGCCATCCGCGCCCTGGCGCCGGAGGAGTTCCGCGCCGCGAACACCTTGTTCCGGGGCAGCATGCATGCCGGCCCGGCATCGGACGAGGCCTGGGCGCAGCGGGGCACGACCTTCGAGGAAGGCAGGGTGCTCGGGGCGTTCCTCGGCGGCACCCTGGCAGGCACCACGCTGTCCACCGGCAGCCAACTGGCCGTGCCGGGCGGCGCGCTGCTGCCGATGGCGATGGTCACCGCCGTCGGTGTCCGGTCCGACTACACCCGACGTGGTGTGGTGACCGCCCTGATGCACGCGCAGCTGTCCGGGATGAGTGAACCGGTGGCGACCCTGC
>DASUJK010000028.1:0-36313 GCA_036279295.1 Pseudonocardiaceae bacterium | reverse complement strand
GGTCCGGGGCCAACTCGTCGGGTCTCTCCGGGGTACGGAAGGTGGCACGCGCGCACGCTCTGGTCCGGAACAGGAGAGACCCGTCTGCCTGGCCTGCGTCGGGCAAAGACCAGGGGTATAAGCCGATGGTGAAATCACCTGGAGGGCAGCGGGAGTCCGGGAGGGTCATCGTACCGCTGATCGGCGTGCAACAGAACGCGTCGGGAGGGAAGGACCCCCACTTTGATCACGCGCGCGGGTGATCCATTCCAGCGTGTCCGCCATGTCGAGGACGCGATGTCGGCTGCGATCGGTGATCGGCGATTCGTGCCGCACATCACACTCCATGAGCGGGAGTCGTGGGTGTTCGCCGTGGCTGATCAGCTCGGTGGATGGCTCGACGATCCGGAGTTGGCCAGGCGGATGAGGGCCGGGTCGGCTGCGGCTGGTGGTCCCGAACTGGTCAATGACAGCCTGGCAACCGCGCCGTCGAAACGACTGCTCAGCTACAGACCCACATACGACAAGACCCTGGACGGGCCGGCCGCGATCATGGAACTGGGGGTGCCGGCGCCGCGGGCGCAGTGCCCGCATCTGGACGGCTGGCTCGCTGAGTTGGAGCGCCGGACAACTTCCGGTTGATCCGGTTCGCTGATCATGTGATCGGCGTAACATTGAAGGCCACGCGGCACGTGGACGGATGGCCGCCCGATCGGCCGCTTGGACGCGGGAGCGTGCCATGCAGGCTTTGATCGACGTCTTGATCGCGCTCGCCGCGCTGGGGGCCGTCACGGCCGCCTCCAGTGTGCGGGTGGTCAAGCAGTACGAGCGCGGGTTGGTGTTCCGGTTCGGCCGGGTGGTCAGCCAACCGCGGGGTCCGGGCCTCACGTCGATCATACCGTTCGCGGACCGCATGCGGAAAGTGAACATGCAGATCGTCACGATGCCGGTGCCGGCGCAGGAAGGCATCACGCGGGACAACGTGACCGTGCGGGTGGACGCCGTCGTCTACTTCAACGTGATGGACCCGGAACTGGCCATCGTCAAGGTGCAGGACTACCGCTTCGCCGTCGCCCAGGTGGCGCAGACGTCGCTGCGGTCGATCATCGGCAAGAGCGACCTGGACGATCTGCTGTCCAACCGGGAGAAGCTCAACGAGGGCCTGGAGCTGATGATCGACAACCCGGCGCTGGAGTGGGGCATCCACATCGACCGGGTGGAGATCAAGGATGTCGCGCTACCGGAGGCGATGAAGCGCTCGATGTCCCGCCAGGCCGAGGCGGAGCGGGAACGGCGTGCCAGGGTCATCTCGGCGGACGGCGAACTACAGGCGTCCTACAAGCTCTCCGAGGCCGCCGCGCAGATGGCCGACACCCCGGCCGCGCTGCAACTACGGCTGCTGGAGACCGTGGTCCAGGTGGCCGCAGAGAAGAACTCCACGCTGGTCCTGCCGTTCCCGGTGGAGCTGTTGCGATTCCTGGAGAGCAACACCGCACCGCGGCCGGAACGGAAGCAACCGGATGAGCGGCCCACGCCCGAAATTGACGGACAACACACACCCGGGTTGCCGTGAGATAACACACAGATAACGGATTGACCCTTGCGGAGACCACACCGGGCCGGGTGATGCTGGGGGACGTGGGTAAACACCGGCATCAGAAGGAGCGGACCGGACGGTCCTGGTTGTTCGGCCGTCGCCAGGAACGCGACGTCCTGTTCGAGCGCAGCTTCCGCTCGTGCGACGGCTGTGGTCAGGACGTCTACGTGTTGGCCGAGGACTGCCGCGAGTGCGGCACCGCGGTGGAGTTAGTCGCTGTGTGACTGTTGCTGTGTGACCGCGCTCATGGCCCGCACCCCAGGCCGTTGCGCCATACTGCTCGGTAACTTGACCGGCATGCGTGTGTGACGAATGGGAGTAGCAATGGCCCGCCTCGCCCAGACCGCCGGACTGACCGACGTCCAGCAGGAGATCCTGGCCACCGTCCACGACTTCGTGGACAAGGAGATCATCCCGAACGCCCAGGCGCTCGAACACGCCGACGAGTACCCGGCCGACATCGTCGAGGGCATGAAGGACATGGGCCTGTTCGGCCTGACCATCCCCGAGGAGTACGGCGGACTCGGCGAGTCCCTGCTGACCTACGCGCTGGTCGTCGAGCAGATCGCCCGCGGCTGGATGAGCGTGTCCGGCGTGATCAACACGCACTTCATCGTGGCGCACATGATCAAGCAGCACGGCACCGACGAGCAGAAGGCGCACTACCTGCCCAGGATGGCCACCGGTGAGGTGCGCGGCTCGTTCTCCATGTCCGAGCCCGATCTCGGGTCCGACGTGGCCGCGATCAAGACGCGCGCCAGGCGGGACGGCGACGACTACGTCATCGACGGCGCCAAGATGTGGCTCACCAACGGCGGCAGCTCGAACCTGATCGCGCTGCTGGCCCGCACCGACGAGGGTGCCGAGAAGCCGCACCAGAACCTGACCGCGTTCCTGGTCGAGAAGCCGACCGGCTTCGGTGAGGTCGCACCCGGTCTGACCATCCCCGGCAAGATCGACAAAATGGGCTACAAGGGCGTGGACACCACGGAAGCTGTGTTCGCGGACTACCGGATCAGCGGCGACGGCGTGCTGGGCGCCGCGCCGGGCAAGGGTTTCGCGTACATGATGGACGGCATCGAGGTCGGCCGGGTGAACGTGGCCGCCCGCGCGTGCGGGATCTCCATCCGCGCCTTCGAACTGGCCGTCGAGTACGCGCAGCAGCGCCGCACGTTCGGCAAGCCGATCGCCGAACACCAGGCCATCGCGTTCAAGCTGGCCGAGATGGCGACGAAGGTGGAAGCCGCGCACCTGATGATGGTGAACGCCGCGCGGCTGAAGGATTCCGGTACCCGCAACGACGTCGAGGCCGGCATGGCGAAGCTGATCGCCAGTGAGTACTGCGCCGAGGTCACGCAGGACGCGTTCCGGATCCACGGCGGTTACGGCTACTCCAAGGAGTACGAGATCGAGCGCCTGATGCGCGAGGCGCCGTTCCTGCTCATCGGCGAAGGCACCAGTGAGATCCAGAAGACGATCATCAGCCGGGGTCTGCTCCGGGAGTACAAGTCCCGCTGACCGGTCCACTGGGGACGATGTTTCACCTGGTCGGCTGCGCGACCCTGGCGGGTGCCGTACCCTTGCACGTCTGGACACCCGCCAAAGAGGTCGTGGGTGGCTTCGGCCTGTGGTTAAACTCCCGATGGGGTGATGACGGTGACCAGCTCGTTCTCCGGTGCCAGGGGGCCTCGTGCCGGCGTGCCGAGGCTGCCCACCCGTCCGACGGGCTGGCCGGTGGGGTCGTACGACAAGTACGAGGACGCACAGCGCGCTGTCGACCATCTCGCGGACAACGACTTCCCGGTGGAGGAGGTCACGATCGTCGGCGTCGACCTGATGCTGGTCGAGCGGGTCACCGGCCGGTTGAGCTGGAGCCGCGTACTGGGCACGGGCGCCGCGTCGGGCGCGTGGTTCGGCCTGTTCGTCGGTCTGCTGCTGAGCTTCTTCGACACCCGCAGCGGCCCGTTCTACCCGATCCTGGTCGGCTTGGTGGCCGGTGTGCTGTTCGGCCTGATCTTCGCCGCCGCCGGTTATGCGACCTCCCGTGGGCGCCGCGACTTCCAGTCCGCGAGCCAGCTTGTGGCCGGCCGGTACGACGTGCTCTGCCAGCCGCGTAATGCCGAAAAGGCCCGTGACCTGATCGCGAAACTGGCGATGCGGCCACAACCCGGCCAACTCTGACCTCTGGCCGCTACGCGATCCGTGACTTCGGGGGGCGGCCGGACCTGCGCTCCCAGGCCGATGCGAACCACTGAACGGCGTCCACAGTCCATGTAGGCGCGAACATCCACCTCGGCGGCCCATTTCGTGCCCAGCTGAACCAGATCCTCAGCTGCCTGAAAGTGGGCCACCGACCGGCTCGGTACCGGCCAGGGCAGGCCGTAGCGTCTGGTCGCCGTGATGACGTCGAGAAGTCGTCGCCGGGGATTGCTCGCCATCCTCGGCTCTCCGCCCAGCGGATCAGCTTGTCGATGTCGTCCGCCATCGGGCATTTTTCTCTTGCTATCTGTCAATAGTATGGCAACGCGATACAGCGTCAGGAGATTCGGAAGGCGACCACACGAACGTGCGGTGCCCCTACCATGCTGGCAATGGGGCGACCGAAGTTCGGCTGGGGTGGGGGCAACGACTGGAAGGTCGTGGTGGAGGCACGCCTGCTCCGGGCGGAGGACCAACTCGCGTTCCTGGGGGTCGATCCCGTCCGGGACGATGTCGTCAGGTCCCTCGATGTTGTTCGGGACGTGCTCTACGACAACAATCCGCTGCTCGGCCGGTTACCCGCGTGGTGGAGTGGTTGGCGGGTGGAGCGCTCCTGGCGGGCCCTGCACGAGGCCGAAGCGCTGTTGACCGCAGCTGACCCGACCCTGGCCGCCCGGTTACCGGCGATCCGGGGCCAGGTCGCGCTCGCCCTGGCGGCAACCGACACCCGCCGGGTGGAGCTGGAGAAGATCGCCGCGCAGCCGACGTCCGGCGAGCGGGCGGTCGTGCTGGAAGCCGTGCGGGCCACGCTGGACTTCTCGGACGACGCGCACGCGGCGGCCAGGGCGTTGCGCAACAAGCTTTTCATCGGTGCGCTGTTGTTGTTCGGGCTCAACACTTTGCTGGGTATCGTCGGTTTCGTACGACCAGGTTTCCTGCCGATGTGCGTCGACCGCGTCGACGCGCCGGGCCACCTGATCTGCGCCAGCGGCAGCACCGCGCCATCACCCGCCGACGTGTGGCTGACCCAGGTGATGGGCGCGACCGGCGCGGTGGTGTCCACGGTCGTGCTGCTGATCCGGCGCAGGCCGAGCCTCACGCCGTACGTCATGATCGGCTACCAGGCGGTGATCAAGGTGGTGCTGGGCGCATCGCTGGCCGTGATCGGCGTCCTGGTCCTGGGCGCCGGCCTCGGCGAGGGGCTGATCGGCCTGCGCGACCAGGCCGCCGTGCTGGTCGCCGCCGTCGTCTTCGGTTACACGCAGCAGCTCGGCACCCGGCTGCTGGACAACTACGCCGACAAGCTGCTGGACGAGGTCCGCCCGCTGCCGAAGTCCGAGTCGGCCTGACGGGCGAACCGGCGCCACGCGGTGGCAGGGAAGACCAGCGGGGTGACGGCCGGGTTCTTCGAGTCGCGGACGGCGGTGGCCGTGTCGACCCAGGCAACCTCGACGCACTCGCTGCCGCCATTGGCGCTGTAGCTGCTCTTGCGCCAGCGGGCTTCGTTGAGGTTCATGTGCACAATTTACCCCGTTTGGTCATCTCAATTGGCCTGCGATGTGGGCGACCAGGCCCAGCGACTCGGTCGGTGGCAGGGTGATGGCCTCGATCTGCCGGAACTGGTTGGCCAGCGCCTTGACCCTGTCGGGTTTGGTGATCTGCGAGCTGCCAGCCGCGTGATCGACGTAGCCGATGTCGTCGATCGTGTCCGGCGGAAACGTCAGCAGGTTGAACGCCCCTCGCATGCCAACGTTGGCGCCGACGCTGATCGGCAGCACCCGGAGGGTGATGGTCGGCAACGCTGCGACCTCGATCAGATGCGCCAACTGCTCTCGGCGCACCGTCCGGTCGCCGAGCGGCCTGCGCAGCGCCGTCTCGTCCACGATCGCGTCATACGTCAACGGGTTCGGACCGTCCAGTCGCTCTCTACGTTTCAGCCGGATGGCCAGGTTCCGCCGCCGCAGCGCCGCGCTGTCCAGGTCGAAGACCTCTCGTGCGTAGTCCACCGTCTGCAACAGGCCGGGGATGAACGCAGGCTGGAAACTCCGCACCGCAATGGCTTCCGACTCCAGCACCACGTACGCGTGTGCCGCCACGCCGAGGTTCTGCCATTCCGTGCGCCGCTTGGCTTCCTTGGCCAGCTCCAGGATGTCGTCCCACTCCTGTTCCGGCGTGTGATACAGCTCCAGCATCGCCCGCACGATCATGGGATGTATGTTCTGCTGACCGTTCTCCACCCGGCCCAGCGCGCTCGTGGACATGTCCAGGTCCGCCTCGCACTGCTCCAGCGTGAGCCCGGCCAGGTTGCGCCACTCCCGCAGGATCCGGCCCAGCTTCAACCGGCTGATCGCCGGGACGACCGTCGTCATGAGAACCCTCTCGCCGCCGTGGAACCATGTTGACCATGGACATGGGAAGATCGATATGGGATCCCGGGGCCATCACACGAACGGATTACGTGTAGCCGTCCACACATTTGCGGCCTCAACCGCGCGGCACGGTTCACACTTGTTCACTCGCGTACACCGGCGTAGGAGGTCGAGGGTGCGGTTCGGTCGTTACTACGAGGAGTTCGAGGTCGGCGCCGTCTACAAGCACTGGCCCGGCAAGACGGTCACCGAGTACGACGACCACCTCTTCTGCCTGATCACGATGAACCACCACCCGTTGCACCTGGACTCGCACTACGCGGCGGAGACCACCGACTTCGGCAGGAACGTGGTGGTCGGCAACTACATCTACTCACTGCTGCTGGGCATGTCGGTGCCGGACGTGAGCGGCAAGGCGATCGCGAACCTGGAGGTCGAGTCGCTGAAGCACATCAAGCCGACGTTCCACGGTGACACGATCTACGGCGAGACCGAGGTGCTGGACAAGACTCCGTCGAAGTCGAAGGACGACAGGGGAGTCGTGTACGTCGAAACCCGCGGCTACAAGCAGGATGGCACCGTCGTGTGCGTGTTCCGCCGCAAGGTGATGGTGCCGAAGCAGTCCTACGGCGACTCGCGGGGTGGCGAGCAGCCCGGCCGCCCCGAACCGAAGGAGTGAGTGCCACGACAACCACCGACCTGGACGTCGTCCGCACCCGGTTGCGGCGCTTCGCCGAGGAAGAAGCCGCACCCGAGTCACCGCTGTACGCACACCTGGCCGTCGAGGTCGCCGATGATGACGAGGTGGCCGGCCTGCTGGCCGCCGCGCCGCCGTCCTACGCCAGGGCCACGCTGCTGTTCGCGGCGGTGCACCGGTTGGTGATCGCCGAGCCGGTCAGCGAGCTGGCGCACTACTACCCGACGGTCGGCGGCGAGTACGGCGTCGACGGGGCCACCTGGTCGACGTTCCGGTCGTTCGTGCTGGACCGCGCGGACAAGGTCCGCCAGTTGGTGGCCACCCGCACCACCCAGACCAACGAGGTGCGCCGGGCCGCCCTGCTGTTCCCGGCCATCGCGAAGGTGGCCAAGGAGGCGGGCGGGCCGATCGGGCTGCTCGAACTGGGCACCAGCGCCGGCCTGCTGCTCGGTGTGGACCGCTACGGCTACCGCTACCAGGCCGGCGACGGCGAACAACTCTCCGCCGGCCCGGCCAAGGCGCCGCTGGTGCTCAACTGCGTCTTCAGCATGGCCGACGGCGCCCGCAAGCCCACCTTGCCGAAGAACATCAAGGTCGGCGCCAAGGTCGGGCTGGACCGCGCTCCGGTCGACCTGACCGACGAGGAGCAGTTGGCCTGGCTGGAGGCCTGTGTGTGGGCCGACCAGCCCGAGCGCATCCGGCTGCTCAACCAGGCCGCCGCCGCGCAGGCCAAGGACCGGCCCGAGTTCGTCACCGGTGACGTGATCGACGACCTGGCTGCCGCTGCCGCCCGGGTGCCGGCCGACCTGCCGCTGGTGGTGTTCAACAGCCATGTGCTGCCCTACCTGGCCAAGGAGCGCCGCACGGACTTCGTCGCCGCCCTCGGTGCGCTGGCCGCGACCCGACCGCTGTGGTGGATCAGCCAGGAGGCCTACGAGGCCGGCCTCCGGTTTCTCCTGCCCGATCGGGCCGATCTGGCCTTCGATCCCCACTCCGGCCAGACACCTTCGGGGACTCTTGGGCTGGTTCGGTGGCGAGATGGCCGTCCCGAGGCGGCCGCGCTGGCCCGCACGGCGTTCCACGGTGAACGCATCGTGTGGATGGCCCCCTGATCGACGTACCCCCGATCGGGCTGGGGCCCATCGAGACGAGCTCGTCACGGACGGGTGAGCACACCCCAGTCCCACAGCGTCTCGGCCAGCAGGTCGACCAGCTGGCCCGCCTCGTGCAGCTCGGCGAACTCGGCGGCCGAGACCCAGCGGACGTCGGCCGCGTCGCTGCCAGCCCTCGCCGCGCCGGCGACCGGCGCGCAGAGGTAGTCGTGGATCACGTAAGTGCCGGTCGGAGCGGGTCGTTCGACAACTCCGCACAACCGGAGAACGGTTACCGTGAGTTCGGTTTCCTCGGCGACCTCACGCTGTACGGCCGCTTGGTCGTCCTCACCCTGCTCCACTCGGCCCCCTGGCACGGACCAGAGTCCGCGGCCGGGTTCGTTGGCGCGCAACACCAGTAACAGCTTGCCGTCGGTGTTGTGAATGAGGGCTCCGACACACCTGATTGCCGGCACGCCAATCATGGTCATGAGCACGTACCGTAGTCGAATCCCGAGTAGTGAGGCAGCCCTTACCCCAGAGCGGTACAAAAGTCTCCGCAAGCCGCGAAGTGCGGTACAACGTTTACGACCGGCACCACACGGATGTACGAACGTAACTAGCGGACGGGGTCGATCGTCGTGAACCTCAAGAAGCTCCTTACTTGGGCTGCAGTCGCGCTGGTGCTGTTCTTCCTGATCAGCGCCCCGACCGCGGCTTCTGGCCTGGTGGACACCATTCTGAACGACTTGAAGGCCGCAGCCGAGTCAATCGTCACGTTCGTACAGTCGCTGTTCTGACAGAACTGCGAGACACTGAGGTCATGTTCGCTCCGCGCGATCCGGACGAGTACCTGCTGCCCACCGAGCGGCGGGTGATTCGTGTCCGCAGGCACTGGACCTACGTGCTGTGGGACGTCTTCGAGGCGATTGCCCTGCTGGCCGTCGCCGTGATGCTGTCCTACCTGTTGCCCGATGGCGCCTGGATCTTCCAGAACGTCCTCTGGTACGCCGCCCTGCTCGTCGTGCTGCGGTTCGCCTACATCGTGGTGGACTGGTGGGTCGAGCGGATCGTGGTGACGGACAAGCGGTTCATGCTGATCACCGGTGTGTTCACCAACCGGGTCGCGATGATGCCGATCACCAAGGTCACCGACTTGACGTACGAGCGCAGCGTATTGGGTCGGTTGCTCGGCTACGGCACGCTGATCGTGGAGTCGGCCGGGCAGATCCAGGCCCTGAACCGGGTCGAGTTCCTGCCCAGGCCAGAACTGGTCTACGACGCGATCTCCGAATTGGTGTTCGGCGACAAGCAGGCCCAGTCGGAGCGGTTCTCGATGATCAAGGCGCAGCGGGCGGCTCGCGGCAAGAAGCTCGTGCCATAGATTGGGAACATGACCTCCCTGCTCACCGAAAAGGGCACCGCCGCTCTCGTCACGATCAAGCGTGACGGCCGGCCGCAGTTGTCCAATGTCGGTTACGCCTATGACCAGGCGGCCGGCCTGATCCGGATCTCGCTCACCGACACCAGGGCGAAGACCCGCAATCTGCGTCGCGACCCGAGAGCCAGCCTCTACCTGACGACGCCGACCCTGCGGTCGTACCTCGTGGTCGAGGGCACCGTCGAACTCACGCCGGTGACCACCGACCCGACCGACGCCACCGCGGAAGCCCTCGTCGACCTGTACCGGACCCTGGCCGGCGAGCACCCGGACTGGGACGAGTACCGGGCCGCGATGATCGCCGAGCAGCGGCTGATCGCCAGGTTCACCGTCGAGCGCACCTACGGGTACGGCGAATCCTGAGACCAGCCAGAATGGCCCGCGTGCGCATCGATCTGCATACCCACTCCCGTGTGTCGGACGGTACCGACAGCCCTGCCGAACTGGTCGCAGCCGCGGCCACGGCAGGGCTGGACGTCGTCGCCCTGACCGACCACGACACGACGGCGGGCTGGGCGGAGGCCGCCGCCGCGCTGCCGTCGGGGCTGACCCTGGTGCGTGGCGCCGAGCTGTCCTGCACGTCGCCGGACGGCAAGGGTGGGCACTGCACGGTGCACATGCTGGCCTACCTGTTCGACCCGGACTCACCGCCGATCGTGGCCGAGCAGCACAGGTTGCGCGGGCAGCGCAGGGACCGGCTGCGCAGGATGGCCGTCCGGATGCGCGAGGACGGCCTGCCGGTCGACCCGGACGACGTGATGTCCAGGCTACCGGCCGGTTCGGCGGCCGGCCGGCCGCACCTGGCCATGGCCCTGCAGCGGGCCGGTCTGGTGGACAGCGTCAGCGAGGCGTTCGCCAGGTACCTGGACAACGGCGGGCGCTACTACCTGCCCAAGGCGGACACCCCGGTGTTCGACGCGATCCGGATGGTCGCCGACGCCGGTGGGGTGACCGTGCTGGCGCACAGCTTCGCGCACACCAGGGGCCGCACGGTGACCCCGGACGTGATCGTGGACATGGCGGCCGCCGGCCTGTGCGGCATCGAGGTGGACCACCCCGACCACGACGAGAACGACCGCGCGCGGCTGCGGGCCCTGGCCGACCGGCTCGGCCTGCCGGTCACCGGGTCCAGCGACTACCACGGGCGCAACAAGACCGTCCGGCTCGGCCGCGAGACGACGGCGCCGGAGATGTTCGACGCCCTGGCCGCCCGGGCCACCGGCGCACCGCTGATGGTCGGTCGGGCGGCGGGATGAGCGTCTTCGACTCCACGATCTTCGTGGAGGCCACCGTGACGCTGATCGTGATCATGGACCCGCCCGGCACGATCCCGGTGTTCCTCGGGCTGGTCGGCCGCCGCTCCAGGGCGGCTCGGGCCAAGGCGGCGCGGCAGGCCGTGCTGGTGTCGCTCGGCGTGATCACGCTGTTCGCCGTGGCGGGCGAGGCGATCCTGGCCTACCTGGGGATCGGCATTCCCGCGCTGCAGGGCGCAGGCGGCCTGCTGTTGCTGCTGATCGCGCTGGATCTGCTGACCGGCAAGAACAACACCGAGCCGGAAGCCGTCGACGACGTCAACGTGGCGCTCGTGCCGTTGGGTACTCCGCTGTTGGCGGGGCCGGGCGCGATCGCGGCGACCATCGTCTACGTCCGGCAGGCACACGGGCATTTCGGCTCGTACCTGGCGTTGGCCGCCGCCATCCTGCTCGTGCACCTGGTCCTGTTCGTCTGCCTGCGCTACTCCGGTGGTGTGATCCGGCTGATCCGGGAGAGCGGCATCGTGCTGCTGGCCAAGATCGCCGGTCTGCTGCTGGCCGCGATCGCCGTGCAGCTGGTGGCCAATTCGATCCGTGGATTCGTGGCCGGGGGCTGACGCACAGTTGTCGGACCTGGTGCGTACGGTGGTGGAGTGCAGGGTCAGCTTGGGTTCGACATGCCTCGCAAGCTCATTCGAGTGACGCCGGCGAAGCTGGCCACCTGGAACGATTGTCCGCGCAAATACCGGATGACGTACCTGGACCGGCCTGCCCCGCCGAGGGGTGGCCCGTCGGCCAACGCGACGCTGGGTGCGGTGGTACACAACGCTTTGCGCGCCTTCTTCGACATCTCGCCCGGTGCCCGAACGCCGGAAGCGGCCGCCGCGCTCGTGGTGAGCAACTGGCGTGACGACGGGTTCGCCGATCACAAGCAGGCAGCCGAGTTCCGGGAAGTGGCGCAGGACTGGGTGTCCGGCTACGTCGCCGGCATCGACGCCACGATCGACCCGATCGGCGTCGAGCGGTGGGTGTCCGCGCCGGTCGGCACGATCATCGCCGAGGGCCGCGTCGACCGGATCGACGTGCGCGACGGTGAACTGGTCATCGTCGACTCCAAGACCGGTCGGCACGCACTGACCACCGACGACGCCCGTGGTTCGCAGGCACTCGCGATGTACGCCGTTGCCGCGCGGCGCACGCTGCGCAAGCCGTGCCACCGGGTCGAACTGCACCACCTGCCCAGCGGCACGGTCGCGGTCTGGGACCACACCGACGAGACCCTGCAACGGCATGTCCGGCGCGCCGAGGAGACCGCCGACGACCTCACGGTGGCCGCCGAGCGCTTCGCCGACGGCGCCGACCGGGACGAGGTGTTCCCGCCGACGACCGGAATGCAGTGCTCGTGGTGCGACTTCCGTCGGCACTGCCCGGAAGGCCAGGCAGCCGCGCCGGAGCGCGAGCCGTGGGCGTTGTTGAGCCGGTGAGCAGTGTGACGGACGAACAGGAATCGCCGACCGACGGTCTTGCCGTGGCCAGGCCGGCAGGCGGCGGGCTGGTGCCCGGCGTTGTCGGAGTGCTGCTGTGTGTCCTGCTGATCACGGGCGTCGGCATGCTGATCGCGCAGTTCATGGGCGGCCACGACGACCAGCCGGGACCGGGCGCGTTCACCGTCGCCGCGCACCTGGCGGGCGCGGCGGTCGGCTGGTTCTGCTACCGGCTGAGCAGGCGGCCCGGTCGGGGTCGGCTCGCCGGGCTGCTCGGCATCATCGTGGTCACCGGGCTGCTGCTGTGGTTCTTCTGGTGGTCCCCGGCCTGATCACGGGCCACCGGTGATCAGCCAGCTGCGCCACGTCGGCAGCAGCGTGCCGAGCAGGCCGTCCGGGTTCTCCACGTTCGGCGAGTGCTTCGCGCCCGGCACCACGGCGAAGTCGGCGTCCAGCCGGTCGGCCATGTCCCGCTGGGACGCCACCGACCACGCGTCGTCCGCCTCGCCGCAGACCACCAGGCTCGGCGCGCCCATCGAGCGCAGGGTCCTGGACAGCTTGGCCACCCGGTCCGGCTCGGTGCGCAGCACGGTGCTCATGCCCAGCAGCGCGGGCGCGGAGGACCGCAGAATCCGGACCCGTAGGAACTCCCTCAGCTCCTCGGGCCGCGTCGCCCAGTCCGGCGATGCCGCGTCCAACGTCTCCCGCAGGTGCTGCGCTGCCGCGACACCGCCGCGCCGCACTGCCGGTTCGCCAAGGTCCAGCGCGCCCCGCCGGTAACCGGGTGGCAGCTCGCCAGGACCGGAACCCATCAGCGTGAGCCCGGCGATCGGTGCCTCCGCGAGCACGGCACCCCGGGCCACCAGGCCGCCGTAGGAGTGACCGAGCAGCAGCACCCGACGCCCGTCCGCGGTCAGCTTGCCGATCAGTTCGGCGATCACCGGACCGAGCACCTCGGGCCGATAGGCGCCCTCGTCGTCGGGGCCTGCCGACTCGTACTGACCGGGTAGGTCGATCGCGATGACCTCAAGGCCGGCGTCCGAGATCGGGTCGATCAGCGGGGCGAAATCCTCCTTCGACCCGGTGAAACCAGGCAGCAGCAACACCGTCGCACCGAGGCTGTGCCCGGCCGCCGGCGCCTGGAGCGCGGCGATCGTCGCATGCCGGCCAGGCAGATCGACCCGGGCGGCCCGATGCGGACTGAGCTGGGATGGCTTCGACGGCTGGCTCACATGTCGAGTCTGCCGCACGGCGCGCTCACATGCCGGGATCCGCACGGTGCCGTGCCACCGTTGCGGCTGGTGCGGAGTTGCGATCAGGACAGCGCTGCGATCAGGACAGCGCTGCGATCAGTGCAGCGCGGCCAGAGTGGCGCCACGCTGTTCGAACACGACCGGACCGAGCGTGGCCATCATGACCCGGCCGGTGTAGCCGTGGCGGTCCACACCGATCTCGCCGATCTTCGCACCGGTAGCCTGGTTGAGCACCAGCAGACCGTCGCGCACCGGCACCAGGTAGTTGCCGGCGAACACCACGCCGGGGCCGAGCGTGTCCGGCACCGTCCACATGGGCTGGAGGTTCGTGGTGGACAGCGCGACCGTGGCCGAGCCCGTCCACCAGTAGGCCGCGCTCGGTCCGACGGAAACGGGCACCACCCGACCGGCCGGGTCGCCGGACAGGTCGCCGGGCGTCAGGTCCATCGGGTACTGGTTGAGCTGCTTGCCGTTCTGCGCGTTGAACACCACCAGCCGGCTCGGCTCGGGTTCGGCGACGGCGATGTACAGGGCGTTCATCGTGACGATCCGGGTCTGGCGGGCGCCGGTGACGACGCTGAACAGCACGGACGGCGTGTCGGCCGCCTTCGCGGTGGCCCGGTACACGGTCAGCCGGTCGTTGCCGCCGTCCTGCGGGCAGCGTTCGATCACGCCGACCAGCCCCGAGTAGGCGACGACGGAGCCGTACGAACAGCCCGTCCTCGGTTGCACGTGCGCGTTCACGAAGTCCGGCACCGTGCCGTACTCCATCGTCTGCACCATGTCCGAGCGCCAGGTGTCCAGCAGCGTCGGGCCGGTCGTGGTCACGTAGGTGCCGTCGTAGACCAGTCGGGTGCCCGGTTGCGCGTCGCCGTTGCGCTGCGAGCCGCGGGCACCGGTCGTCGGGTCGAGTTCGGTGACCTCGTTGCAGTTGGAACGGTGGTAGACGGCGACGACCTTGCTGAACGCGGACGCCACCGTGCACAGGGGCAGGTCACGGGTGTAGCTCCAGCGCTGCTGGCCGGTCAGCGGGTCGCGGCCGACGACGGCGCCGTTGTCCGCGGTGACGATCGACGGCCCGGCCACCACCGGTACCGGCGTCGCCGGGCTGCGCTGGGACCAGAACTCGGCCAGCGACGGCGGGAACGCGGCCGGCGCGGCCGGGGTCACGGCGTTGTTCGGCCCGAGATCCAGCACGGTGTTGTGGATGTCGCTGCGGGACCACAGCACGAGGCCCACCACCAGCGACGACACCACGATCAGCACGGCGACGACGTAGTCGGCCGGTCGTCGGAACGGGTTGGCGCTCCGGCGCCGCACGTGGACTGGATGATGCACTCGGAAGTCCCTGATCTGTAGCTGCCACTCCGCCTACCAGCGAGACCCTAGTACCCCCGCTGGTAGGCGGGTGGTGAGCTCAGCTACCCGATTCGTCCCTGCTTGGGCCGTCCTGCTGCTGGCCGACGTCAGCGCCCGCCCTGCGGCGCCGACGCCGCCGGCCGGCGGGCCGATCGCCGGACTCGCGCTGCTCGGTCGACGGGGTCGTCTCCGGGCGGTTGTCCTGCCTGGCCTCGGTGTTCGCCTGGCCGTTGCTCGCCGCGCCACCGGACCGGCGGGTGCGCCGCCGACGGGGCCGCTGCTCGCCGTCGGTGCTCTCGTCGGTCGTGCTGGCCGGCCGGTCGGCGTGTGACGACGTGCGCACGCGGTCACCGCGCTTGCGGCGCTGCTTCGGCTCGCCGCCGCGACCGGTGGTCAGCTTCTCAACGGGCTCGGCCGACAGGCCCGCCCTGGTCCGCTGGCCGAGCGGCAGCCTGCCGGTGGCGTCCGCACCGATGCCCAGGTCGACCTGGAGGTGCTCGGACGTCGAGTAGGTCTCCACCGGTACCGGCTTGTCCAGGCCGAGGGTGTCGCTGATCAGCTTCCAGCGCGGTTCCTCGTCCCAGTCCACCAGCGTCACGGCGACACCGGTGCGCCCGGCGCGGCCGGTCCGGCCGATGCGGTGGATGTAGGTCTTGTCGTCGTCGGGGCACTGGTAGTTGACGACGTGCGTGACACCCTCGACGTCGATGCCCCGGGCGGCGACGTCGGTGGCCACCAGCACGTCGACCTTGCCGGAGCGGAACGCGCGCAGTGCCTGCTCGCGGGCACCCTGGCCAAGGTCACCGTGCACGGCGGCAGCGGCGAAACCACGCTCGGCCAGCTCGTCGCTGACCTTCTGCGCGGTCCGCTTGGTCCGGGTGAAGACCATGCTCAGACCACGGCCCTCGGCCTGGAGCACGCGGGCCACGACCTCGATCTTGTCCAGCGCGTGCGCCCGGTAGACGAACTGCGCCGTGCGCTCGTGGATCGCGCTGGCGTCGGTCTCCTCGGCCCGGATGTGCGTCGGGCGGTTGAGGAACGTCCTGGCCAGCGTGATGATCGGGCCGGGCATGGTGGCCGAGAACAGCATCGTCTGGCGGGCGTCGGGCACCATGCGCAGGATGCGCTCGACGTCGGGCAGGAAGCCCAGGTCGAGCATTTCGTCGGCCTCGTCCAGCACCAGGCCGCGCACCTTGCCCAGCACCAGATGGCGCTGTTCGGCCAGGTCCAGCAGCCGCCCCGGCGTGCCGACGACCAGGTCGACACCGCTGCGCAGGGACGCGATCTGCGGCTCGTAGGGCCGGCCGCCGTAGATGGGCTCGATCCGCACGCCGAGGTGCTTGCCGGCGTCGGTCAGGTCGTGGGTGACCTGGAGGCACAGCTCGCGGGTCGGGACCACGACGAGGGCCTGCGGGGTGCCGTCGCCGGGCAGTTCGAGGCGCTGCAGCAGCGGCACGCCGAAGCCGAGCGTCTTGCCCATGCCGGTCCTGGCCTGGCCGATGACGTCCGCGCCGGCCAGCGCCAGCGGCAGCGTGAGCTCCTGGATCGCGAAGGTGTGCTCGATGCCGGCACCGGCCAGCGCGCGGACGATCTCGTCCCGCACGCCGAGCTCGGCGAAGGTCGGGGTCTTGTCGCTGACCGGGGCCGCTTGCAGCGGGTGGGAAGGATCGGACGCGGGAAGTCCGGCCTCGCTGTGTTCGAGCGCGACGGGATCCAGGTTTTCGTCCGTTATGGCAGTTGTCTCCGTGTGACTCTGCACGGTGTGGTGGTCGCCTCTCTCGTCCAGCACGCACCGTCCTGGACGGGCCGCTCGACCGCCTCATCGGCCAGGTCGTGACACCGGGACGAAGCGGGAGAGACCGGCGAGGTGTGCGCGCGCTCTCCACGGGGCCAGCGCCGTGCGGCGCGGACTGTGGTCATCCACCCGGTGCCGGCCGCAGGCAGACCCTGCCGGCTGCTGCCGAGTTCTCTGACATTCTACCTGGCCGACCGGTCGGAACCGCTCAACCGGTGACCGACACCCCACCGGGCGGGTCTCGGGCGTCTCGACCGGCCGCTGCCACGGTGGCTACGCTCACGGTCATGAGCCAGGTAGGACCCGTCGAAGCAGCGCTGGGCGACGGTGTCGCGGACCTGCTGGGTGTGCTCGCCTACGGCGAGCTGTCCGCGTTCGACCGGCTCGCCGAGGACGCGCGCCGGGCGCCGACGCTGACCGGCCGGGCCGCGCTGTCCGAGATGGCGGCCGCCGAGATCGGCCACTACCGGCTGCTGGAGAGCTACCTCGCCGAGCATGGCGTCCGGGTGGAGGACGCGATGCACCCGTTCGTGCCGGCGTTCGACAAGTTCCACTCGTTGACGTCGCCACGGTCATGGCTGGAGTCGCTGGTCAAGGCGTACGTCGGCGACGGGCTGGCCGCCGAGTTGTACCGCGAGATGGCGACCTGGCTGGGTGAGCCGACCGGTCAGCTCGTGCTCACCGTGTTGGCCGACACAGGGCACTCCGCGTTCGCCGAGCGCGAAGTCAAAGCGGCCTGCGCGGAGGATCGAGCGGTCCGCGATCGGCTCTCGCTGTGGGGTCGGCGGCTGCTCGGCGAAGCGCTGACGCAGGCGCAATACGTTGTGGCAGAACGGGATGGGCTCGCCGAGCTGATCGTGTCCGGGTCCGGTGACCTGGCCGGTGTGGCGGCTTTGTTCCGTCGGATGCAGCAGAGCCACAGCAGGCGGATGGCCAGTCTCGGGCTGGGCTGAGCACCAGGCCGGTGTGGTTCATCGACTAGGCTGAAGGCCAGTAGTTCGTCGCGTTTTTCGCACTGCGTTTTTCGCACTGGGTTCCGGAGGTAAGCGTGGAGGTCAAGATCGGCATCGCGGAAAGTCCGCGGGAGCTGGTGGTGTCGAGCGCGCTGACCCCTGACGAGATCGAGAAGTTGGTCTCCGAAGCGCTGCGGCACGACCAGGGCCTGCTGACGATGGTGGACGAGAAGGGCCGCAGGGTCGTGGTGCCGGTGGCGCGCATCGCCTACGTGGACATCGCCCCGGCCGACGTCCGCAAGGTCGGCTTCGTCGGCAACTAGTTGTTGCGGGTCATGACATTGATGACGGCGCAGAGGGCCTGACGGGGCGGACGGATCTTTCGACGGCAGGATGAGCGGTGCGACCACTCGTCCACCGGACAGAAAGACCCGTCCCTGCCTCACACTGACGCCGCGCTGACCCTCGAAGGCCGCCGCCGGCTGGCCACCCGTTGCCAGGACCGTCCGATCGCCCATGTCGCCGCCGAGATGGGCATCTCCGCCAGTGCGCCTCCAAGTGGGTCAACCGCTACCGCCACTTCGGCGAGACCGGCCTGATCGAACCCACCAGCACCCCGCCGCGATCCACCAGCAGCACGTCGAAGCGCGGGAAGTACCGCGTCACGGCATCGCGGTGGGTGTCGGACACCGAATCGTGCGGGATGGATCTCGGCCAGCCTGCGCTGAGCGTTCGGTGATCGAGATCAGGACTGTCGCTGGTGGTGACGATCTCCAACCGGGCTACTCCACATCGGCGAGCACGGTGGGCACCGCGAACGGTGGCTTGCTGGTGCCGGTGATCCGGTAGCGCTGCCACGGGTCCGGATCGGACACCTCGGCTGCCGCCTCGCCCTCGGCCGTACGCAACATCGCAGCACGCTTCCGCCCGCCGACCAACTCGGCGAGTTCGGCATGTGCGTGCACCCTGCCGTACCAGTGGTAGCGGCCGTCGATGGGCTGGAAGTGGCCACGCAGGTCGACGTCGACGGCCAGCTCGTGCTCGTCGACGACCAGCGTGGCCGGTCCGGTGTAGCCGTCGTCATCCATCCCGAATCCCCTTACTCGGCGCCGCCGACGATCAGCCGCAGCTGCGCCGCGAACGACGACACCGGTTTGTGCGGGTCGAGTGTCACGCCGCCGGTCCGCAGCACGCCGTCGATGCCGTGCCAGATGAGTGTGGTCAGGTGGTCGGTGAGCTGCTGCCGGGTCATCTCGCCCGGGTGGTCCAGCCACCATTCCACGGCGCCCTGCACAAGGCCGACGATGCCGTGCGCGGACGGTCCCGCGACCACGGGATCCATCCGGAACAACGTCAAATAGGCCGCCAACAGCTCGGTCAGCACCTCGGCGATCTTGGACTTGTCCTCCTGCACGAGGTCCCGCTTGGTCGGGTTCGGCCGGAGCACCAGGAAGCGGTACAGCTCCCGGTAGTCGTCCACGAAACCGACGTAGCAACCCACTGCCCGCCGAATCCGCTCGAAGATCGGCGCGTCCTCGGCCAGCGCCGGCACGATGCTGGACATCAGGATGTCGGTGGCCCGGTTGCCGACGGCGAGATACAGGTCCGCCTTGTCCGCGAAATGCCGATACAGCACAGGCTTTGTGACGCCCGCCTCAGCGGCGATCTCGTCCATCCCGGCGTCCGGCCCGTAGCGCGCGACAGCCCTGATGGTGGCCTCGACGAACTCCTCACGGCGTCCCTCGCGGTGTGCCCGCCATCTCTCCTTGCGGGCGTCAGCCACGGGGGCTCCACTTGACAGATCCGAGCATGCGTTGGACGCTACCACAAGTAACAGTTACCGGAGGTAACACGTAAGGGGGCGCTCGATGAGCCGCGCGCTACAGGTTGCCCAGGGAGCAGATCGGGAACGGACGGCGGACCGACTGCTCAAGTCCTCCGCCGACAAGTTCTACGACCCGGACGTCGACATCGACTGGTCGGCGCCACCCGTCGAAGGCAAGGTGTACCAACCGGAACACCGCATTTCCCTGTACGGCACCGCGCTGTGGGACCGGATGAGCCCGGAGCAGCGCCTGGAACTCGGCCGGCACGAGATCGCCAGCGTGGCCAGCAACGGGATCTGGTTCGAGGTGATCCTGATGCAGATGCTGCTCAAGGACATCTACCGCGGCGACCCGACCACCAAGCACGTCCAGTACGCGCTGACCGAGATCGCCGACGAGTGCCGCCACTCCACGATGTTCGGCCGCGCCATCGGTCAGCTCGGCCTGCCCGCCTACGGGCCCCGCAAGCGATTGCACCGCACCGCTCGGCTGCTGCCCACGATCGGCTACGGCCCCGCGCTCTACGGCTCAGTGCTGATCGTCGAGGAGATACTGGACCGCTGGCAGCGCGAAGCGATGGCCGACGAGAACGTGCAGCCGCTGATCCGCATGATCAACCGGATCCATGTCCTTGAGGAGGCGCGGCACGTCACGTTCGCCCGCCAGGAGGTCGCGTCCGGCATGTCGAAGCTGAGCAAACCGGAACTGGCCTACCAGCGCTGGCTGGTCGCCATGGTCGGCTGCCAGGTCACGCACACGCTGGTCAACCCGAGGGTCTACGCGGCCGTCGGCCTGGACCCGAGCGGGGCAAGGCACGCAGCGATGAACAACCCGCACTACCAGGAGTCGGTCCGGTGGGCAGGCGAGCGGATCATGGCGTTCCTGTCCGACGCCGGTCTCGTCGGCAGGCCGGGCATGCACTGGTGGCACCGGTCGTTCCTGCTGGCCAAGCCGTGACCGCCACCGAGCGCGTCACGCCGTGGGACCCCGCCGCCCGGCACCGGTTCGTCACATCCGACGGCACGGCCCTGCACATCAACGAAACCGGTCCGGCCAGTGACATCACTGTGGTGTTCGCGCACGGCTGGACCCTGGACCACACGTCGTGGGACCGGGTGGTCGACGCCATCGGCCAGCAGGTCCGCGTGGTCCGCTACGACCACAGGGGACACGGCGGCTCGGCGTCGTCGCCGGCCGGCACGGCCACCATCGCGCAGGTCTCCGACGACCTGGCCGAACTGATCGCCGACCGCATCCCGACCGGGCCGATCGTGCTGGTCGGCCACTCGATGGGCGGCATGGCGGCGATGGCGTTGGCTGAGCGGCATCCCACGCTGTTCGCCGAGCGGATCGCCGCGGTCGGCCTGGTGGCCACGTCCTGCGGCGGCCTGTCCGACGTGACGTTCGGCCTGCCGCGCCTACTGGCCGGCCGGGCGGCCGCGATCGAACGACGGCTCAACCGACGGGTCGCGCGCAGGCAGGTGTTGCTGGGCAAGCCGAAGGCGGCTGTGCCCGCACTGCGATGGCTGCTGTTCGGGTCCGGGTCGCGCAAGGCGGACGTGCTGGCCACCGCCATGCAGGTCGGGCGGTGTCATCCGGCCAGTGCGGTCGGTTTCCGGGCATCGCTGAACGATCACGAACGGCGGGAAGCGTTGGCCGCCATGCGGGAAATGCCCGTGGTGATCATGGCTGGCGGCTCGGACCGACTGACCACGCTGCCGCACGCCCGGGTCATCGCCGACGAACTGCCCACCGCCGAACTGGTCATCTATCCGGGCGCCGGCCACATGCTGCCCTATGAACGAGCCACCGACATCGCGGCGCACGTCGACAGGTTGATCAAGAAGGTGGACAACGCAGATCTGTCAGATCGGTCAGCGTGATCACTTCGCGGCACGCCGCCCGGTGCTCGCCGCAGGGCTTCCGGCTGCCGCGTTCGCGCACGATCGGAACCACCGGCCTCGCATAGGATCACTGCTCACGAACAAGATTGATAATCACGTTAGAGAGCAGTGATTCAGGAAGAGATCGGTGCGCACTTAAGAGATCACTGCTCTCGAATTAGATCACTTGAGCACGGTCGACCTGGAGCCGGCGGTCCAGTTCGACGTCGTCCCACCCGATCGACGAGTCGGCAACGCCTAGTGCTGCAAGGGGAAACCGGCGCCGATCCCGCGCCACGCCAGCATGGAGACCAGGCCGACGGCCTCCTCCTTGGGCAGCCGCTGATCGGTGTCCAGCCAGAACCGGGCGCTCACCTGGCTCAGCCCGACCAGGCCGACGGCCAGCAGCCGGGCGTGGTCGGCGTTCAGCCCGGCGTCGGCGGTGATCGTCTCGGTGATGGCGTCCACGCTGGCCGTGGTGGCCCGTTCGATCGCGTCCTGCACCGCGGGCTCGCCGCGTAGGTCGGACTCGAACACCATCCGGAAGGCCTGGCCCTCGGTGTCCACGAAGTCGTAGAACGCGCCGACCGCGGCCAGCACGCGCTGCCGGTTGTCGGTTGTCGACTCCAGTGCGTCGCGCACCCGGCCGACGATGTCGTCGACGTGGGTCTCCAGCAGTGCGAGGTACAGCTCCAGCTTGCCGGGAAAGTGTTGGTACAGCACCGGTTTGCTCACTCCGGCACGCTCCGCGATCTCGTCCATCGCGGCTGCGTGGTAGCCGTTGGCCACGAACACGTCCTGTGCCGCTGCCAGCAGCTGTGCCCTGCGCGCGGTGCGCGGCAACCGCACACCTCTGCCGGCCGGAGCGCTGCCCTGCACCGTGTCCGTCACTGTTGTCCTCCACCGGTAGGTCCCGTGGCCTGGCAGGTTGACCGCACCACCGGCCATAGACCTTACTCGCTGGTAATCACGATCGGGAGGTATCGGTACAGATGTTCGCCCCAGATCATGTGGTAGCCCGTGGTGGCCACCACATGTCCTGCGGGTGACCAGGAGGTAGCGCGCGAGGCCGTGCGGGCCGCATTCTGGTGTGATGACCCTGCTGCTCCGCGCCCCGTGTGCCACGTCGAGGGCATCGCTGCTCACCCGGGTACCGCTGTCCGACGCGCCCCTGCCGGACGTGGACGAGCTGTGTTGGCCATGGCCGGGCCGGAACAGACAGTTCGGTGACCTGACCGTGCACGTTCGGGAAACGCCTGGTCCAGGGCTGAATGCGCCGTCCGCCGTCTATCTGCACGGCCTCGGCGGCACCGCGACGAACTGGAACGACCTGGCCGGGTTGCTGGCCACGAAAGCCGACGGCCTGGCGATCGATCTACCCGGTTTCGGCCTGTCCCCACCGTCGATGGGCGCGGACTACCGGATGGCCACCCAGGCAGCCGCCGTCGCCACGATTCTGGACGCGCGCGGCGGCGCACCCGTGCATCTGCTCGGCAATTCGATGGGCGGCGGTATCGCCCTGCTGCTGGCGGCCAGCCGGCCGGACCTGGTGCGCACGCTCACCCTGATCTCGCCCGCCATGCCGGACCTGCGGCCGAACCTGCGTCGGGTGTCCGACCCGAGAATGGTGTTGGCGGTGCTGCCGTGGATCGGCCGTCGGGCGCGGCGGGCGCTCGGCCAGCTGACCCCGCGCGATCACGTGGATCTGATGCTTCAGCTGTGTTTCGCCGACCCGCGCCGGGTGTCCGAGGCGCGGCTCGCGCTGGCCGAGGCCGAGCTCGTGGAACTGATGTCGGTGCCGTGGACCGGTCGGGCGTCGAACGCGGCAGCGGGCGCGATCTTCCGGGAGTGGCTGGCGCCCGCCCGCCGGTCGCTGTGGTCGGTGGCCCAGCGGGTCCAGGCGCCCACGCTGGTCGTGTGGGGTGCCCGGGATCGGGTGATCAGCATCCGCAAGGCACCCAGGACAGCGGCCCTGCTGCCGGCCGGCCGGTTGCTGGTGCTGCCGCGCACCGGCCACACAGCGCAGATGGAACGCCCGGTCACCGTGGCCAGGGCCGTGCTGGGCCTGTGGGACGCGGCCGAGCAGGGCACCTGGTGACTCAGGAGAACGCGATGACGATCCGGTCCTGGACCGGTCGATAGCCGATGCGCTGGTAGACCCCGTTCGGTGTCGGGTTGTCCGCGTCGGTGAACAGCAGCACCAGCGGTACGCCGGTGGCCACCGCGTCCCGGCTGACGGCCGCGGTCACCGCTGCGCCGTATCCGTGCCCTCGGTGTTCCGGCGGCGTGTAGACGACCGGGATGCGGCAGATGTCGCCGAGTGGCCGCGTCCGGCCTGCCATCGACACCGGCACCCCGTCGACCTCCCACAGCACCAGCCCGCCATAACCGAGGCGGGCGGCGACCTGGCCCTGCACGTCCGGGACCGAGGTGCTGTCCAGCTCCCGCAGGAACGCCTCGTGCCAGGCGTGCAGCAGGTCCCGATCGGCCGCCACCGCCGTTCGAGCACGGCCCGGCGTCGCAGGTGGCGGCGCCAACTCGCCGAGCCGGTACATGCGCTGCCTCCGGTGCACCGACGTGCTGACACCCGTCCGGTCCGACCACCGCCGTGCGAACCGCTCGGCCGCGCCCACCTCGGCGCCGATGCCGGCCAGCGGCGGCACGAGGACGTTGACGAGCTCGTCGAGCGCCTGGTCCGGCATGGCTGTCACGGCGAGCGGCAATCCGTCGGTGTGACTGAACGCGCCGGCAGTCCCGGCATCGTCGGCCCACCAGCCGAGCAGGGGTGGGTCACCCGCGGTCCGCCGCATCCGCTCGATCACGGCGAGCAGCACGTTGTGCCGTACCGGTCGGGAGCGCACGAAAGCACCGGCCGCGGCGAGGAATTCGGTCAGGTCACGTGTCGTCGTCCACGGCATGCGCCCATGAGATCAGGTTCGCGGAGTTCAGCGCAGGCCAGGCAGTGTCACCAGCGCGAACATGACATTCGCGTTCAGCGGCGTATCGGTGTTCGTGCTGGTGTCGGAGGCGTCCACCGTCATCCGGTCGCCGCCCGGCCACAGTACGTCCAGTTCCGTGTCCAACAGGCGGGTCTTGGGATTCAGCGCGCCGCCCGGCCGATGGTGGGTGATCGGCAGCACCGTGACCCTGGCGCGGGCGCCGTCCGGAAACGTCCGCTGGACACAGGAATCCGCCACTGTGCCGACACCGCACTCGACGGTGACATTCGGGTCCAGACCCGGGTAGGAGGCGACCAGTTTCGCCGCGTCCATGTGGTCGATCCGCACGCTGAAGCCGTACGCGAACGAGCCGTCCGAGCGCCGGGACAGCTCACCGGACGCCTGGTAGATCTGCGAGAAGACCCCGTCGGCCTGGTCGGGGTAGTACTGGAACCGGATCGGTCGGTGCGCGCCGACCGGGTTGTCCCTGGTCCGCGCCATCAACTCCAGGTCGGCCGGCAGTGCCTTGGCGTTGGCGTCGGCGAACGCCTTGGTCAGCCGCACCGCCCTGGTGTCCACCACGGCCTGTGCCTGGGCTGCGACCGCTGCGGGCGGTCGGGCCGAACCGGTGCTGCGCAACGCGACGACGGCACCGACGATCGCCACCACCACGACGATCGGGACGAGCCACCGGCCACCACCGCGCACCCTTGCAGTGTCCCAGAGCCGGCCAGCCAACCCGGTCAGCGCGACAAGAGACCGCACTAGGGTGAGCCGCGTGACCGACGACGGGGAAGGCCGCTACCGGCGCGGTGAGCGCAGGACGCACGCCGAGCCGTTGACGGCGTCCTGGCGGCTGGACACGTCCACTTTCCGGCTCGATCCGGACGAGTTGGCGGCCGAGGAAGCCAAGCGCCGCAAGAAGAAGCGCAGACGCAGACAGCCTGCCTGGCGCATCCTGGCCCTGCCGATCCTGATCATCGTTTCCGGCCTCGTGGTGTGGAACACGACCCAGCGCCACAACACCACCCGGCCGACCGCGGCGCCATCGGCAACCGTAACGGCCGCTGCCGCGCCGCCGGTCGCCACCGAGCGCAGTGTCATACCCGTGGACCCCGGTACCGGAACCGCCGTGCTGCCACCGGGACCGGCTGTCCCGCGGGTCGGCGCCGGCACGTGGCACGTCGTGCCGGGCAACGGGCCGGTCGTCGGCAAGGGCACCCGCGTCTACCACTACGAGGTGGCCGTCGAGGACGGCATCGACCCGGCCGTCTACGGCGGTGACGACGCGTTCGCGCAGGACGTCCAGGCCACGCTGGCCGACCCGCGCAGCTGGATCGCCGGTGGCACAATCTCGCTGCAGCGGGTGGACGCCAGTTACCCGCACCCGGACTTCGTGGTGAGCCTCACCACTCCGAACACCGACCACCGGGTGGACCTGTGTGGCCACCTGATCGACTTCGAGTCGTCCTGCTGGCGGTCCAGCGCGCGCCGGGTGATCATCAACCTGGCCCGCTGGGTGCGGGGTGCGCTGGCCTTCAACGGTGATCTCGGCCTCTACCGGCAGTACGCCATCAACCACGAGGTCGGCCACGTCTTCGGCAACGAACACGTCGGCTGCCCGGCCAACGGCGCCCTGGCCCCGGTGATGATGCAGCAGACGTTCGGCGTGTCCGACGACTACGTGCACGACCTCAACCAGGTCGATCCCGGCAACCGCGACCGGGTGGCCAGGGACGGCAAGGTGTGCCGGCCGAACGCGTGGCCCTACCCGCAGGGTGCCGGCAACTCGGTCAACCAGCCACCCGGCTGAGCCGACCACATTTTGGGAACATGGCTGCATCTTTGGAGGATGGAATGGCCCAACCGCCCATGGGTGTTATGTCGATGAGGGAAATTCCACAGACAGTTCGGAGGAGCCATGCCGCTTCCGCCGCTCGTTGAGCCCGCAGCGGAGCTGACCAAGGAAGAGGTCGCGCGCTACAGCCGACACCTGATCATCCCGGACGTCGGGGTGGACGGGCAGAAGCGGATGAAGAACGCGAAGGTGCTGGTCGTCGGCGCCGGCGGCCTGGGCAGCCCCGCGCTCCTGTACCTGGCCGCGGCCGGTGTCGGCACGCTGGGCATCATCGACTTCGACGTGGTCGACGAGTCGAACCTGCAGCGCCAGATCATCCACGGCCTGTCCGATGTCGGCAGGCCCAAGGCCGAGTCGGCGCGGGACTCGATCGCCGAGATCAACCCGTTCGTCAAGGTGAACCTGCACCAGGTGCACCTGAACAGCGAGAACGCGCTGGACATCTTCCGTGACTACGACCTGATCGTGGACGGCACGGACAACTTCGCCACCCGCTACCTGGTGAACGACGCGGCGGTCCTGCTCGGCAAGCCGTACGTGTGGGGTTCGATCTTCCGGTTCGAGGGCCAGGTCAGCGTGTTCTGGGAGGAGCACGGCCCGCAGTACCGCGACCTCTACCCCGAGCCGCCACCGCCCGGGATGGTGCCGTCCTGCGCCGAGGGTGGTGTGCTGGGCGTGCTGTGCGCGTCCATCGGCTCGATCATGGTCACCGAGGCGATCAAGCTGATCACCGGCATCGGTGAGACGCTGCTGGGCCGGCTGATGGTGTACGACGCCCTGGAGATGACCTACCGGACCATCAAGATCCGGAAGGACCCGGCGGGCGAGAAGATCACCGAGCTGATCGACTACGACGCGTTCTGCGGCGTGGTGTCCGAGGACGCGCGGGACGCGGCGGCGGGCCACACCATCACGCCGTTGGAGCTGAAGCAGAAGATCGACGCGCACGACAACTTCGTGCTGGTCGACGTCCGGGAGCCGCACGAGTACGAGATCGTCAAGATCCCCGGCTCGGTGCTCATCCCGAAGGACCGCATCCTGTCCGGTGAGGCATTGTCCGAACTGCCCCAGGACAAGCAGATCGTCCTGCACTGCAAGTCGGGCGCCCGCTCGGCGGAGGCACTGGCGGCGCTGCACCAGGCCGGTTTCGGTGACGCCGTGCACGTCGGCGGCGGGGTGCTCGCCTGGGCCAGGGAAGTCGACCCGAGCCTGCCCACCTACTGATCGACACCTCTTCACTCGCGGGTCGCTGTGCCACCCGCGAGTGAAGGGGCGGTAGCGTCCCTGATCGTGTCCGTCACCTTGGAACCGCCTCCGGTACACGTTCGTGCGGCTTTTGGTGCCCGCGACAGCGAGCCGGAACTGATCGACGGCGGTCCGGTGTGGCGCTGCGGCGACATCGCGCTGCGCCCGGCGACCAATCCGGCCCAGGCGGCCTGGGTGGCCGCGACCCTGGACGGCCTGCAGGTGGACAACGTCCGCATCGCGCAGCCACTGCGGTCCACCGACGGCCGCTGGGTGGTCGGCGGCTGGGCGGCCACCCGATTCGTCGGCGGTCGGGCCGAGCCGAGGCACGACGAGGTGGTGTCCGTCGCGGTCCGGCTGCACCAGGCCACCGGCCAACTGCCGAAGCCCCGGTTCATCACCGCCCGCCGCGATGTCTTCGCGATGGCCGACCGTGCCGCGTGGGGCGAGGAGGACGCTCCGCTGGACGCGGCGCTGGGCGGACGGCTGTTCGATCTGATGTCCGGGTTCTGCCGGCCCTACACCGTGGCGCCGCAGGTGGTGCACGGTGATCTGTTCGGCAATGTGCTGTTCGACGGCCCACAACCGCCTGCCATCACCGATCTCGTGCCCTACTGGCGGCCAGCTGAATGGGCAGCGGCCGTGGTGGCCGTGGACGCGCTCGCATGGGGTGGTGCCGACGACGGCATTGTCCGGCGCTGGGAGCACCTGCCGGAGTGGCCGCAGGCGCTGCTGCGTGCGCTGCTGTTCCGCCTCGCGGTGCACGCGCTGCACCCGCATTCCACACCGCAGTCGCTGCGTGGTCTGCAACGGGTGGCCGACCAGGTGACCGGCATGCTCTGACCCTGGCTACGTCCGCCTGACGTCCAGGGCGAGGTCCACGGCGGTCCGCATGGCCGTGCGGAACAGCAGCGAGCCGGTGCTGACACGGTGCACACCCAGTTCGCCGAGCCTGCGGAGGCCGAGTTCCTTGACGTACAAGACGTTGATCGGCAGCGGGACCGCTTCGGTCACGGCGGCGATCTCGCCGGGTTCGGCCAGCCGGGGCACGAAGATCCCGTCGGCGCCCGCGTCGGTGTAGTGCCGGGCGCGGTCCAGCACAGCCGGCACGGACTGGTCGATGCCCAGCCAGTAGTTGTCCGCGCGGGCGTTGATGAAGATGCCAGGCACCCGGTCGCGGACTGCCTTGACCAGCGCGCTCTGCTGCTCGGGGTCGGCGAGATGGTCGCCGCGACCGTCCTCGATGTTGATGCCGACGACACCCCACTCGGCGAGCTGTGCGACCAGGTCGGCCACTTCGCCCGGGTCGGTGCTGAAACCGGCCTCGATGTCCACGGTGACCAGGGTGTTCAGCGTGCCGAGCCGTCGGGCCAGCGCCAGGGTCTCGTCGCGGGTCATACCCTCGGCGTCGGGCAGGCCGTTCGCCGTCGCCACGCCGAAACTTGTCGTGCCGATCGCCGGAAACCGGCGTCGACCAGCGCTTTCGCCGATCCGATGTCCCATGCGTTGGGCAGCAGGAGCGGCTGGTCGGCGTGGTGCAGGGCGTGGAAGTTCACGGTTGCATCCTGCCCGCCGCGATGGCGATGGCGATCGCTTCGCCGGGGCAGGCGTGTGGCTCGGCGCCGAGGGGCGCGTCGGTCAGGTCGACCTCGACCGTGGTGCCGTCCGACGCGACGCGACGGGTCACGGGCACGGGTGGTCGCTTGCCTGTCAGGAGGGCGTCGATGGCGGCGCCTGCCTGCACGAGCAGCCCGATCCGGTTGGCGGTTGCCTCGTCGGCCACCCCACCACAGGCCTTGATCAGCCGGTCGACGGCGTGGTCGGCCTCGTCGGTGATGGCGGTGTGCGGCTGGTAGCAGGGCGAGACGATGGCGATGTCGGCGGCGATGTCGGCCTGGGCGAGCGCGCGTCGGCGGTCGTGCGTGGCGCCCTCGCTGAACCGGGCGACGGACGCGCGTAGCCATGCGACACCGGTGGTCGCGTCGGGTACGACGGGGACGGTGTAGGTCGGATCGGTCAGCACGGTGTGGCTCAGCGGCATGCTGCCAGGCTATGACCGGGACGTTTCGGTGGCCGTCGAAGTGTTGCGGCGATGGGTGGGTCGTGTGAGGGTGCCCAGCCATGACGTACGAGGTCGACCCGAGGGTGGACGCCTACATCGACGCGTTGCCGGAGTGGCAGCAGGACATCTGCCACCAGGTCCGCGAGTTGGTGCACGCGGCCGACCCGGAGGTGGTGGAGACGATCAAGCGGACCGTGCGGCCGTACTTCGTGCTCAAGGGCAACATCTGCGCGCTGCTGGCGGCCCGCGACCACGTCAACGTGTTCCTCTACGACGGCGCGATCGTGCCCGACCCGGACGGCATCATCACGGCAGGCCACGACAACAGGACGGCGCGGACGGTGTCGTACCGCGAAGGCGAGCCGATCAACGCGGTCGCCCTGCTGACGATGTTCCAGCAGATCATCGCCAACAACAGAGCAGGCGGCTGGCGCAAACTGAAGCGTGCCACCTGACCAGCTCGTTCCCACCGATGCGGGAATCCCGATCTCGGATTCCCGAGGCGACAATGGTGTGATCAAGTCGCTACTGGAGGTAGTCGGGTGGGAGCACCGAACGGACCGACGTTGCGCCGACGCAGGTTGGCTCGACGGCTGCGGCAGCTGCGTGAGGAGGCACGCCTGACCCTGGCGGAGGCGGCGCCGAAGCTGGACAAGACGAAAAGCGCGCTGAGCCGGGTCGAGAAGGGCGAGACGAACTACCGGGCTGGTGGGTCGCCTACGGCATCCACGACCGGGGCTACGTTGCCATGGAGACCGACGCATCGGCCGTGGATGAGGTCTCGCTGATGTATGTCCCTGGCCTGCTTCAGACCGAGGACCACATGCGCGCGTTGTTTACCCAGACCAGGCGCCAGTTGACGCGCAAGGAGCTGGAGAACGCCGTCGCCGCTCGGCAGTACCGCCAGCGCAGGCTGATCGACCCTGACTCCCCACTGCACCTGCATAGCCCAGCTCAGACGCCTGGTTGAGGCCAGCGAATTGGACACTGTCACCCTCCAGGTAGTGCTGGACGAGCACGGCGTGCACGACGGTATGGACGGCGCGTTCATGATGCTGGAGTTCGCCGACGACGAGGACCTCGACCTGCTCTATGTCCCATACGTGGCCGGTGCCTTGCACATGGAGAAGCCGGAGGAACTGGCGGCGGCTAAGCTCGCCTTCAGTACCCTGCTGGCCAAGCGGTGAGCCGACGTGACCGGAAAGGTCCACAGTGGACACGACCAACGCGGTATGGCGCAAGAGCAGCCGCAGTGGTGGCGGGAACGGCGACAACTGTGTGGAGATCACCCAACTCGCCGAGGTGGTGGCCGTTCGGGACTCCAAGAACCCGACCGGCCCCACTCTGGCCTGGTCAGGCCCCACTTGGCGTAGCTTTGTAGATCAACTCCGGTAGTGGGGTGTTCGGTGTTCTGTACTGACCGAACACCGAACACCTCACCACTGGTCAGTTCCGCCTGGTGTGGGTCTCGATGTCCGGGCACCAGACGTGCCAGCCGTCGCCGGTTACGCAGGCGAATGCCTCCAGGCGGCCGACCGAGCCGGACGCCAGTGCGTCGGCGGTTTCCTCGGTGAGCAACGCCCTGCCGTGGCAGTCCGCGCACCGTGGCGCCTCGCTGTACGTCACCCGCGAAATCATAGGACCGCCGTCAGTCAAAAAGGCCCGGTGGCTCAGCGGCACGGTGCGCGGCCACGACGTCCGACCATCGGTAGCGCCGCAGGTCGACCCGGTCGCCGTCGGCCAGTACGCCTTCCACGCGCAACCGGGCCAGCTGTTCCTCGGTCAGGTGGGGCGCCGTTGTGCCGCCCGCCCGCAGCACCCTGTGCCACGGGAGGTCGTGGCCGTCCTCGGACAGCACCCGCCCGACCATCCGCGGCGACGGCGCTCCGGCCAGTGCCGCGATGTCGCCGTACGTCGCCACCGAACCGGACGGTATCGACGCGACGATCTCGCGAATCCGTTCGTGAATGAGCTCGTCCATCACTGCCCTGTCAGCTCATGAACCTGGTGATCAGTTCACCCGTTTCTGCCGGCCGTTCAAGATAGATCATGTGCCCACAGTCCACGTTCACCAACTCGAATTCCTCACCCAACGCCAACTGGCAGCCACTGATCAACGCTGGCGTCACGTACTGCTCACGCAGTGCCCGGACCAACAGCGTCGGCGTGCCTGGTGACGGCAGTACCGGCACCCTCGTCATCTCGCTCCACGCCGTGGCCACCGAGGGCTGCTGGTAACGGAATCGCCATCCCGTTTGGGTCTGTTCCAGGTGCTCGTTGACCTCCTCGGTCACGGCTTCGTCGGTCGCCGTCGGCCAGTCGTACCGCTGTGCCTGGAATGCCTGCCGTGGATCGGTGAACGTCCGTTCCGGCAGGCTGGCCCGCTCCAGCGCGAGGGCCGGATTGATGCCGACGGCCGGGTCGAGCAACAACAGCTTGCTCAGCCGGCCGGGTGCCAGCCGGTTCAGATGCAGTGCGACGGCGGCACCGAACGAGTGCGCCAGCACCGGTACCGCGTCCAGGCCGTACCCGTCCACGACGGCCAGCAGATCGGCGGCATGCTGCTCAAGTGTCCACGGCGGCAACGGGATCGACCGGCCGTGGCCACGCAGATCGGGCGCCAGCACCCGGAAACCGGGCAGCCGGGTCTCGGCCAGCCGGCGCCACCGGCCACCGTGGCCGGTCAGACCGTGCAGGGCGAGCAACGGCACACCGTTGGGTGCGCCGAACTCGTGGACGTGCAGGGGCGAAACCATGGGTCGAATCGTCGCATCCAGTACGGGCATCCCGCTGGTTTGCCGGTTCTTCAGTCATCAAACGGGTCATCGGCGCCCGATCCGCCGCCACTTTCGACCGCGAGTGACGGGTCGATCAGGGCGAACCGGGCACCGGTCGGGTCGGACATCATCGCGACCTTGCCCAATTCCGACGCATAGGCGGGAAACCGCAGCCGCGCACCGGCTTCGTGCGCCACCACGACGGCGTCGTCGAAATCGCGGTCCAGCGGTGTGCGGAAATGCGCGATCCACCGCGCCGGCACGTCCGGCGGGGTGCCCGGCATCATCCGGACCCTGCCGATCACCGAGTCCTCACCGGCGTACCAGACCATGTAGTCGTCATCGCCGCCGTCGCCGAACTGGCGACCGGTGTAGCCGAACAGTTCACCGAAATACTGGTCGGCCCGCGCTGCCAGATGGGTGATCAACTCCGCCCACACCAGGGAATTCGGCATCCCGGCCGTGAATCCCCAGTCCGGCGCCAGCTGGATCACGCCGAACGCGGCACCGGCAGGCGCCTCGATGATGGCCTTCAGCCCGACCTTCGGCACACCGTGCGCCAGGTCGATGGTCCGGCCGCCGAGCAGTTCGGAGTGCTTCACCGTCGCCGTGAGGTCCGGGGTGGCCAGGTAGACGGTCCAGTCGGGCAGCGACTCGTCACCCGGTCGGATGGCAGCCACCGGTTCGCCGGCCAGCGTCGCCACGTAGTACGGCTGGCTGTCGGAATCGGTGCGCTGCTCGTACTCCCAGCCCATCACGTGTTGGTAGAAGGCCATCGCCTCGGCGGGTTTCGCGGTGATCAGCTCCAGCCAACTGGGACTGCCCGCCATCGGAACGCTCGGATACATCGTGAACCCCCAGATGATGTCCGTGCTACCGCTGATCCTGACACATATCGCGGGGGTTCGGGCCAGTCGCGCGCCGGCCGGTCCGACCGGCGTGGTTCCATCGTCGGATGGCAGCACTGTCCCCGCGCACGGCCCAGCGGATCGCTCCCCTGCTGGTCCGGCCACCCGCGCCCCGGCTGGACCTCCAGCCGCGCTGGCAGGGGGACGCCGCCAAGGTGCTCGCGCACACCGCTGGCCTGCTGCGGGTGCTCGGCGGGCCGGGCACCGGCAAGACGACACTGGCCGCCGATGTGGTCGCCGACCGGATCATGAACCGGCACGCCGACCCGGAACAGGTGCTGGTGCTGACCGCGAACCGGCGGGCCGCGATCGCGCTGCGGGCGGCGATCAGCAGGCGGATCGGTGCCGCGACCCCGATGACCGGCCTGCGCGGCTCACGGGAGCCGTTGGTGCGCACCGTGCACTCCTACGCGTTCGGGGTGCTGCGACTCCAGGCCACGCTGCACGGCACTCGGCCGCCGCAACTGCTGTCCGGCCCGGACCAGGACGTGCTGGTCCGGGAGTTGCTGGCCGGTGAGGTGGAGGACGGCGCCGGAGGCTGGCCGGAGCGGCTGCGGCCGGCGCTGGAGGTGCCCGGTTTCGCCGACGAGTTGCGGGATCTGCTGCTGCGCGCCGCCGAACGCGGTATCGGGCCGGAGGACCTGATCGCCATGGGCCACCAGCACAAACGGCCGGAGTGGGTGGCGGCGGGCGGGTTCTGGGTGCGCTATGAGGAGGTCACGCTGCTCCGTGGCGGCTCGGCGCCGGTGATGGATGCGGCGGAGCTGGTCACCAGCGCGCTCGTGGCCTTCGACACCGACGACGTGCTGCGGGAGCGAGAACAGGCCAGGGTCCGGCACCTGCTGGTGGACGACGCCCAACAGCTTGATCCACAACAGTTCCAGCTGATCGTGCGGATCGGCAGGACCGCGGACGAGTGCGTCATCATGGGCGATCCGGACCAGGAGGTGTTCTCCTTCCGGGGCGCGGATTCCGACCTGATCGCCGACCTGGACCCGGCCGGTGAGCGGACCGTCGTGCTGCACACCGATCACCGCATGGCCCCCGCGGTGCGGGCTGCCGTGCGCAGGCTGACCGAGCGGATGCCCGGTGCGGGCCCGCAGCGGGACCTGCACGGCCCGGACCAGGAGACGCCGGACGCGGGCCGGGTGGACGTGCGGCTGTTCGCATCGGCGGCGCAGGAGGCCGGCTGGGTCGCCGACCAGCTGCGCCGCGCCCACCTGCTGGACGGTGTGCCGTGGGCGGACATGGCGGTGCTGGTGCGATCGGCCGTGCTGGCGTTGCCGGTGCTGCGCAGGGCATTGCTGGCCGCCGGCGTGCCGCTGGCCGTGCCTGGCGACGTGGTGCCGCTGGCCCGGCATTCGGTGGTGCGGCCGTTCCTGGAGCTGGTCCGGATCGCGGCCGGTGGTGCCACGCTGGACGAGGACACCGCCACGATGCTGCTGGCCGGGCCGCTCGGTGGCGCCGACCCGCTGTCCATGCGGCGGCTGCGGCGCGGCCTGCGCAGGCTGGAACTGGCGGCAGGCGGTGGCCGGTCCAGCGGCGACCTGCTGGTCGAGGTGATCGAGTCGGCCGACGCGCTGGCCGCCCTTGAGGACAGCGCATCGGCACCGGTCCGCCGGATCGCCGACCTGTTGGTGCTGGCCAGGGAAGCCGTGGCCGGCGGGCAGACCGTCGAGCAGGTGCTGTGGACGCTGTGGACGGCCAGTGGCCTTGAGCACCGGCTGGTGCCGCGGTCCGCCCGTGGTGGTGCCGGTGGCGTGCACGCGGACCGGGACCTGGACGCGATCCTGGTGCTGTTCGACGCTGCCGCCCGCTACGCCGACCGGCTGCCCGGCGCCGACGCGGCGGGGTTCGCGGATTACCTTGCGGCACAACAGATCGTCGGTGACACGCTGGCGCCGTCCGCGCCGCTCGGCGACGCCGTGGCGCTGCTCACCGCGCATGCCGCCGTCGGCCGGGAGTGGGCCGTGGTGGCCGTGCCCGGGGTGCAGGAGGGCCAGTGGCCTGATCTGCGCCTGCGTGGCACCGTGCTCGGTGTCGAGCACCTGGTCGACGTGCTGGTCGGACTCGATGTGGACGAGCACTCGCTGTCGGCCACCGCGCCGCTGCTGGCCGAGGAACGGCGGCTGCTCCGGCTGGCAGCCAGCCGGGCACGGCACACACTGCTGGTCAGCGCCGTGCGCGGCGAAGATGAACAGCCGTCCCGTTTCCTGGACGAGCTGGACGGCACGGTCAGCGACCCGGACGCCGTCGAGCGGCCGGTGCTCCGCCAGCAGGAGCGCGGCCTGCTGCTGGCCGACCTGGTCGGTGAGCTGCGCAGGGTCGTCGGTTCGGCCGATGTCGAGCTGGGCAGGCGGTTTCGGGCCGCGAAGCAACTGGCCAGGCTGGCCGAGGCCGGCGTGCCCGGCGCCGATCCGGCCACCTGGTACGGCCTGCCCGACGTGTCCACCGACGAACCGCTGCTGGGCACGGCCGATCCCGAGGTGCGGGTGTCACCGTCCACCGTCGAGGTGCTGTCCACGTGCCCGCTGCGCTGGTTCGTGGAGCGACACGGTGGCACCGACACGATGGAGCTGCCGGCGATCACCGGCAGTCTGGTGCACGCGCTGGCCCAGGCGGCCGCCGAAGGTGCCACCCCGGGCGAGCTGGCCCAGGCGCTGGACACCGCGTGGAACGAGGTGGACGCCGGGGCGCCGTGGTTCTCCCGGCGGGAGCGGCTGCGGGTGCGGCGGATGCTGGAGAGCTTCACGCGCTGGCTGTCCGAGTCGCGCGCCGAGCTGACCCAGGTCGCCGTCGAGCAGGACATGGACGTGCGGCCGGAACGGCGGCCGGGCGGCCCGTGGCTGCGGATGCGTGGCCGGGTGGACCGGCTGGAGACCGACGCCCAGGGCAGGCCGGTGGTCATCGACATCAAGACCGGCAAACAGCCACCGACCCGGGCGAAGGCCCGCGAGCACCCGCAGCTCGCCGTCTACCAGCTGGCCGTGTCGCTCGGCGCGTTCGGCGAACTGGACGTGTCCACCGAGCCCGGCGGCGCCCGCCTGCTGTACGTGGCGAAGGAGACCAAGTCCGGGGCCACGGAGCTCAAGCAGGAACCGATGGACAAGGAAGCGTTGCAGCACTGGCTGGACGTGGTGCGCGACGCGGCCGAGGCATGCATCGGGCCGAGCTACCAGGCCGCCGAGAACGACGGCTGCGACCGCTGCCCAGGCCGCACCAGCTGCCCACTGCACGACGAGGGCCGGCAGGTCGGCCAGTGACGGTCGGTCCCGGTGCCATCGCCGCGGAACTCGGCCTGCACGCGCCGACACCCGAACAGTCCGAGGTGATCTCGGCGCCGCC
>DASUJK010000027.1:0-18367 GCA_036279295.1 Pseudonocardiaceae bacterium | reverse complement strand
CACCGCTGGCGGCCTGTTGGGAATATCGGTTCCCCTGCCCGGTTCCATGCACGACCGCAAGGCATTCGCCGAATGCGGCTGGGAAGATCTTCTGGTCGATGTCTCGGCCATCGCCGACCCCGGTTATCAAGGAACGCATGTAATCACGCCTCGCAAGAAACCCAGGGGCGGTGAACTGTCGGTCGGCGACAAGGAAAACAATAAGACCATCTCCTCGATCAGATCCGCTGTCGAGCGATGTATTGGTCATCTCAAGAACTGGAAGATCCTTGCGACTGGGTATCGTGGCCGACTCGCCGAGCTTCCAGCTCTGCTCCAGATCGTCGCGGCGCTTGAGTTCTATCGACTCGGTTGGTAACCGGCTGTGAATAACGTTCCGGCCCTACGGGATCAAGGCGCGCCGCCGGCGGCGGCGCGCTGTGCGTCATCTCTGCACTGTCCCCGGCCGGCCCGGCACACCGGCCTGCCGCTCCGCTCTCGGCCGGGCGCCGGGCAGCGCTTCGCGCCCCAGCGGGGCGCCACCTACGACGGCGCGCACAACCACAGAGTTGACTCGGCGATGACCACCAGGCCATGACGATCGCCGACGTGGTGAACCTGATCGAGCTGGGCACGGCGATCGACGCTCCGCGCCACCGGCCAGCGAGTGGCGCATGTCAGGTTGGGTAGGTGGGCTCGTCGGACGGGGGCAACGGCACCACGGTCGGTAGGTGGACCGGCCTGCCCTTGTGCTCGACCATCGACGTCGCGAGATCCCGTAGATATGGCCAGACCGGAAGCCGGTTCTGGGCATCTCGCATCGCGAGCAGGCCGGTGTCCTGGGCAGCCTGACACGCGCGTAAGGCAGTTGTGCCCCAGAGGGAGACGACGTCCCTTCGAGAGACGTAGCGGCGAGAGAAGAGGTACCCGAGCATGTCGAGGGAGGCCAGCGCATGGTTGACGGCCAGGAACTCATCGGGTGTGAGGTCGTCCGCTCGGCGGCCTTCCTCGTGCATCTCGAAGAGCACACGTCTGCCGTGCTGTCGGTCTGGCGCCAAGAGCTGATCATGGATCTTTAGCAGCAGGTCGCGCCGGCCGCCGTAGCGGCTGTATGAGAACACGAACACGCTGAACACGAGAGCTGTCAAGGAGATCGCCAACGTCACGGCGGTGAGCATCGCTCTGATCGTGCTGCCCGACTACGCCTCGGGAGTGACTTCGCCCGACTGGCCGAGTGTGCCAGCGGCCGATGGCACCGCGTCAAGGCGGGAGAGCGTGCCTTGACCCGCCACCACCGGCCATGGAATCGGCTTGGTGTCGGACGGAGCAAGGTGTGGCAAGAAGGCGCCACGGCGCAGGCCGTGCGATCCGCGTGCGATTAGCTGCGGTCAACCACGGTCAACCGTGGGGTTCAGTGGTGAGCCGGCCGATTGGCGTTGATCACGAAAAAATCCGCTGACCAGGAAGAAGGGCGGCGGATCGGTGGTGGCAGGGACGGGGTCGAACCGTCGACCTTCCGCTTTTCAGGTGTACCAAGGAACAGCGCTGTGCTTACCAGGTCAAATGCAAGGTAGCACGGTCCCTAACTGCCGGAAGCGGACGATCGTTGACGGTCACCCTAACGAGGGCGGTACGCATCGCGGCGGTGTGCGACGGCGACCACCGTGACGGTTCGGTCGTGCTTGTCGATCGTGTAGAGCGCGCGGTACTCGCCGCGCCTCGTGCTCCAGACTTCATCGAAGGGTTCGTCCAACGGCTTGCCGAGCCGGAAGGGGTTGCCGGCAACCGGGCCGATCAGGTGCTCGAACAACGCTGTCGCGGCTGCGAGTGGGAGCTTGGCGATACCGCGACGTGCGGCGGGCGAGAACGTGACCTCGTAGTGGTCCGGGGCACTCATTCGCCGGCGTCGCGGCGGGCAGCAAGATCAGCAGCGATCTGATCAGCCGTGAACACCCGGCCGGAGTGCGCGTCGGCAAGACCGTCCCGCAGGTCGCGCACCAGATCAGTGTCCGAGAGCACTGCGATCGTCTCGTGGAGCCGGTCCAGCTCGCCCGATGGCACAACGTCTGCGACGTGGCGGCCCTGCGCGATGATCGCGACCTGGTCGCCATGCTCGGCGTGGCGAACGACCTCGGCCCAGGACGGTTGGTCCTCGGCACGCACGCTGACCACTGGCTCGCTCACGCCACCAATGATAGCTGCTCCGGCTTGAGCTGAGCCCGCTGCGCGTCACCGGTTCGGGCTACGTTGACCAGCGGTTTTCCAGTAGTAAACGCCTTATTGCCAGTCGTGCATAGCGTCACCTTCCGACACAGGAGGTGACTCTCGGTTGACAGGTCTGGCACGGATGACCGTCGCGGTGCTGACTGCGATCGGCTCGATTCTGTCCACGCCCGCGGCCGCCATTGGGCTGGCGCTGGCCGCTATCGCGGCCTACGTCCTCGAACCCGATCCGTACACGCACTCGTGGTGCCGCCGCATCCGCCGGGTGCGGACGCGGCGTTGGGTGCGGTCGCTGCGGCGGGCCGCCAAATTCTCCTGTGTGGCCGACACGGCAACTCCACACACCTTCGAAGGAATACCAGTGCATTCACCAGTCATGCCGCCTGCTCCATCGTCCTGTCTGAACGTTCGACGGCCCGGCTACGACCCCAGGATGCTGGGTGGCGGCGCAGTCGTGCCGTACGTGGGCTCATGGACGGGTGAGGAACTGATGCCCACCCAGGTCGTCCAGCGGCCCAGCGGCGGGATCGGCTATGCCGACGAAACCCTCGTTGACCGGGACGAGTGGGGCGTGCTGTGGACCCGCATGGCGTCCCGGGTCGGCATCGGCAGGCCGCTGTTCACCAAGCTGCACCCGCTACGTCAGCGGCGCGCGATGCGTCGGCTGCTGTGCCAGGTGTGCGCACGACCAGCCGATCGGACCGACGAGGGCCTGCTGTGGCTGGTGCCGGGTGCGGACAGGCAGCCGGAAGGCATGGCCACGATCCAACCGCCGCTGTGCCTGGCCTGCGCGCGGGTGAGCGTCGGCGCATGTCCGGCGCTGCGGACGGGCTGTGTGGCGGTGCGCGCTCGTACCCGGCTGTGCGGTGTGGTTGGTGTCCGGTTCCAGCCTGGTCGGCTGCTCCCGAGGCTCGCGGACGACGACGCGGATGAGGTCATCAGCTACGACGATCCGGTCATCGTGTGGGTGCAGGCCACGCAGCTGGCCAGGTCGCTGCACGACTGCACCCCGGTCGACGTGGAGCGGCTGTGATGGTGCCAGAGGTCTCCGATCTGCTCCGGCGCCTTCGGAACTGGCTGGACGACCCCGACCACACCGACGACCTGGTCGAGGTGACCCGCGTATTCGATGAGTATGCGAGGGATTTCACCGATCTCGCGCAGGCATGCCAGAAAACTGCGGCGTGGTGTCGACTGGGAGCCCGCGTGGCACGCGGCGAGGACGTGCCATTGTTGCCGGCTGACCTACCCTGAACAGGGAACATGCCGGCCAGAGGAGTGATTTCCGTGAACGCATCCGTACGGCGACACGCCGAGATCGGTGAGCGTGCTCGGATGATCCGCAAACGGCGTGGCCTGAGCTTGCAAGCGACCGCCGAGCTCGCCGGAATCAGCAAGGGCTACCTGTCCCTGCTCGAACGCGGTGAGAAGCGGTTCGAGCGGCGCAGCCTGCTGGAGAACCTGGCCACCGCGTTGGGGTGCAGCGTTGTCGACCTGACCGGCCAGCCGTACTTGCCGGCTGATCGGGCCAGCGCCGAAGCGTTGGCGACCTTGCCGGCCATCTCCGTCGCGCTGTACGACGCTGACCTGGACGACCCGTTGGACATGCCGGTACGCGACGTGGTCGAACTGGCGGGGTGGGCGTCACAGGCGAACGAGCACAGCGCGAACAACCGCTATGGCCTGGCGGGTGCCGGTCTCGGCGTACTGCTGGGCGAACTCCACGTGCACGCCGCAGCCGATGACCCGGACACGCGTCGGACGGCGCTGGCCGCACTGGTGGAGACCTGCTTCGTCGCGTCGGGCACGGCACGGACCCTCGGCAATCCGGACCTGGCCGTCCACGCCGCTCGCCGTGCCGAGGACGCGGCACGGCGCCTGGGTGATCCGGCGCTGAGCGCGTTCGCGGCCATGACCAGCACCAGCGCACTCAGCCGCCTCGGCGCACGGCGTGGCGCTCAGCGGGTCGCTACAGCCGCGCTGGCCGCAGTGGAGGAGCACGCGGACCCCACCGCGGAGGACACGGCCGCCGCGCAGGCGGCTGGCATGCTGCACCTCTCATCCGCGCAGATGGCAGCCAAGGACAGGCGCGCTGACGAGGCTGACGAGCACCTGGCAGCCGCCCGGAGCCTGGCTCAGCGAACCGGCGAGCGCAACGCCCTGTGGTTCAGCTTCGGTCCCGCGAATGTCGAGGCCTGGTCGCTGTCCACGTCGGTCGAGCTGGAGCGCGGGCCGTCCGCCGCCGAACGGATCGAACGCACTCCCGGCTACGACGATGGCCTGGTGACCGCCGACCGTCGATCCGCGCTGCACTTCGACATGGCCAGGGCGTACGCCCAGGCAGACGGCGACCGCGACGCGGCAGCGCTGCGCCACCTGGACACGGCGGACCGCATCGCGCCCCAACGTATTCGGCACGACCCGATCGCCAGGGAACTGGTGGCCGAATTGGACAGTCGCGCTCGCCGTCGCGTGTGGGAATTGGACAGTCTGAAGGTCCGACTCGGCGTCAGCTGAGGATTCTGCGACGGAACAGTGTTGGTGCGGGCCACGCGGGGGACTCGGATGATCTCTGCGGGCTCCGTCCGCAGTATACCTCCGGAGTCGCGCGGTCCGGTGGGCGAGAGCCGGGTTCGAATACACAGAAATGGTCCTGTTCGAAATCGAACAGGACCATTTCTCGGAATTGGGCTCGAATCACAGGTGGTCGCCGAGATTGAGGCCACGGTGCGCCTTGTGGGCACGTTCGTCTGCGGCGCTGACGCCGTAGCGGCGCAGCATCTCTGGTGACTTCCAGCCCATGATCCGCATGAGGTCGGTCTCGTTGCCGTCGTTGAGCTGCCAGTTGTGTGCGAGGGTGTGGCGGAACCGGTGAGCATGCAAGCCGGGCACGTTGGCTACCTTGCCTCGACGTTCGAGCATCTGCTTGATTCCCTCGCCGCCCAGCGGCCCTGAGTACCTAGCCAGAGGCGGGAGCTGTCGGCGTGCTTGTGCGCGGCTCGTGCTCGCAGGTGGCGGGTCAGGGCTTGGCCGGTCTTCGGGCCGAACGGGATCGCCCGGGGGCGGCGTCCCTTGCCGAGTACGTGGATCACGTCGACATCGAGATCGATGTCGTCCAGCACGAGATTTGCCACCTCGGACAGCCTCGCCCCGGTGTCGAACAGCACACGGATGATCGCGGCGTCCCGACGTGACGTGAAGTCGCGGCCTCGACAGACGTCCAGCAGCGCCCTGATCCCGTTGTTCGTGATGACGGGGACTGGCTTGTCGGGCACCTGCGGCAGCTTGGTCTTGTCCATCGGGGAGTGCTCGACATCTTCTTCGAGCACCATCCACTTCCAGAAGGTCCGCAGCCCCTCGGCAGTTGGTGTGCACGTTGCCCGCCGACGTGCGCGCCAGCAACTCGGCGATGAATGCCTGGATGTGGTGGTGCGTGATCTCGGTCGGTTCCACGGTCGGGTCCTGGCGATGCGCCCACTCGCCCAGCAGCCGGACGGCCTGGATGTAGGCGTGGATCGTGTTGTGTGACTTGTTCTCCGACCGCAGTGCGCGTTCCCACTGACGGGCCAACAGGGTCCACGCGCCGGGCGGGTAGATGATCGTCTTCCTCATGGCTCAGAGCCGCCAAGCGGAGTGTCACCGAGCGCTGTGCGTCAGAACGCCATGATCAAGACGGGAGATCGACTGGCTGTTCGCCCTGGTCAGAAGGGCTGTGGTGGCCAGGGACGGGGTCGAACCGTCGACCTTCCGCTTTTCAGGCGGACGCTCGTACCAACTGAGCTACCTGGCCAAAAACGACCGGCCAACCGGCCGATCGCTTGTGGCGACCCAGACGGGACTCGAACCCGCGACCTTCGCCGTGACAGGGCGACGCGCTAACCAACTGCGCCACTGGGCCTTGCTGTTCCTCGTACTCCCAACGGGATTCGAACCCGCGCTACCGCCTTGAAAGGGCGGCGTCCTAGGCCGCTAGACGATGGGAGCCCGGTCGGCCCGGTGAACCAACCGACCGTGCCGCCAACGGCTGTCCGCTGGGAGCACGGCCAAGCATAGGGCACACCGGCACGCTCCTCCAAAACGGGGCCACCCCGTCGCCGTAACGGCTGGTAGATCGACTGCCGGTAAACGGATCGCCACACCAGGTCCCCACCGTGGGGTACCGGATGTGGCGAGCATCACCAGCTGTGTACTACCGACGTACGGGTGGTGTGCCCTCGTCGTCGGGCACCAGGCCCAACATGTCCAGCAGTTGGCGGCAGTCGTCCGCATCGTGGGCGTTCCTGGCCACCGCCAGCCGCGCCCTGCGCACCTGGTCACCCGAGATGCGCCCCGGCTCACCGTTGCGCTGCGCGGGCAGATCAGTGGAGTGACGTGGCAATGAGTCGTCCTCCTGCCACAGCAGCTTCCGAATATCGAGGCTTCCGCTCATGGCTACCTCCCCGGCTCCGGTTTCCCCGCGAGGCTAGCGACTGGTGACCAGGCGCGCAGCCTCCCGTGGGGTGATTCGAGGGCACGCACAGTCACCTCAGCACGATGTGAGATGCCCGCGCGACCGAGTTACAGGCTTTCGGCGGTCGCTCAAGCGACGCGGAGCAGCCATCCGAGTCACTACCCCCTGGGGGTACCGTGGTCCTCGGACCACCCGTGATCGAGAGGAACTTCGTCGATGACCGTCAGCGCCCCGCACTCGGCCACCTACACCGTGACCGGCATGACCTGTGAGCACTGTGTCGCTTCGGTCACCGAGGAACTGACCGCGCTCGCGGACGTCACGGGCGTACATGTCGACCTCTCGACCGGCGCCGTGACCGTGTCCAGCAAGCGCCCGCTGACGATCCAGGAAGTGACCGGGGCTGTCACAGAAGCCGGCTACCAGCTGGCCGACTGACCGCCGAAAGACGCAGGTCGCGCCGGGAAACCGCAGGTCGGCCAGTTGGTCACGATCGCGCCAACTGTGGGTGAACGTTGGCAACAAATTTCCACGCTCAACCACTCGCGTGCCGACATGATCGCGTGTCACAATTCAGTTGCTGACACACCCCCGGTCAGCGCCTGTGGAGATCCCCTCCGGCCCCCGCGTTCCTCCCCCTGGCGCGGGGGCTCTCCACGTGTGTGGCCAGTGTGATCCTGATGCACGGATCTTCAGTTCGACACGCGCGGGTGGCGGAAAACACACCCCGGGCGCTATCCCGCAATCGAACCGTTATCGTGTTCGCCGTGCAGATTCCATCGCTAGGACGAACGAAGACCGGGAGACATCGCCCTGTCTCGACCGAAGATGATCCGCAGGCGCCGGGCCGCGAGTTGGAGAACTACCTCGCAGCACTGGCGCCGGACACCGACGTCGAGACCACGGGCACCGGCAGCCGCTTCGGTGGCGCCCAGGTTTACCAACTGCGACTCCAGCTGGCCGCGAACGAGCAACTCCGCGAGCTGGCGGCGGCCAACGGCACCTCGCCGCAGGCACTGGCCCAGGAGTGGGTGATGCAGCGACTCGGCTGGGAAGCTGAGCAGCGCGCAACCCGCGTCGGTGCGGCCAGCCGCGGCTACAGCGACGCCCCGGCCTGGCCCGAGTAGCCAGACGCACCACCGAACTCCCGGTCCCGAACTCCTGATCGCGGACCGGTCCACCCCGAAGCAGAACGGACCCCACTCGCACTGAGTGGGGTCCGTCGATTATTTCCTGCCTGACGACGACGTGGCGGGCTAGCCGCCGATCGGAGTGTCAGACCGGGCGGACGTTCTGGGCCTGCGGCCCCTTGGTGCCCTGGCCGACCTCGAACTCGACTATCTGGTTCTCCTCCAGGCTGCGGTACCCCGAGCCCTGGATCTCGGTGTAGTGCACAAACACATCCGGTCCGCCGTCCTTGCGCTGGATGAACCCGTAGCCCTTCTCAGCGCTGAACCACTTGACGGTGCCTTCTGCCACGCCTGCCTCCTCGCAGGATCAGCTGGGACTGCACCGTGCAGTCCCCGGCCGTTCCCGGGCAGTTCCACGATTCTCCGCCGAGAAAAGAACGCCCGCACATCGTTCCGCGAGCGTGCTACCACAACACGAAGAACCACGGCCTAGCGGCTCAGAGTAGTCGGTTGGTTGCCCTCGCACTACCACCTGACACTGTTGCCCCATACCGTCCTACCGTGGACATGTCCGTCAATGTCGACGTTCGGTAGCCAGTTCGGCGAGCCTCCCGAACCCCATTGGCCGGATACGCTGTGTGGTCTGATCTAGCTCGCGGGAACAATCCGAATGCGGACTGTAATGTGATGGTGATCACAGGTCGAGAGGGGTGGGCCATGTGGCGGAACGGTGCACGGCAGTGGGCGGTGCCGGTGTTCGGGGTGACGCTGGTGGGGGCGGTGCTGGCCGGCTGTACGTCGGTTACCACGTCGGCCCCGCGGTCGCACGGGACCACGACCGCGACCCGGCCGCCGACACCCGTCGCGCAGTCGGCCTCGGTGTCCGTCCAGCCGGCATCGGGTGCCCGTGACGTCAGTCCGGCCGGGGTGTTCGCCGCCTCTGTCGCCAACGGCACCATCAGCCACGTCGCGCTGACCAACCCGAAGGGCCTCGTCGTCAGCGGCAAGCTCTCAGCCGACAACCGGAGCTGGACCGCGACCGAACCGCTGGGCTACGGCAAGACGTACACGTGGTCGGGCGACGCGATCGGCCAGGACGGCAGGACGGTGCCGATCCGCGGCGCGTTCACCACGTTGACCCCGGACCGGCAGATCAGCGCCAAGCTCAACGTCGGCGACGGGCAGACCTACGGCGTCGCCATGCCGATCGCACTCACGTTCAGCTCCCCGGTGACCGACCGGATCGCCGTGCAGCGCTCGTTGACGGTGACCACCTCGAAGCCCACGAAGGGCCTCTGGGCCTGGCTGGACGCCCAGACCGTGCACTGGCGGCCGGAGACCTACTACGCGCCAGGCACCCACGTCACGGTCAGCGCCGACCTCTACGGCGTCGCGTTCGCGCCCGGTGTGTACGGCAAGTCCGACATCTCGGCGAACTTCGCCATCGGCCGCTCGCAGGTTGTGCGGGCCAACACGAAGACGCACCGGATGATCGTGCTGACCAACGGTAGGAAGACCGCCGACTACCCGGCCAGCTTCGGCCTGGACTCCGATCCCGGCCGCGTCACCAACTCCGGTGTGCACGTCGTGCTGTCCCGCAGCGAGACCCATTTCATGACCAACCCGAAGTACCACTACTTCAACCTCGAAGTGCACTGGGCGGTGCGGATCTCCAACAACGGCGAGTTCGTGCACGCGGCACCGTGGTCGGTCGGCCAGCAGGGCCGGACCAACGTGTCGCACGGCTGCGTCAACCTGTCCACGGCGAACGCGCTCGCGTACTACAAGTCGGTGCTGGTCGGCGATCCCGTGGAGGTCACGGGCTCGACGCAGCACCTCGGCGCGTCCGACGGCGACTACTACGACTGGGCGCTGAGTTGGGCGCAGTGGCAGGCCAAGTCCGCCATCCCCGCGTAGCGATGGTCCGCCGGCGGACGTCGGTACAGCCCGCTAAGGGGCTTCTTCCGGCCTCAGCCGCGCGCGTTCCCGCCAGTTGCGGGCCTTCGTGCGGTTGCCGCACACCCGCATCGAGCACCACGTGCGGGACCGGTTGCGGGAGTGGTCGAAGAACGCCCAGCGACAGTCGTCGGCCGGGCAGATCTTGACCCGGTCCCAGTCGCCGAGGACTGCGAGCCGGGCGCTCGCCGCCAGGACGGCACCGACCGGATCGCTGGCCACCAGGATGGGTATGCCGTCGTGCAGTTCGACCCGCACGGGGCCCCCGGTCCGGGTCGCGTCGCCGTCGCCCATCGGCCCCTGACCCTCGGTGACCGCTGCGCGAAGGGCGTCGCGGACGCCTCTGACCTGCGCGATCACCTCGTCCGGCGGCACGCCGACCGCAGGTGGGCCGAGAGCCTGTTCGGCGACCCACTCACGCCAACGCGCCGGGTCGTCCAGCACGTCGGTGTCCTGATCGACGTCGATCGTGTTGAGGAAGGCCACTACCAGTTCCACATCGTGGTCGTGGGCACCAAGATCCTCGGCCCATCCGGCCGTCATGTGGACCTGTGCGCCAGCCACCAGACCAGTCACCACTCCACTGTAAAGAATATGGAGTTGCCGGCGCTTCGAAACCAGCATAAAGTTTTCGCCGGTTAGTAACCGGTAAACGAGATTGAGTGGATACGGAGGTCGACGATGACTACGAAGTCCCTGGTCCGGCTTGGTTCGATCGTGTTGGACTGCCCCGACCCGGCGGCGCTCGCCCGCTTCTACGCCGCACTGCTCGGCTGGCCCGAGAGCGGCATCACGCCGAACGACGACTGGGTCACGCTGACCAACCCGGACGGCGGCGTGACCGTCGACTTCCAGCGGGCCGACGACTACCAGGCGCCGACCTGGCCGGACCCGACCCGGCCGCAAATGTTCCACTTCGATCTGACAGTGTCCGATATGTCCGTGGCCGCCGAGCACGCCGTCGGCCTGGGTGCCAGGCCGCTGGACCTGTCCGACGAGCACGCGTCGTTCCAGGTCTACGCGGACCCGGCGGGTCACCCGTTCTGCCTGTGCAAGGGCTAGAGCGGCCACCGGTACCGGCTGCCCGGTTCGTCCAGCCACAGCTCCTGGCGGTCCGGCCCGACGGTGATGCCGAACCGGTCCCTGGTCGGGCGGCCAAGGGCCTGCCACTCCTCGTGCGCGGCCTCGACGACGTCCCACAGCCGCGTCGGGCCGCCCTGCCACACCTGGTACTGGTCGGGCCCGCCGCCGTGCCTGGCCCAGGAACCGTCCGGATGCAGCAGCCACACGGTGCCGTCCGCGTCGGCCGTTGCGGTGACCTCGGGCAGCACCAGGCCGGCGTAGAACTCGAACCGGCTGCGGTGGCTGACCAGCGCCGACCCGCCCAGCGGGGTCGAGCGGACCGTGCCCTCCGTCTCGTCCGGGCGCGTCGACCTGGCCAGCCGGTGCGCCCGCAACGGCATGAACCGGCCGTCCTCGGCCAGCACCCGGCCCTCGCCGGTGGCGCCTTCGCCGACGGTGATCCGCACCAGACCCGCTCCTAGCGGCCGGTGCAGCGTCGTGACCACCAGCCCACCGGGCACGGTCTGGGTCAGCCACGGCAGCGGGATACGCGCCACGGCACACGTGGCCAGCACCCGGTCGTACGGCGCACCGGCCGGGTGGCCGTCGGCTCCGTCGGCGGCCACGCAGGTCGGCGCGTAGCCGGCGCCGGCCAGTCGGTGGCAGGCCGCGGCCGACAACTCGGGGTCGATGTCGACCGTGTGGACGTTGTGCTGGCCGACCCGGTGACACAGCAGGCCTGCGTTGTAGCCGGTCCCGGTGCCGATCTCCAGCACCCGGTGGCCTGCGGCCACGTCCAGGATCGTCAGCATCACGGCCATGATCGCCGGCTGGCTGGACGAACTGGTCGGCACGCCGAACACCGGGCCGGTCTCCCTGGCCACCGCCCACCGCGCCGGGTCGCCGTCCAGCTGGGTGACGAGCACCCGGTCCTCGTACACCTGGTCCAGCCAGTCCGGATCGGTCCGGTCGACGGCGACCCAGGTGCCGTCGTCGCACGGCCGGAAGAACCTGGGCAGGAACATGTGCCTCGGCACGTCGGCGAACGCGGCCCGCCATGCCTGGTCCGGCAGTACACCCGCCGCCGTCAGCGCGCGTACCAGGCGGGTGCGCCGCCGGGTCGCCCGCGAGACGCCGTGCGTTCGGCCGTTCATGGCCTGTTCACCGTAGAGCGCTGGTGAGCCGAAGCACAGTTGCAAGCACTTCGCTTGCAACTGCTAGCACATCTGCGTACCGTCGGTATGACAGCGAGCGAGGGAGGTGGCCGACAGTGGCGGACGACGACGGTCTCAGCCCGATGGACCTGGTCACCGGCATTGGCGAGTACATCCGCCAGCAGCGCAGCAGTGCCCGGATCTCCCTGCGGCAACTGTCCAAGCTCGCCGGGGTGTCCAACCCCTATCTCAGCCAGATCGAGCGCGGCTTACGCAAGCCGAGTGCCGAGATCCTGCAGCAGATCGCCAAAGGTCTGCGCATCTCGGCCGAGGCGCTCTACGTCCAGGCCGGCATTCTCGACGCGCCGGCGGGCGGCCCGGTACCGGAGGCGATCCTCGCCGCCGCCGAGCTGACCGAGCGGCAGAAGCAGGTGCTGCTCGACGTGTACGAGACGTTTCGCCGCGCCAACGTGGCAGAACAGGACCAAGCGCACAATCAGTCCACAGTGGAGGGGTCCGATGTGGATGACGAGACGACCCAAGGGTGGACCCCGAGCACGGAGGAGTGACCGACATGGCAACTGTGCCCACGATCGACGACGTCCGGAAGGCGGGCGAGCAGGCTCGCGCCGCCATGGCCGGTGCCCTGGAGCAGGCCCGCAACCCGTTGCTGGCCGCGCTCGGCGCCGGTGACGTGGCCACGCAGGCCATCATCGAGGCCGTCAACCGGACCCGCACCCAGATGACCGAGCGCGCCGAGCAGGCCCGGGCCGTGGTGGACGAGCTGCCCACCGACGTGGCCGACCTGCGCGGCAAGCTGGACCCGGCCGAGCTGCGCAAGCTGGTCGAGCAGTACGCGGACGCGGCCCAGAAGCTCTACCAGTACCTGACCGAGCAGGGTGAGCAGACGCTGGACAAGCTGCGCACTCAGCCGCAGTTCAAGCGGGCCTTCGAGCAGTTCGACCAGGCCGCGCAGGCTGCCCAGCAGCGCGCCGAGTCGGCAGCGGGCGACGTCCGCGAGCTGGCCGACGACGTGCTCGGCAAGGTCAGCAGGCGCACCCGGTCCACCGGTGAGAAGGCGGCGCGCGCGGCCGAGCACGTGGCCGACGAGGTTGCCGACACCGTTGCCGAGCAGGCCCACGAGGCCGGCAAGGAAGCCGCCCACGAGGTGCGCGGCACCACGCGCAAGGCGGCGAACCGGACGGCGGCCGCCCGCAGTACGAAGGCGACCACCGGCACCACCAGGAAGCCGACGGCTCAGAAGTAGTTTGGCCATGAAGTAACACGTCACGCGAACCCCGGCGGGTACGACCCGTCGGGGTTCGCTGGTGTTTGGTCGTACGCTAGAGGCGTGACAATTACTGGCTGGATCGTCACCGTGCTCAACTGGGCGGCGGTTCCGGTCGGCTTGTTCGCCTTCCTGCATGCCGCGGTGCAGCGCTCCGACGCCTACTCGGCTGCCAACAAGCGGACGAAGCCGGTCTGGCTCGCGATCACCGGCGGCGGCACCCTGGCGTGTTTCCTGTTCCACTTCTACGACTTCACGTTGATGTTCTGGATCGCGGGGCTCGTCGCCGTGCTGGTCTACATCGTGGACGTCCGGCCGAAGCTGATCGAGGTGCAGCGCGGCGGCCAGAAGTGGTGAGCGGCCCGCAGCGGCCCGTCACGGTTTTGGCACGATGACGGCATGTGGAGCATCGCCGGCAGCCTGACCGTATTCCCCGCCACCGAACGCACCGACCTGCTCGCGGCCCCGGTGGCCAAGGCACTCGCCGAACTGGACCCCGCCGCCCAGGACCGGTGTGGCGTGGCCGCCATCGACCCGGAGCTCGCCGACACCGCCGCCTTCTGCGAGGCCTACGGCTCACCGTTGGACGCGTCCGCGAACTGTGTCGTCGTGGCCGGCAAACGCGGTGGTGAGACGCGCTACGCGGCCTGTATGGTGCTGGCCACCACGCGGGCCGACGTGAATGGTGTCGTGCGCCGCAGGATGGATGTCCGGAAAGCCTCGTTCGCCCCGATGGACGACGCCGTCGCGCTGACCGGGATGGCCTACGGCGGCATCACGCCGTTCGGGCTGCCGGACGGCTGGACACTGCTGATCGACGCCGCCGTGGCAGCGGCGCCCGAGCTGATCGTGGGCAGCGGGATCCGGGGAAGCAAGATCCTGGTGCCCGGTGACGTGCTCATGATGCTGCCCGGCGCCGAGGTGGTCGACGATCTAGGTCGGCCGGTGGGCTGATGGCGGCTGCGGCCGAACCAGCCGAACACGTGCTGGATGCCGGTCCGGTGCGGCTGGCCCAGCTGTTGGCGGCCGGTGAGGTCTCGGCGACCGAGCTGACCACCGAGGTGCTGGCCCGGATCGAGGCCACCCAGCCGACGCTGAACACGTTCCGCAGGGTGCGGACCGTGGCCGCGCTGCGCGAGGCGGCCGATGCCGACCGTCGTCTGCGTGCCGGTGAGCGGCTGCCGCTGCTCGGCGTGCCGATGGCCATGAAGGACGACCTGGACCTGGCCGGTGAGCCGACATCGTTCGGCTGCGCGGGTGACTTCCCACCCGCGGTCGCCGACCACGAGGTCGTGCGACGGCTGCGTGGCGCTGGCGCGATCATCGTCGGCAAGACCAACACCCCGGAACTGGGCCAGTGGCCGTTCACCGAGGGACCCGCGTTCGGGATCACGCGCAATCCGTGGCAGCCCGACCACACGCCGGGTGGCTCGTCCGGTGGTTCGGCCGCGGCCGTCGCCGCCGGCATCGTGCCGGTCGCCGTCGGCTCGGACGGTGCCGGCTCGATCCGCATCCCGGCGTCCTGGACGCACCTGGTCGGCATCAAGCCGGAGCGCCCGGAGGTCACGGCCGAGGACGACATGTTCGGCATCTCGATCAGCGGCCCGCTGGCTCGCCGCACCGCCGACGCGGCACTGCTGGTCGACGTGCTGGCCGGTCGTGATCCCGCGCGGGACGGCACGCTGACCGCTGCCTACCGGGAACCCGGCCGACTCCGGATCGGGCTGTCCTTCCGTGCACCGCTGACCGGTTACCGGGTGCGCCTGGACCCGAGGATCCGGGCTGCCGTGCTGCGGCTGGCCGACGTGCTGACCGGTCTCGGCCACGAGGTCGTGCCTGCCGATCCGACGTACGGGCTCATCGGGCTGAACTTCCTGCCCAAGTCGACGGCGGGCCTGTACGGCTGGCTGGCCAAGGTGCCCGATCCGTCGCTGCTGGACCGGCGGACGATGAAGAACATGTCCAACGGCCGCCGCGTCGGCCGGTACCTGGTCGGTTTCGCCAAGGCCACCGAAGGCCGTTACGAGCGGCAGGTCGGCAAGGTGTTCCGCCAGGTCGACGTGCTGCTCGTGCCGACGACGGCCACTCCGCCGCCGCGCGTGGAGTCGTGGTCGCGGCTGCCCGACGGGCAGCTGAACCGGATGATGGTGTCCGCGTGCCCGTACGCGTGGCCGTGGAACGTGCTGGGCTGGCCGGGCGTGAACGTGCCGGCCGGGTTGACCGACGACGGCCTGCCGGTCGGCGCGCAACTGCTCGGGCCGGCCGGCACCGAACGGCGGCTGGTGTCGCTGGCCGCGCAGCTGGAAGCCGTGCGGAAGTGGGCCGACCAGCGTGCGCCTCAGTCGGTTCGGTCCGCGTAGTCCTCCAGCAACGCCACCGCTTCGGCCAGGTCGTCGGTGACCAGGATCCACTGCTCCGACGGCCTGCCCTTGGCCAACTGCTGGACAAGCGCGGCGGCCGGCACCTCGTTCATCCAGAAGTCCTTGTCCAGGAACACCATGGGCGCTGGCGGACCGAGGCTGCCGTAGTGATTGTGGGTGTAGTCCTGGAAAACCTCCTGGACCGTGCCCGCGCTGCCCGGCGTGTACACGACACCGCCGGTGGCCACGGTGAGCAGGCCGTCCTCGCGTACCGAGTTGGCGAAGTACTTGGCGTGCAACGACATGAACGTGTTCGGCGGCTCGTGGCCGTAGAACCAGGTCGGGATGCCGATGGTGCAAGGGCGGTCGGCGGCGGGCAGTTCGACGCGGCCGGCAGCGGCCAGCCAGCGGCCGATCGCCGCGATGTCCACCGTGGAGCCACCGTTGCCGAACGTCGGGACTGCGGCCAGTTCGCGCAGGGCGGCGTCGACCGCTGATTCGTCCTGTTCGGACAGTCGGACGCCGAGTGGCACCGCCTCCATCGCGCCGGGTCCGCCACCGGTGAGCACGGTGAATCCGGTGCGGCTGCGGCCCAGCGCCAGCCCGAGTTCGACGGCGGCCCGGTAGCCGGCCGAGTCCCTGGCCAGTTCGTGCCCGCCCATCACCGCGACCGGCCGGCCGGCGTCGGTGAGCACGTCGTGCAGTGCCTCGGCGATGCCGTGGTCGTGCAGCCTGCGGGACAGTGCGGCCACCGGGCCCGGGTACTCGCCCTCCACCCGGACATGCTGGTACACCCGGGCATCCATGGTGTCCGCGTACGACTCCGGTCGGGCCGGGTCGAACCCGTCGAACAGTTCCTCTGGCGTGTAGAGAGTGCTGCGATAGGGCCGGTAGGGCAGGTCGGGAATGTCCGGGAACAGCAGCACGCCCGCCGCGTCCGCCCGCGCCCGGCTGGCCGGGGTCAGCCGGCAGCCGAGCATGAGGGCGCCGTCCAGCGCGGTGCGCAGCAGTTGGTCGTCCGCAGGCGCTGTCAGGTCGAGGCCGACGAGCACGGCGCCGCGTAGATCCTGCCCGTCCGCCCGGATCGCCCGTAGCCGCTGGATGTCCACGATCGGTGAAGCCACGGAGTCGAGCTTACGAGCGCCGTCGGCACCACCCGGTCGGGCGACCCCGAACCGGGCAAGGTCAGAGGATGACCGTGTGGTTGCCGTGCACCAGCACGCGGTCCTCCAGGTGCCACCGCAGGCCTCTGGCCAGCACGACCTTCTCGATGTCCCGGCCCTTGCGGGCCAGGTCGGCCACGGAGTCGCGGTGGTGGATCCGGGTGACGTCCTGCTCGATGATCGGGCCGGAGTCCAGTTCCGCGGTCACGTAGTGACAGGTCGCGCCGATCAGCTTGACCCCACGCGCGTGCGCCTGGTGGTAGGGCCGGGCACCGGCGAACGACGGCAGGAAGCTGTGGTGGATGTTGAGCGCCCGACCCGACCACGCGGCACACAGCTCGGGCGGCAGGACCTGCATGAACCTGGCCAGCACCACGGCATGCGGGTGATGGCTGTCCACCAACTGCGCCAGCTGGGCGAACGCGGCACCGCGACCGTCCGGGTCGTTCGGCGGGAACGGCACGTAGAAGAACGGGATGCCGTGTGCCCTGGTGATGTCGGCCAGCGCCAGGTGGTTGCCGATCACGGCGCTGATGTCCACGTCCAACTCGCGCGCGGCGACCCGGCCGAGCAGGTCGTACAGGCAGTGCCCCTCGCGGGAGACCAGCACGACGATCTTGCGCCGCTCCGCCGTGTCGCTGATCCGCCAGTCGGTGTTGGCGCCCAGTTCCCTTGCCACCGCGGCGAACTGGCCGCGCAGCTCGTCCACATCGAACGGCAGCGAGTCGGCCAGCACTTCCTGGCGGGTGAAGAACCAGTTGCTGTCCCGGTCCGTGTGATAGGCGGCCTCGACGATCCAGCCGCCCGCCTCGGCGAGGAACGACGCGATCCGGGCCACGATGCCTCTGCGGTCCGGGCAGCCGAACCGGATCACGTAACGCCGTTCGTCGACCAACATGGTTGACGATTGTCGCAGTAACCGATCGTCAGGGCGCGACGGCCGACCAGGCCAACGTGACCTCGCCCAACCGCCATCTGCGCGGTCGGTCGACCACCGGCCAGCCGTCTTGCGCCAGCAGCCGGACCGCCTCGGCCCAGCGCGCCCGGTGGCCGAACGGAGCGAAGGGCGCGGACCTCGCCCAACAGGCGTCGAACGCGGTCAGCAGTGTGTGCACGCGCTCGCCGGGCACGTTGCGGTGGATCAGCGCCTTGGGCAGCCGTTCGGCCAGATCGGCCGGCCGGTCGATGCCGGATGGCAGGCAGGCCAGCGTGATCGTGCGCGGGCCTGCCGCGTCCAGCGTGATCCAGCAGCTGCGTCGGCCGATCTCGTCGCACGTGCCCTCGATGAGCAGGCCACCGGGCGCGAGGCGGTCGATCATCGTGGTCCAGGCGGCGACGGCTGCCGGTTCCTCGTACTGGCGCAACACGTTGAACGCCCGCAGCAGCACGGGTGCCGTGCCCGCAAGTTCGAAGCCGCCTCGCCGGAACTCCAGCCACGGCGGGTCGGCGGCCGGTTGCGCGGCCGCCACCCGGTCGGCATCCAGTTCCAGGCCGAGTACTCGGACGTCCGGGCGGACCGCGCGCAGCCGGTTCAGCAGTTCCACCGAGGTCACCGGGGTGGCGCCGTAACCGAGGTCGACGACGAGCGGATCGGCGGCGTCG
>DASUJK010000026.1:0-3374 GCA_036279295.1 Pseudonocardiaceae bacterium | reverse complement strand
TGAGTTGCCATCTTGGCAGTTCCCTCCGACAGATCACTGAACAGAGACCACGGCTGTGGTCTCTGGGCCGGTTTCAGACGGCGACTTCTCCGGCTGACCGAGAGGAAACTCATCCGCCCGCAACGTCGTTTCACGAGCGTGTACCACACGAACACAGAAACTACGACCAAGTACAGCTTGCCACAGGATTCGCCGACGCTCCACCCGGTAACTCGGGTGGCGCAGGCCACATACCGTACGCGAACTTCACACCAGCGGCGGCTTGACCTGCGGTGGAACTTCGACCACCGCTGGCTCGTGATGGCCCTCCAGCACGGGAAGTAGGGTGCTGGGGGTCGCGGCAGCGACGGACCGGCAAGACCAGGAACGGGGCCGACGGATGATGCTGCGGGGTACGCCCCACATCGTGGCTGGCATCGCGCTCGCACTGGTGGCGGTCACCCTGGTGAGTGCTTGCGCCGGCCAGCCGATTCCCGGCCGGGCACGGCCATCCGCCGACGTGAGCCCCGCCGACGTCGCCGGTCTGCCGGTCACCCGGGGGCCGAGCGGGCTGCGCCCCGGCGTGCCGAGGGCGAAGCTGGCCGTGCAGGGCTACGCCGGTACGCAGGTGGACAAGTTGGCTGTGGACGCCATGTCCGACATCAACACGTTCTGGTCCCAGGCGCTGCCCAAGGACTTCGGCAAGCGTTTCAAGCAGGTCCGCAAGGTCAAGTCCCTCAATTCGGCGAACGGTGAGTCCTGTGGCCAGACCGGGGCCGCCGCCTACTACTGCGCCGCCGATGACAGCGTCTCGTGGGATCGAGGCACGCTGCTTCCCGCACTGGACAAGATGTTCGGGTCGATGGCGATCGTGACGGTGTTGGCCGACGAGATGGGTCGCGTCGTGCAGACCAGGCTGGGCAACGTGAACCGGGCGACCCCGGCGATCGTCATGCAGCAGCAGGCGGACTGCTACTCGGGCGCGGTCATCCGGTGGGTGGCCGAAGGCAAGGCCAAGCACTTCCGGGTGTCCACCGGTGACGGTCTGAACCAGGTGCTGGCCACGCTGATGTTCGTCCGTGACCAGGCCGGCAGCCCGGCCGCCGACCCCGATGTCTACGGCAGCTCGTTCGACCGGATCACCGCGTTCCAGTTCGGTTTCACCGACGGACCGGTGCGATGCAGCGAGATCGACGAGACCGAGGTCCGCCAGCGGGTCACCGAACTGGGCTTCACGCAGGCCGCCGAGGCCAGTGCCAACGTGCCGGTCGACGACTCGGCGCTGGCCCTGCTGGAGCAGAGCCTCAACGCCACCTTCAAGCAGAGCGCCGCGGCGCCACCGCAGATCGTCGACAACGCGGGCATCTGCGCCGACGGCACCGGCACGGCGCCGACGTCGTTCTGCCCGCAGGACAACACGATCGCGGTCGACGAGACGGCGCTCAACGAGTTGGCCGCGGCGCCGACGCAACCCAGGGCGGCAACCACGACGCCCGCGACCGCGACGGCTGCGCCGACCGGGACCGGGCTGGGTGACTTCGCGGCGTTCGCCGAGGTCGCGTCCCGCTACGCGCTGGGCGTGCAGCGAGCGCTGGGCATGCCGCTGGACGACAAGAACGCGGGCCTGCGCACGGCGTGCCTGACGGGTGCGTGGGCCGGGGTGATCCGGCACCACACGTCCACCGATCCCACCGCGCAACTGCTGCTCGGACCAGCCGATCTGGACGAGGCCGTCGCCGAACTGCTGTCGCCGACCAGCATGATCGCCGCCGACGTCAACGGCGAGCGGGTACCGGCCGGGTTCGCCAGGGTGTCGTCCTTCCAGGACGGCTTCCTACAGGGCTCGACGGTCTGTACTTCCCAGTTCTCCTGAGTCTCAGAACAGCGCGTTGGCCAGGTTCTTGCGGGCCTTGAGCACCCTCGGGTCGTCCGGGTCGAACAGCTCGAACAGCTCGACCAGGTGCTTGCGCACCTCGTCCCGCTCCTCGGCCGCCGTCATCCGGACGGTGTTGATCAGCCTGCCGAACGCCTCGTCCACCAACTGCTCGGCCAGCTCGACGTCGGCGGCCATCAGCTGGGCCGCCACGTCGTCCGGGGCGGCGTCCGCCCTGGCCACCGCGTCCGGCGCCGCGTCCGCCGTCCGAGCCAGGAACCGCACCTGGGCGATGGCCGTCCGAGCCTGCTCGTTGGCCGGCTCGGCGTCCAGAATGTGCTGGTAGGCGGCCTCGGCGGCAGCGAAGTCACCGGCCTCCAGGGCTTCCTCGGCAGCGGTGAACCTGGGGTCCTCGGGCTCCTCGACGGGCTCGTCGTCGACCTGGTCGGCCGGGGCGTTCTGCTCGGCGGCCGCGATGCCCGGCAGCTGCTCCCGCAGCGCGTCCAGCAGGCCGTTGATCCAGTCCCGCACCTGCGGTTCGGGCAGTGCGCCGGAGAACGCGTCCACCGGCTGGCCGCCCGCGATGGCGACGACCGTCGGGATGGACTGCACGCCGAACAGCTGCGCGATCCTCGGGTTGGCGTCCACGTCCACCGTGGCCAGCACCCAGGCGCCGTTACCGGCCTCGGCCAGGCGTTCCAGCACGGGCGACAGCTGCTTGCACGGGCCGCACCAGGTGGCCCACAGGTCCACGATGACCGGGACCTGCAGTGACCGCTCGACGACGTCCGTCTGGAAGCTCGCCTCGGTCACCTCGATGACCCACTGGCCGCCCGACCCGGCGGCGGTCTCGCCGTCGGCGGACGGTGTCGGTGCGGGCCGGTTAGCGGCCTCGGCGCGTGCCTTCACCGCGGACAGGTCGACCGCGCCGGACAGCGCAGCCGACAGGACAGGGTTCTGGCGTGGATTCGACCTCGTCACTCTTCCATCCTGGCACGTCCGTCGGAGTGCTCGCGGCGAGCCTGCTCAGCCCAGCTCGCGGGCGGCGTCCAAGCCCATCGGATTGGTCCGCATGACGTCGTTACCAGCCACGATCCGGCGGGCGAGCGGCGTCATCAGCTCGGCCAGCCGCGCACAGGCCGCCTGGCCCAGTGCCCGCCACGGTGCCGAGGCCGCCTGGTCGGTGCGGTCCTCCACCCAGGCACGCAGCTTCGTGCCGGCGGTGGTCAGCTTCCCGGTGTCGGACAGCAGCCCACGGTCGCCCAGCCGGGCCGTTGCGGCGTCCCAGTCCTCGTCCGACCACCGGCGGGCGGTCTGGAGGTACGCGCGGTCCATGCCCTTGTCGGCGGCGAACAGGACCAACGTCTCACACGGGTCCAGGTCGGCGGCGATGAGCGCGGCCACGTGGCCGTCACCCCGGGATTCGCGCAGCGTCGTCGCGGCCTGCCACAACGCCAGGTGTGGCGAGTCCGGCTTGCGCACCAGCGAGTTGGCCGCGGCCAGCGGCCGGCCTGCCGTCGGT
>DASUJK010000025.1:0-64120 GCA_036279295.1 Pseudonocardiaceae bacterium | reverse complement strand
CGATTTCCTGCGCGTGCCGGTACTCCCGCGTCCACGCCGTCTTCGCGTTCTCGACGAGCAGCACCTGGTCGCGGCAGACGAACTTGCGGCGGTCGTTGCGGATCAGCGCGCCGGGCAGCAGGTGCGACTCGCACAGCACCTGGAAGCCGTTGCAGATGCCCAGCACCGGCATCCCCCGCTTGGCGGCCGCGATCACCTCGCCCATCACGGGCGCGAACCGGGCGATGGCGCCCGCCCGCAGGTAGTCGCCGTAGGAGAAGCCGCCGGGCAGGATCACGGCCTCGACACCGTGCAGATCGGCGTCCCCGTGCCACAGCGCGACCGGCTCGGCCGCCACGCGGCGGATGGCGCGGGCGGTGTCCGAGTCGTCCAGGCTGCCGGGGAACGTGACGACACCGACTCGGGTACTCATGCGTCCACCCGGCGCACGGTCCACTGCTCGATCACGGGGTTGGCGAGCAGCCCGTCGGCGATCCTGGCGAGCGTCTCGTCGTCGACCGAGTCGTCGACCTCCAGCTCGAACCGCTTGCCCTGGCGGACCTCGGTGACGCCCTGGAAACCGAGACGGGGCAGCGCGTTGGCCACCGCCTGTCCCTGCGGGTCGAGGATCTCGGGCTTGGGCATGACGTCGACGACGACACGGGCCACTGGGACAACTCCTGCGGGGAAGAGGGTCGGCGGTACGCCCCAAAGACTACCTGAGCTGGGTGTTCGCCCAGCGCGAGACGGGTAGCGGCCGGGCGGGGGCCGGGTGCAGGCTGCCCCCATGCGACTTCTCGTCCTGGGTGGAACGGTTTTTCTGAGCAAGGCCGTGGCGGCCGAAGCGGTGGCCCGCGGCCACGAGGTGACGTGCGCGGCCCGCGGCACGACCGGCTCGGCGCCGGACGGCGCGACACTGGTCAAGGTGGACAGGGACGCGGCCGACGGCCTGGCGCCGCTGGCCGACTCGGCCGGGTCCGGGTTCGACGCCGTGGTGGATGTGGCGACCATCTCCTATCCCTGGGTGGCCGACGCGCTGGCACTGCTGGCCGACAAGGTGGGCCACTGGACGTTCGTGTCCACGGTGAACGTCTACTCGGACGACGTGACCCCTGGTCAGCGGCCGGGAGCGCCGCTGCTGGAACCGCTGCGCGAGGGTGGCGGCGAGATCAGCCCGGAGCACTACGGCGCGATCAAGGTGGCCAGCGAGGACGCCGTTCGCGAGGCCATGGGTGACCGGGCGTTCGTGGTCCGGCCGGGCCTGATCACCGGCCCCGCGGACGGCAGCGACCGGTTCGGTTACTGGCCCAACCGGTTCAGCCGGGGTGGCCGCGCGATCGTGCCGGACTCGCCGGACCAGCCCGTGCAGCACATCGACGTGCGTGACCTGGCCGAATGGATCGTGACGGCCGCCGAACGCGGCACCGTCGGCACCTACGACGGCGTCGGGCAGGTCCGCCCGCTGACCGAGGTGCTGACCGAGATCGCCGAGGTGACGGGCGGTGGCGCCGAGCTGGTGCCCGTGTCACCCGAGGCGTTGGAGAAGGCCGGTGTGAACGCGTGGGGTGGCCCGAAGTCGCTGCCACTGTGGCTGCCGCCCACCCACTGGGGCGTGTCGTCGCACGACCCGACACCGTCGATCGAAGCCGGGCTCACGCTGCGGCCGCTGGCCGAGACGGTGGTCGCGGCGCTGGCGACCGAGCGGGCGCTCGGCCAGGACCGGGAGCGGCGCTCCGGCATGACTATGGCCGAAGAGGCAGAGGTACTGGCACAATTGGACTGATGAAGATCATCCACTTCGGACACTCGTGCGTGCTGCTGGAGACCGAATCGGCTCGGCTGCTGATCGATCCGGGCACGTTCGCCACCGGCTTCGAGACGGTGAGGGAACTGGACGGGGTGCTGATCACCCATCAGCACCCCGACCACCTCGACACCACGAAGCTGGCCACGCTGCTGCTGGACAACCCGAACGCGGCCCTCGTCGTGGACGAGGGCTCAGCAGCGGTGACCCACGACCTCGGCCTGGCCGCGACCGTGCTGATGTCCGGCGAGCACACCGAGATCGCCGGTACCGCCGTGCACGTGGCCGGTGGCCGGCATGCGGTGATCCACGACGAGGTGCCGGTGATCGCGAACAACGGCTACGTCATCGGCCACGGCGCGTTCTACCACCCCGGTGATTCGCTGGTGGTGCCCGAGCAGGCCATCGACGTGCTCGGTGTGCCGGTGGCGGCGCCGTGGCTGAAGACCAGCGAGGCCATCGGTTTCCTGCGTGCGGTGGCACCGAGGACAGCGGTGCCGATTCACGAGGCCGTGCTGTCCGGAACGGGTGTCGGGCTGTACGGCGGCCTGCTGACCCGGTTCGCGCCCGCCGGCACCGGGGTCATCGCGCCGCCGCACGGGGAGCTGACGGAGATCTGACCCGGCCGTCCCGTTGCGCGGGCACGGCCGGGCCGACTCAGGCCCGGGTAGGTGGTCGGGACGATCAGTCGTGCGGTCACCCTCCCAGTGAGGTGTCCACCGGATGCGGATCGGAGGAAATCTCTACCGGGTGGTGGTCTGCACGACGATGCCGTTGCCGTCCGGGTCGTCCAGCGTGACGTACCGGCCGAAGAACTCCTCCTGCACGCCGGCCGGCAGGTCCAGCCCCTTGGCGGTCACGTCGACCAGCCAGGCGTCCACGTCGTCCACCTCGTAGACCAGGCCCTTCAAGGACCCGGCCGGCATGCTCGGGAACCACGTGACCAGCGTGATGGCGGCACCGCCACCCGGCGGCGCGAGCATCACCCAGCGGGTGCCGGGGATGTCGGTGTTGTCGGTCAGCTCGGTGAAGCCGAGGACCTCGACGTAGAACTTCTTGGCCCGGTCCGGATCGCTGACCGGGACGGACACCAGTGAGATGCGCATGGTCATTCCTCTCGTTCGATGGTGGCCAGCACCGTGTCCAACGCGGACACCATGGCGCCGCCCCAGCCGCCGGACATGGACCGGAAGCCGCCCAGCTGAGCGGGATCGGTCAGGTCGAAGCCGGAATGCACACCGACGAGCAGGGTGCCGGCGACGCCATCCCTGGTCGTCCCGGTCAGCTCCCAGCGCACCACGGTGTCCATCCCGGCCATGCCACGCCACGAGTAGGCCAGTGTGCGCGGCGAATCGAGTTCGAGCACCTCGCAGTGCACGACGCCGTCGAAGTACGGCGGCACCGGTTCGGTGCGGAACGTGAAGCGATGGCCGAGCACCGGTTGGAAGTCGTTGGGCATCAGCCAGGCGGCCAGCGCGACCGGGTCGGTCAGCGCCCGCCAGACCCGTGCCGGCGGATAGGGATAGAACGTCTCGGTCCGGATCGCCGACTCAGTCCTGGCCATCGGTCTCCGCCAGGTACTCGCCGAGCGCGGCCAGCTTCGTGTGCCAGAACCGTCGGTAGCTGCTCAGCCAGAGGTCGACCTCCCGCAGCCCGTCCGGCGCCAACTGGTAGATCCGCCGCCGGCCGGCCCTCCGCTCGCTGACCAGCCCGGCTTCGCGCAGCACTCTCAGGTGCTGGCTCACGGCCGGTCTGGTCATGTGGAACGGCGCCGCCAGTTCGGTGACCGACCTGCCGTCCTCGGCGAGCAGGTCGAGGATGCCGCGGCGAGTGGGGTCCGCGATCGCCGCGTAGACGTCGGTGGGCACCGACGCAGGATAGGTAAGAGATTACTTACGCGTCAACCCTGACCTGGCCAGTCGGCGAAGGACAGGCCGGTGATCAGCTCGTAGGCGGCGACGTAGCGCGACCTGGTGTTGGCCACCACGTCGTCCGGCAGCGGCGGCGGTGGCTCGTTGCCCGCCCGGTCCCAACCGGACTCCGGCGAGGTCAGCCAGTCGCGCACGTACTGCTTGTCGAACGCCGGCTGGGTCCGGCCGGGCCGGTAGCCGTCGGCCGGCCAGTAGCGGGACGAGTCCGGCGTCAGCACCTCGTCGGCCAGCGCCAGGCTGCCGTCGGCGGCCAGCCCGAACTCGAACTTGGTGTCGGCGAGCAGCACACCCCGGCCGGCCGCGTGCTCGGCGGCCCGCCGGTAGACCAGCAACGTGGTGTCCCGCAGGCGGTTCGCCAGGTCGGCGCCGACCTGGTCGACGACGGCGTCGAACGTCATCGCCTCGTCGTGCGTGCCCAGCTCACCCTTGGTGGTCGGTGTGAAGATCGGCTCCGGCAGCCGGTCCGACTCGACCAGCCCGGCCGGCAGCGGCACACCGCACACGCCACCGGTCCGCCGGTAGTCCGGCAGCCCGGAACCAGCCAGATAGCCACGGGCGACACACTCCACCGCCACCATGGACAGCCGCCGCACCAGCAGCGCGCGGCCGCGCACCTCGGCCGGGATCCGCTCGTCGTCGGCCGAGACGAGATGGTTGGGCACCAGGTCGGCCAACAGGTCGAACCAGAACACGCTCATGGCGGTCAGCACGCGGCCCTTGTCCGGGATCTCGCTGGCCAGCACGTGATCGAACGCGGAGATCCGGTCCGACGCGACGAACAGCAGATGATCATCGTCCACGGTGTACAGGCGGCGCACCTTGCCGGTGGCCACCAGCGGGTAGTCAGCGAGAGTCGGCACGGCCACGGAGCCTACGGCTCGGTACCGGACAATGGTTCGATGCACTACGACTGGGTGAGCTTCACCACCGACTACGGCACGTCGGACGGGTTCGTGGCCGCCTGCAAGGGGGTGATCGCCGGGATCGCACCCCGAGTCAGGGTGCTGGACGTGACCCATCACATCGACCCGCAGGATGTCCGGCGAGGCGCCACCGTGCTGGCCCACACCGTCAGCTACCTGCCGCCCGCCGTCCACCTCGCCGTCGTCGACCCCGGTGTCGGCACGGCACGACGAGGGGTCGTGCTGGCCGCGGGCGACAGCCTGCTGGTCGGCCCGGACAACGGTCTGCTGCTGCCCGCCGCCGAAGCGCTCGGCGGCGTCGACGCGGCCTACGAGCTGAAGGAACCACGCTTCCGGTTACCCGAGGTCTCCATGACCTTCCACGGCCGGGACGTGTTCGCACCGGCCACCGCGCACCTGGCCAGCGGCGCGTCGGCGGCCGAGTTCGGGCCCGCCGTCACCGATCTGGTCCGGCTGCCCGAGCCACGCACTGTCGTCACCGCACGCAGGCTGACCAGCGAGATCATCGGCGTGGACCGGTTCGGCAACCTCCAGTTGGCCGCCAGCGGTGACGACCTGGCCACATTCGGCGCCCAGCAGGGCGACCGGGTGCGGGTCCGCCACTATCGGACCACAGTGGACGCCCAGCTCGGCGGCACGTTCGGCGATGTGCCGATGGGCACGCTCGTGGTCTACGTGGACTCGGCGGGCCAGGTGGCACTCGGCGTGAACGGCGGCTCAGCGGCGGAGGCACTGTCCGGCCGGGTCGGCGACGTGACGATCACGCTCTAGCCCACTCCGTCACCACGACCTCGTCCCCGACCGCCAACGAGCCGCAACGCAGCACGGCCGCCTTCACCCCGAAACTGACCCCACCACCGAACTCCGGTTCGCGTCGGTAGTCGGCCAGCGTCCTGGTCGGCTCCGGACCCGACTTCGCGCCGGTCTCCTGCGCCACCGTGGGTACGGCGCAGCGGATGGCCCGCACCGCGTAGCCGAAGTCGACACCGCCGATGGACATCAGCCGGAACCGGTCCTCGGTGTGCGGCTCCGGCCATCCGTCGACGACGATGTTCGCCCGGAACCGGTTCATCGGCACGCCAGCAGCCCCACGCAGGGCGATCCGCCGGTTCAATTCGTCCAAAGAGGACTTCGCGGTGATCAGCACCGCGTGCGCGTCGGCGAAACCGACCTTGCCAGGATGCTCGCCCCAGCCGTCGCGATCGTGTTCCGGGGGCACCCGGACCAGCCGACACGGCATGTCCAGCACCGACGAGAACCACTTGGCCGCGACATCGCCCTGGTCGACGCCGATGCCGAACCACTCGCCGAACAGGCTCACGTCCAGCCGGGGGCCGTCGGTCAGCACGTCCAGCTCGATGGTGTCGGTGTCCGGCGCGTCCACCACCAGCCGGGTCCCGTCCGCGCTGACACCCGGCCGGATCACCGCCATCGCCGGTGTGGTCCGCTGGCTGCGGAACGCTCCGTTGGCATCCACCAGCATGAACGACCGGTCATGCGCGATGCCGGTCTCGGTGAGCACGGCGGCGGGCGCCGACATCCCGGCGCAGCCCTTCACCGGGTAGTAGGCCAATTCGGTCACGACTGCACCCATGACCCGAAACTACCCGGCTCAGAGAATCGGGTCAGGCGAATAACCACTCGCGTCGGCGAACCGCTCCAGCACCTTGGCCACCCGACCGGCCACGTCGGTCACCTGCGCCTCGGCCAACCCGGTGAACGACACCCGGTCGGCCAGCAGGGCCCTGAGCTGGTCGTGGTCCAGCGGCAGCCGGGGATCGGCGGCCAGCCGGTCGACCATGTCGTTGCGCTCGATGCCCTGTTCCCGCATCGCCAGGCCGACGGCGACGGCGTGTTCCTTGATCACCTCATGCGCGGTCTCCCGCCCGACACCGGCCCGGACGGCGGCCATCAGGACCTTGGTGGTGGCCAGGAACGGCAGGTAGCGGTCCAGCTCACGGGCGATCACGGCCGGGTACGCGCCGAAGCCGTCCAGCACGGTGAGCAGCGTCTCCACCAGTCCGTCCAGCGTGAAGAACGCGTCCGGCAGCGCCACCCTGCGCACCACCGAGCACGACACGTCGCCCTCGTTCCACTGGCCGCCTGCCAGCTCGCCGACCATCGAGGCGTAGCCGCGCAGGATCACGGCGAACCCGTTGATCCGCTCGCTGGAGCGCGTGTTCATCTTGTGCGGCATGGCCGAACTGCCGACCTGACCCGGCAGGAAGCCCTCGGTGACCAGCTCGTGGCCCGCCATCAGCCGGATCGTGGTGGCCAGGCTGGACGGCGCCGCGGCCAGCTGCACGAGGCAGGACACCACGTCGAAGTCCAGCGACCTCGGGTACACCTGGCCCACGCTGGTCAGCACGTGCTCGAACCCGAGATGCCGGGCGACGGCCTGCTCCAGCCGCTGCACGGCGGCCGGGTCGCCGAGCAGGTCCAGCATGTCCTGCCCGGTGCCGACCGGGCCCTTGATGCCGCGCAGCGGGTAGCGCTCGATCAGGTCGTCCAGCCGGGCGAACGCGACCAGCAGTTCGTCGGCCGCACTGGCGAACCGCTTGCCCAGCGTGGTGGCCTGCGCCGCCACGTTGTGCGAGCGGCCGGCCAGCACCAGGTCGGCGTGCTCGACGGCGAGCCCGGCCAGCCGGGCCAGCACGGTGGCGAACCGGACCCGCACGTGCTCCAGCGACCTGCGGATCTGCAACTGCTCGACGTTCTCCGTGAGGTCCCGGCTGGTCATCCCGGTGTGCACGAGTTCGTGCCCGGCCAGCGCGTTGAACTCCTCGATCCGTGCCTTCACGTCATGTTTGGTGATCCGCTCCCGCGCCGCGATCGACGCCAGGTCCACGGTGTCCACCACACGCTCGTAGTCGGCGACGGCGCCCGCCGGCACGGCGAGGCCCAGGTCGGCCTGGGCACGCAGCACGGCGAGCCACAGCTCGCGTTCCAGCACGATCTTGTGCTCCGGGGACCACAGGGTCGCCATCGCTGTCGACGCGTACCGGCCGGCCAGCACGTTCGGGATGTTCGGCTTGCTCACATCGAACGAGCCTACTGAGTGACGCGGCTGCCGTCTCGGTGATCGACATGCGGCGAAGTAGCGCAGCACCAGCACCGCCCGCTGCCGAGGGGCCAGCGTGGCCAACGCGTCCAGCAGTTCCGCGCACCGTTGTCTCAGCAGGTTGCCTCAGAATTGCGCGGCGACGGCCGCCTGGATGGTGTCCAGCTTGCCGACCAGCGGACCGGCACCGCCGTTGGCCGGCTGGCTGAGCACGAAGACCATCCACTTCCCGCTCGCGGACGGCCCCTGGAAGGAGTGCGCGCCGGGAGCCGCGTCGCTGACCAGGCTGTTGCTGGCCGTCGGGCTCAACACGGCGATCACGTAACCGCTGGTCACCCCGTCCCGCACCAGGAACGTGACCGACCGGGAGCCCGCGGCGCAGGCCACGCTCGCCGGGTTGGCCGTTGGTGCACCGACGGAGGGCAGCTCGTTGGCGAGGGCGACAGCGAGCTGCCCGTCCGTCGGGCCGCACCCGGCGCGGGTGCTGCCGGCAGCTGGGCCGACCCCCCCGGCGCCGCCGCCCCCCTGCATGGGCGTCGACGACGGGAAGCTTTGTGGCGTACCGACGTCCGGCCCGGCGAGGGCGTGGCCGAAGGTACGTCCGCTGGTTTCCGTTCGTGGTGATACCAGGGCGCCCGCCGCGGTGGCGGAGCCCTGAGGGAGAGTGTGCCCGAAGGTGCCCGTGCCGAGAAGCAGACCCACCGCGATCGCCACAACCGCGAGTCCACCGCCACCGGCGATCATCGAGCGCCTACGCGCGGTGACCTTCTTGGCCGCCGCGGCCACGTCTGCCTCGTCGAAGGACGCGGGCGGACCGTCACCGGCCGCCGCCTGGAACAGTTCACTCAACCGTTGCTCGTCCACCCACGTCACCTCCCCACGTGTCTACGAAGCCGATCTCAGGTCGTCCAGCGTGTCGCCGAGCGCGGTGCGCAGGGCGGCCAGGCCACGAGCGGTCTGACTCTTCACGGTGCCCTCCGAGCAGCCCAGCGCCGTCGCGACACCGCTGACGTCGAGGCCTTCCAGGAACCGCAGTACGAGCACGGCACGCTGCCGGGGCGGCACCTGGCGCAGTGCCGCGACCAGCGCCGCCCTGGTGGCCACCGAGTCGCCGATGTCGGCGGCTCCGGTCGCGGTTTCCGGTACGTCATCGGTGAACCGCTCCCTTCGCCACGGCCGCCTCGACTCGTCGATCACCGCACGGACCAGCGTCCGCCGCACGTAGGCGTCCAGCGCGCCCTTGTCCCTGATCTTGCGCCAGTGCCGGTGCAGCGAGACGAACGCCGTCTGCGCGAAATCGTCCGCCCGGTGCCAGTCACCGCAGAGCAGGTAGGCACTCCGCCGCACGGCGTCTCGCCGGGCCACGAAGAATTCAGCGAACTCCTGCTCGTCGCGCTGATCCACGCGGACTCTCTCCGCTCGTGTGTCCGTACATCCGATGGACGGACCGCACCGCCCACTGGGTTGCACGGTCCGTCCGACTGTTTCATGGCTTCCCCCGAAGGCGGGTGCACCGGTGCCGGACGAGTGTGATGTCATCCATTCGTGACTAAGTACGCGCCGATCGACCTGCGCTCGGACACCGTGACCCGCCCGGACCGCACGATGCGCACCGCGATGGCGGACGCCGAGGTCGGCGACGACGTGCTTGACCATGACCCCACCATGCGTGAGCTGGAGGAACGGGCCGCCGAGCTGCTCGGCACGGCCGCAGCGCTGTGGGTGCCCAGCGGCAGCATGGGCAACCTGATCGCGCTGATGGCGCACCTGGGGCGGGGTGACCGGTTCCTCGCACCGAGGGGCGCCCACGTGATCGGCCACGAACTGGGCACCGCGGCCTGGCTGGCCGGCGGGATGCCGGAACCGCTGGCCTGGGAGGGCGGACCGGGTCGGCCCACCCCGGGTGCGATTCGCACGGCGGCCGGGCAGCCGGGGCCCTACCACGACCTGAGCACGACGCTGCTGTGCCTGGAGAACACCCACAACGAGGCAGGCGGCGCCGTCACGTCACCGGACGAGCACCGGGAACTGGTGGCGGCCGGCAAGGACTGCGGGCTGCGTGTGCACCTGGACGGCGCCCGGATCTGGAACGCGGCCGTGGCGCTCGGGGTGCCCCCGTCGGCGCTGACCGTCGGCGTGGACACCGTGCAGGCGTGCCTGTCCAAGGGCCTCGGCGCGCCGGTCGGCTCCGTGGTCGCCGGCAGTGTGGAGTTCGTTGCCGAGGCGCGCAGGCTGCGCAAGATGCTGGGCGGCGGGGTGCGGCAGGGCGGTGTGCTGGCCGCTGCCGGGCTGGTCGCACTGGACCGGATCGACGATCTGGCCGCCGACCACGAGAACGCCGTCCGGCTGGCCGGTGGTCTCGCGGAACTGGGCTGGCAGGTCAGCACGCCGGCCACGAACATCCTGCTGGCCGCCGTGCCGGACGTGGACACGATGCTCGGCCAGCTCACCGACCTCGGCGTGCTGGCCGCGCCCATGGCTGGTCAGATCCGGTTCGTCACCCACCGGGACGTGTCAGCCGCCGACGTCACCGACGTGCTGACCAGGATCAAGACCAGCGAGAACTAAGGGTTCAGCAGGTGGCTTTCAACGCAGCCGCTTCTGCGACGAGCGGTTCTTGATCGCCATGTAGCCTGCCGTGCCGACGAACGCGACGGCGCCGACCACGGCCAGGATGACCAGGCCCTTGATCACCACACCGAGTACGACGAACGCCAGCCAGATGACCAGCAGTGCGCCGATGACGCGGAGCAACATGAGACAGCCTCCCCGTTCACAGAACTAGAATCTCACTGGCTGAACGACCCGGGAACTGGTTGGGTTCCCGCCAGGAGTCTGGTCGCCAGCCAGTCACCCAGTCGTGCCAACGCCGTGTGCATGTCCTCGGCGGCGCCCGCGTACGACATCCGCACGAACCTACCGCCGTTGACGGGGTCGAAGTCGATCCCTGGCGCGATCGCAACACCAGTGTCCTTCAACAGCTGCTGGCAGAACGCCATCGAGTCGGACGTGAGGTGCGACACGTCGGCGTACACGTAGAACCCGCCGTCGGCCGGGGCCAACCGGTCGATGCCGAGCTGCGGCAGGCCGGCCAGCAGCACGTCCCTGTTCACCCGGTAGTCGGCGACGTGCTGGTCGGCCTCGGCGTAGGACTCCGGGTCGAACGCGGCCACCGCGGCCAGTTGCGGGAGCGCGGGCGGACAGATGGTGAAGTTGCCGGTCAACGCGCCGACGGCGGACCGCAGCCGCTCGGGCAGCAGCATCCAGCCCAGCCGCCAGCCGGTCATGCTCCAGTACTTCGAGAACGAGTTGATCACGATGGCGTCCCGCGATGTCCGCCACGCGCAGTCCACGGCCGCACCGAACGTGATGCCGTGGTAGATCTCGTCGCTGACCAGCTGTACGTCGTGGTCGTCGCACCAGTGGGCCAATGCGGCCAGTTCGGCCGGCGGCAGCACCGTGCCGGTCGGGTTGGCTGGGCTGGCCACCACCAGGCCGCGGATCGGTTCGGTCAGCTCGTCCAGCATCGCGACGGTCGGCTGGAACCTGGTGTCCGGCCCGCACGGCAGGTCGACCACCTCGCAGCCGAGCGCGGTGAGGATGTTGCGGTACGCCGGGTAACCCGGCCTGCCGATCGCCACCCGGTCGCCGGGGTCGAACGCGGCGAGGAACGCCAGCAGGAACCCGCCGGACGAGCCCGTGGTGACCACGACGTCGTCGCCGGTGACGGGTAGGCCGTGGGTGCGCAGGTAGTGCCCGGCGATGGCGGACCGGAGTTCGGGTACGCCGAACTGCTCGGTGTAGCCGAGGCCGCCGGCACGCAGGGCTTCTGCGGCGGCGGCGAGTACTGGTGCGGGTGCGTCGCTGGACGGCTGGCCTGCGCCTAGGGATACGAGGTCGCCGTGCGTTCGCTGGCGCTCCTTCGCGGCGGCCAACACATCCATCACGTGGAACGGGGCGATGGCCGATCTGCGTGCGGCTGGGCGATCTAGCATGGCGCCACACTACGGCTGGCTGGTTGCGTTGGGCGTGCTGCTGCGGTTGGTAGCGGTTCGGGCTTGGTCTGCCTCCGCTCCCGACCCGGCATCTCTTCCGGATCAGTAGCCGACGTAGGCCCGTCCGGAGTGGACGGCGACGATGCCTGGAACGTTGCCGATCGAGCCGTACCTGGACAGCGCGTACCGGACCCCGGCGATCACGTTGTCCACCGGGTTGTAGATGTTGCCGTGGCCCGGGAGCATGTGCGCCTGGAACGTGGAGTCGATGCACTGCATCAGGCCCTTGGACGGGTGGCCTGCCTGCGCGTTGGAGTCCCACAGGTTGATCGCGTTCGGATTGCCGCCCGACTCGTGCTGGATGATCGTCCAGATGTCGTTGGCGTTCAGCTCGCTGGCCGGCACACCGTTCTGCTCCAGGATCTGGATGGCCTGCTGGATCCACTGCTGCACGTTGCCGGGGGGCTTGCTGGCCGGCGGGCCGCCGCTGGAGCCCATGCCACCACCGCCGCCACCACCACCGGAACCACCGCCACCGCCGCTGAAACCGCCGCCACCACCACCGCTGCCGGAACCACCACCACCGCCGCCACCACCGGTTCCGCGGTGCGACTTGTTCGCCGTGGGCGCGGCCGAGGAGGTCGTGGTGCTCAGCGGTCCGGTCTCGCCGGGCGTGCTCAGCGAGGAGAACTTCGGGCTGAACCCGCTGGCTGCCTTCCGCAGATCGCTCGCCGCCGTGCCGAGCGCGGTGTTGATGCTGGTCACCTGGCTGGTGATGGCGCCCTCGTTGTCCGACACCGCGTTCTCCGCCGCCGATGCCATCTCGGCGGCGGTCGGGTGTGGCGGCACGGTGCCGACGCCCTTCAGGTTGCTCCGGTAGTCGGTGAGCACCTGCTCGAACAGCTTCTCCAGCGAGTTCTTGCCGTCGGTCAGCGTCTTGGCGGCCTCGGTCAGCGCACTGGCACCCGCGGTCAGCGCGGAGTGCCCCGCGTTGCCGGCGCTGGTGAACCCGCTCATGTAGCCCTTGAACGCGGACGCCGTGTCACCCGTCCAGGACGACAGGTCGGACACGGCCGTGCCGATCGCCTTGTTGCAGCCATCCGCCGAGCCGGCTGCCGTGGTCAGTTCGGCGGCCAGGCCCGTGATCGAGCCGGGATCGGCCGTGTACACGGGCTTCGCGGTGTTGGCGACGCCCTCGCCCGCCCCACCGGGCAGGTCGGCAACGTCATCTCTCGCGGTCACGAAACATCCCCCGTCAGACCTGCTGCGTCGTGAACGACGTCCTGTTGTTCTGCTCGGTACCCGCGCTGTTGGTCAGGTTCGCGTCCAGCGTCCGCTCGATCGCACCGACCAGCGACTCGGCCTTCGCGTACTCCGACCGCAGCGACGCGCACAGCGCACCGGCCGCCTGCGCGACCGCGGCCGAGTTGCCCAGGGTGCCGAACATGCCCGCGGCCACGCTGGCCGGGACGCCGTCGCCGACGCTGCCGAACTTGCCGGCCTCGGCGCCGATCGTCTGCCGGGCCGCGCTGATGTCGGCCGCGTTGTAGCTCGACGCTCCCACTCCAGCTCCCCCTCACCCGATCGCACTGCACCCGATTGCTCTGCCTATGACGGACACCGGTCGGTTCCGGTTCCGGTCAGGCCTGTTCCAGTAGCTCCCACACCGCCGAGGCCACCGCCCGGTTGTCCGCCGGGGTGACCGTGGCCCACGTCCGACCATCGGCACTGGGCTGGGTCAGGTAGAGATACCGACCGCGTGCGGTGTCGTGGAAGGCCACCACCCGGTCGGCCCGCCGCATGGTCCGACCGTCGCCGCGCTGTGCGCCGAACTGGCCGCGCCCGACCATGCCGTCGAACATCCGGGACAGGATCTGCGCCTTGCCGAGCGGCACGTCCAGCTCGGTCAGCTCCACCACCAGTGACTTCGGGTCGCCACCGGCTGCCTGGTCGGCCGAGCGCAGCACGTCCAGCGGCACGCTGGTGGACAGGCCACGGCCGGCCGGGCACTCGCCGGCCATCGACACCGCCGCCTCGACGAACGACGTGTCCCGCGCCGGGATCAGCCACACCTCACCGCGGTCCACAACACCGAGCAGGGCATCCCGACCGGACTGCGCGGCCAGGCCCCTGATCTCCCGCTCGGTCCAGATCCAGCCGTCCACGGCACGTTCGGGATAGGCCAGCAGCGCCAGCCGGTCAGCCAGCTCGGAGTCCACCCGACCCCGGTCGGCCAGGCCACGCTCGGCCAGCCCGGCCCACGCCTGCGCCACCAGCTCGGCCCGCTGGTTGCGGGTCACGCCGGGACTGGGCACGTCCAGCACGACGTGCCGCCGGGGAAACCGCTGGGCCTCCCACACCACGTCGAACTCCAGCACGGACAGCACCACGCTGCTGGGCAGGCCCACGCCGGGCGCTACCTGGATTCGTCGGAGCCGCTGGCCCCGGACTCGCCACCGAGCACCGGCGGCACCACCATGCGGCCGTCGCCGAACATGTCGGTGTCCACGTCGTACCGGTTGCTGTGCAGTTCGTCCTCGTCCGGCCTGCTGCCGCCCACCGCCGGCTCCAGCACGGTCGGCGCGAGATCGGCGGTACCGGCCAGTCGCGCGCTGACACCGGACTCGGCCGCCTCCTCACCCTCCAGTTCGGCCAGCGCCCGCGCCGCCTGCGAGCGGGCGTCGCCGCTCTCCTCGTCCTCGGGTACACGCAGGTCACGGCTGCGCACCAGTTCGTCCGGCCGGGCGGCAGCACCGCCGATGCCCGCACCCACCGTGCCGCCGACGATCGCGGAGCCGATCGCCGCGTCCTCGATCACCGAGCCGGCCACGGCACCGGCCGCGGCGGGCGACCCGGCGATGCCACCGGCGACCGCACCCTCCGGGCCACCGACGGAACTCACCGGCCCGGGTGCCAACGGACCAGTGGGAGTCGCACCGCTGCCACCACCACCGACCGGGAGACCGCCACTGACCGGTACACCAGGCATCCCCGGTGCGCCGGGCACGTTGGGTAGTCCACCACCGGAACCGCCGCCACCGCCAGGCAGGCCCGGCGCACCAGGCAGCCCTGGTTGGCCCGGTATGCCCACACCGCCGCCACCCGGCACGCCGGGCACACCGACGCCAGGCGCCCCCGGCACGCCGGGCAGGCCAGGGAGCCCGGGGGTTCCGGACGTGCCACCACCGCCTGGAATCCCGGGCAAGCCACCGCCACCGCCACCACCGACCGGCGCCGAACCGGGCGGTGGCGGCGCGAAGCCGGACACCGTCGTGGTCTGGCCGATGCTCGGGTCGACCGGCGTGGGCGTCAACGTGTGTCCTGGGGGCGGCGGCAACGGCTGGTGGCTGGCCAGGCCGGTCCGCGAACTCGTCGTGTAGGTCTGCATCGCGTCGATGGCCTGCTGGCGGGCCGCGTCCGTCCTGGCCGCCTGCTGCGCGTAGTCGTTCTCGTGCCCGAGCAACGTGCCGGGGCTGTTCACGAAGGTGGTCCGCAGCGTGCTCGGTTGCGGCACCGCGTTCTTGGCGGCGGCGAACGCCTCGCCCTGGGCGTTCACGGCGGCGGCGTTGGCCCCACTGACCGCGCCGGACGTCGCCGAGTACGCGGCCGACGCCGTGGTCATCTCCTGGGCCAACTCGCCCGCCTGGCTCTGCCAGTTGACGCCGATGGCCTGCAACTGGGTGTGCAGCGTCGTGTCGAGCTGCTGGAGGTTGCCGGCGATGCTGGACAGCGCGTCGGCGGCCTGCTGGATGCCGGACGCGCCCGGCCCCTGGTTCAGCTGCCGGACGGCCGCCGCCAGCTGGTCGTTGGACATGCCGTCCCAGCGGATCTCGTCCACGTTGCCGGTGCTGGAACCGGTCCCGAACATCTCCTGCGCTACCCGCTTGATCAGGTGCTCCACCGAGTCGGCGATGTCGGCGAGAAGTCCGTCGGCCATGGTCTGCCCCTTACTTGCGGGTCTTGGCGGTGGCCAGCACCGCGTCGGCGACCTGTTCGGTCCTGGCACACGACTGGGCGGTGGTCGTCCCGGTGGGCGGCTGCCCGAGGTTGACCACGAACATCTGACCGCTGGCCACGCTGACCGCCGTCGTGCAACCTTGCAGCAGGTCAGGCGCCTTCAGCGTGATGTCCAGGGCGGGGAAACCGCCCACGGACACCTGTCTGACGTCGTCCGCGAGGTTCTGGTTCAGGTACAGCGCGATGCCCTCCGTGGTGTCCACGGCGACGTTGTACTCGGCGCCCAGCGTGTTGTCGGCGCGGAAATTGCAGGTGGGGCTGTTGTTGACCAGCTGCGCCGGCAGTCCCTTGGTGCCCTTGCCCACACCCAACGTGGTCTGCTGCGCCGCGGTGAGCAGCGAGCAGGGGTCCGCGCCGGTCAGCGGCACGTCGGCCGGCCGGGGTGGCAGCGAGATGGTCCCGGCGCCGTCGGTGGGCGCCTGGTAGCTGGACGGGCGCGGGCCGACCGGCCCGGTCGGTGTCGCCGAGCCCTGCTGTGTTGTCGTGCAACCGGCCAGCGTCATCATGATCAGCACCGTTCCCGCGACGACCAGCGGCCGCTCAGCCACCGGCACCGGTCTGGCCGAACGCGTCCGCGATCTGCTGGTCGGAGTAGCCGTACTGCTTGGCGGACGTGATCAGGTTGGACACCAGGTTCTGCAGGCTCCGCAGATACTGCTCGACCCGCACCGTGTACGAGTCGGCGCCGCCGACCAGGTGGTTGTTCCACGCCTGGGCCGCCTGCACGCTGATCTGGTCCTCGCCCGGCGCCATCACCTGGAGCATCGGCAGGTTGCTCCGGATCTGCTGGCCCTCGGTGTCCAGCGCGTCCTGGATGATCTTGGCGGCCTTGAGCACGTTGTCGTGGTTGACCGTGATGTTGGCGGCCTGCGGAACGGTCGTCTCCGCGCCGAGGCCGGCACCGGTCGACGCGCTCAGCACAGCGGAGTCCAGAACGCTGTCGCCGGCCGCCGCGCGTGGCTTGTCCGTCGCCATGGTGGCAGACCCCCGTACGTCCCGTAGCCGTTCGGTTTCCCGCAGTTCCCTTCGCAGGTTACAGGCGAACCGCGCCCTCCGTGGCGGAAAGTGCGATGTCGGTGCGGTAGTGCGCGCCTGGCAAGCGCACGCCTGCCACCCTGCGGTAGGCGTCCGCACGGGCGGTGGCCAGGTCGTCCCCGAGCCCGACGACGGCCAACACCCGCCCCCCGGCCGACACGACGGCACCGTCGTCCCGTCGCCGGGTGCCCGCGTGCAGCACGCCCTCACCGTCCGATCCGGTGATCACATCACCGATCCGTGGCTTGCCCGGGTAGCCGTCGGCCGCGATCACCACGGTCACGGCTGCACCGGCATGCCAGCGCAGCGGCGGGTGCTCGGCCAGCTTGCCCGTCGCAGCGGCGAGCAGCAGCCCGGCCAGCGGTGTGTCCAGCAGGGCCAGCACCGACTCGGTCTCCGGGTCGCCGAAGCGGCAGTTGAACTCGATGACCTGCGGGCCGGTCTCAGTGAGCGCCAGACCCGCGTAGAGCAGGCCGCTGAACGGCAGGCCACGATCGGCCAGCTCGTCGGCCACCGGCTGCACGACGCCGGCCACCAGGTCGTCCACCAGGTCCTTCGGTGCCCACGGCAGCGGGGCGTAGGCACCCATGCCACCGGTGTTCGGGCCGGCGTCGCCGTCCCCGACCCGCTTGAAGTCCTGGGCCGGCAGCAGCGGCACGACGGTCCGGTCGTGCACGACGCAGAACAGCGACACCTCGGGACCGTCCAGGAACGACTCAAGGAGCACCGGGTGACCGCTGTCCAGCAGCATCATCGCGTGCGCGCGGGCGGTGTCCAGGTCGGTGGTGACGACCACGCCCTTGCCGGCCGCCAGACCGTCGTCCTTGACCACGTAGGTGGGGCCGAACCGGGCCAGTGCCGCGTCCAGCCGGGCCGGGTTGTCCACCACCTCGCCGCGCGCGGTGGCCACCCCGGCGGCCGTCATCACGTCCTTGGCGAACGCCTTGGAGCCCTCGATCCGGGCAGCCTCCGGGGACGGCCCGAAGCACGGCACACCGGCCGCCCGCACGCCGTCGGCCACCCCGGCCACCAGCGGCGCCTCCGGGCCGATGACGACCAGATCGGCACCGAAGTCGACGGCCAGCGCGGCCACCGACGCCGGGTCCAGCGGGTCGACCGCCCGCTGCTCGGCCAGGGCCGCCGTGCCGGCGTTGCCCGGCGCACAGGCCAGCGCCGTCACCTCGGGATCCCTGGACAGCGCCAGCAGGATCGCGTGTTCTCGGGCGCCAGCCCCGACTACCAGTACGCGCACGGCACAGAAGCGTACGGAGGACTCAGACCAGGCGCTTGTCCAGGTAGCACCACCGCCACGTCTCACCAGGCTCGAACGACCGCATCACCGGGTGATCGGTCTCCTGATGGTGGGCGGTGGCGTGCTTGTACGGGCTGGAGTCGCAGCAGCCGACGTGGCCGCAGGACAGGCAGATCCGCAGGTGCACCCAGACCTCGTTGCCCTGGTCCAGGCATTCCTGGCAGCCTTCGGTGAGCGCGTCCACATCGGGGTCGGGCAGCGTCACCACGTGTTCGCAGTCGATATTGGCGCGGGTCACGTCATGATTATCCAGATTTCGGCAGCGACGTGACATGGGATTGAGGTGTGCTGGTGCCCGGACTGGAACCACTACTGCTGGTGGCCGGCGCGCTGGCCGTGGCCGGCCTGGCCGCCAAGTTCGGCAGGTCGTCGCCGCTGGTGCTGGTCGTGGTCGGCCTCGGTGTGTCCTACATCCCCGGCATGCCGGACTTCCAGATCCAGCCGGACCTGGTGCTCGTGCTGTTCCTGCCGCCGCTGGTGTACTCGGCCGCGCTGGACAGCTCGTACCTGGGCTTCCGGGCGAAGCTGCGGCCGATCGCACTGCTGGCCGTGGTGCTGGTGCTGGTCACCACCGTCACCGTCGGCTTCGTCGCGCACTGGCTGATCCCGGACCTGCCACTGGCCTCGGCGCTGGTGCTCGGTGCGGTGATCTCACCGCCGGACGCGGTCGCTGCCGCGTCCATCGGCCGCAAGCTCGGCCTGCCGCGCCGGGTGATGACGGTGCTGTCCGGCGAGAGCCTGGTCAACGACGCGACCGCGCTGACCGCGTTCAAGGTCGCGATCGCCGCCGCCGTCGGCGCGGCGACGTCCTGGGGTGAGGGAATCCTCACGTTCTTCATCGCGTCGGTCGGCGGGGTGCTGGTCGGTCTCGTGCTCGGCTGGATCGTGCACCAGATCCGGCTGCGGCTGGCCGACGACGTGGTGGAGAGCGCGCTGGGCATCGTCGTGCCGTTCGCCTGCTACGTGCTGGCCGAGGCGGTGCACGGGTCCGGTGTGCTGGCCGTGGTCGCGGCAGGCCTGTACCTCGGGCACTTCGCGCCGTACGCGGGTTTCGCCACCCGACTCCAGGAAACCGTGGTGTGGCGGTCGTTCGACGTGCTGCTGGAGTCCCTGGTGTTCGCGTTGATCGGGCTGAACTTCCGCTACGTGTTCACCCAGGCCGCCGCCGGTGGGCACCCGGCCGCGTCGCTGGTGTGGCCGATCATCGCGGTGTTGCTGGCCACCATGCTGGTCCGGTTGGTCTGGGTGTTCCCCACCACCAGCCTGCCGCACTGGATACGCGCCAGAACCCACGGCGATCCGGACGAGAAACGCTCATGGCGCAGCATCGCGGTGATCGCGTGGTCGGGCATGCGCGGCGTGGTGTCACTCGCAGCGGCGGCCGCGGTGCCCGAGTCGGTGCCGGGCCGGGATGTCGTGCTGCTGCTGGCTTTCACCGTCACCGTCGGCACACTGCTGATCCAGGGCACCACCCTGCCGCTGCTGATCCGCGTGCTCGGCGTGCACGGCACCGAGGAGAGCACCGACGCGCTCGCCGAGGCCCAGGCGGCGCACAACGCCGCGATGGCGGCCGTGGCCCGGCTGGAGGAGTTGGACGCCGACGCGAGCGTCGACACGCCGCGAGAGGTGATCGAACGGCTGCGTGATCTGGCCGAGCGGCGCGGCAACGCGGCCTGGGAACGGTTGGGGCGTCAGGAACTGGAGAGTCCGACGGCCTCGTTCCGCAGGCTGCGCCTGGAAACCCTGGCCGCCGAACGCGCGGTTTACGTGGCAGCACGGGACAACGGCGAGATCGACGACGAGGTGCTGCGCCGGGTGCTGCGCGAACTGGACCTGGAACAGGCCCGCCTGGTGACGAGGGACTAGCCCAGTGGGTCGTGCCGCACGATGGTCTGCTCCCGGCCGGGGCCGACGCCGATCACCGAGATCCGGGCACCGGCCAGCTCCTCCAGCCGGTGCACGTAGTCCTGGGCGGCCTGCGGCAACTGCTCGAACGTCCGGCATTCGCTGACGTCCTCGAACCAGCCGGGCATCTCCTCGTAGATCGGCGTCGCGTGGTGCACGTCGGTCTGCGTCATCGGCATGTCGTCCGCACGGAAGCCGTCCACCTCGTAGGCGACGCAGATCGGCACCCGGTCCAGGCCGGACAGCACGTCCAACTTGGTCAGGAAGTAGTCGGTGATGCCGTTGACCCGGGTGGCATAGCGGGCGATCACGGCGTCGAACCAGCCGGTCCGCCGGGACCGGCCCGTGGTCACGCCGAACTCGCCGCCCGCCTTGCGCAGCCGTTCGCCCATCTCGTCGTGCAGCTCGGTCGGGAACGGCCCGGAGCCGACGCGGGTGGTGTACGCCTTCAGAATGCCGAGCACGGCGGTGATCCGGCCCGGTCCGATGCCGGCGCCGTTGCACGCGCCACCGGAGGTCGGGTTGGACGACGTGACGAACGGGTAGGTGCCGTGGTCGACGTCGAGCATGGTGCCCTGCGAGCCTTCCAGCAGGATCGTCTCGCCGCGCTCCAGCGCCTGGTTGAGCAGCAGCCGGGTGTCCGCGATGCGGTCGGCGAACCGCTCCACCTGCTCCAGCACGGTGTCCACGACCTGCTCGGCGTCCAAAGCCTTGCGGTTGTAGACCTTCACCAGGATCTGGTTCTTCAGGTCCAGCGCCGCCTCCACCTTCTGGCGGAAGATCTTCTCGTCCAGCACGTCCTGGAACCGCACGCCGACCCTGGCGATCTTGTCCTGGTAGCACGGGCCGATACCGCGCCCGGTGGTGCCGATCTTGGACTTGCCGAGGTACCGCTCGGTCACTTTGTCGATGGCCACGTGGTACGGCATGATCAAGTGCGCGTCGGCCGAGATCATCAGGCCGGACGTGTCCACGCCGCGCTCCTCCAGACCGGCCAGTTCGGACAGCAGCGCGCCCGGATCGACCACGACGCCGTTGCCGATCACGTTCGTCACACCCGGTGTGAGGATGCCCGACGGGAGCAGGTGCAGGGCGAAGTGCTGGCCGTCCGGCATGACCACGGTGTGGCCTGCGTTGTTGCCGCCCTGGTAGCGGACCACCCACTGCACGCGACCGCCGAGCAGGTCGGTCGCCTTGCCCTTCCCTTCGTCACCCCACTGGGCGCCGATGACCACGATGGCCGGCATGTGACACTCCCGAAGGATCTCGAAAAGACGGCGTTGTGCCCGATGTGGGCGGGTGCGCAGCCACGAGAGTAGACCAGGAGCGATACGTGCGAGCGATGGTGCTGGCCTGCGGGCGTGCCGTGCGTGACGAAGGCAACGCGCCCGTGCACACGGTGCCGGCCCGGCCCGGCAAGGACGACGTGGATGAGCTGCTGACCGATGTGGACCGGGTGGTCGTGTTCGGCGACGACGCCGATCTCGCCGCTGTCGTGCTGCGACTGTTGCGTACCGAGCGGCTGGACATCGCAGTGGGGCATGTCACTGCGGAATCCGCGCTGGCCAAGGCTTTGACCGGCCCGGTACGGGCCGTGCCGCTGGTCCGCGACGCCGTCGGCGGTGTGCTGGTCGGGCTGGGCAGCATCGCACCGGTGCGCGGCATGGCCTACTGCGACGACACCCGCGTGCTCAACGGTGACGCCAAGGCGATCCGCGTCACGCCGTGCCCTGAGGGTGTCGAGGTCACCGTGGCCAGGCGGCTGCATCGCCCGACCACCGTGCGCGGCCGGGCGTTCGAGATCGGCTGCGACCCGGCCACGGTGATCAGCGACGGCGTGCCGCACGAGCGCGAAATGAAGCGCTGGCACTGGTACCGGCACACCGAGGACCTGCTGCGGATCTAAGCGAGCCCGAGTTGGGCCGGCGCTTCCGGGTCGGACTCGGCCAGGAACGTGCCGCAGCGCTCGAACTCCTCGGCGTCGCCGATGGCGTGTGCGGCCCTGGTGAGTGCGGCGAGTGCGCGCAGGAAGCCCTGGTTGGGGGCATGGCTCCACGGGATCGGGCCGAAGCCCTTCCAACCGGCCCGGCGCAGCTGGTCCAGGCCGCGGTGGTAGCCGGTGCGCGCGTAGGCGTACGCGGCGACGGGTTCGCCGTTGTCCAGCGCGCGTTCGGCCAGGGCGGCCCAGGCCGCGCTGAAGTCCGGGTGGGCGGCGGCCACGTCGGTCGGGTCGGCGCCCGAGTCCAGCAAGGCCTGCGCCTCGGGACGGGCCGGCAGGCGGGTGGGTGGCGGGCCGAGCAGATTGCTGTCGAACGTCATGGCGCCATCCTGCCGGACGATGCCGGACGATCTCTCAGCCGATCACCGACAGCACGATCCCGGACAGGGCCAGCAGCATGGCGGCGACGATGACGGCGGCGACGAGGCGCTTGGGCAACACGGCGATCGACCCTGCCGTCGGAGTGGGCCGGCTGACAAGCCGACCCACTCCATCGTTGGACCGTCGATCGGGTCAGCCGGCCAGCATCCGGCCGGCGGACCGCAGGTCCTCGCACGCCTTGGCGACGCGGGTGGCCATGCCCTGCTCGGCCGCCTTGAGGTAGCTGCGCGGATCGTAGGCCTTCTTGTTGCCGACCTCGCCGTCCACCTTGAGCACACCGTCGTAGTTGCTGAACATGTGCGCCGCGATCGGCCGGGTGAACGCGTACTGCGCGTCGGTGTCCACGTTCATCTTGACCACGCCGTAGGACACGGCGGCCGCGATCTCCTCGGGCAGCGAGCCGGAACCGCCGTGGAACACCAGGTCCAGCGGCTTGCTGCCGGCCGGCAGGCCGAGCTGCTCGCTGACCACTTCCTGGCCCTGCTTGAGGATCTCCGGGCGCAGCTTGACGTTGCCCGGCTTGTACACGCCGTGCACGTTGCCGAACGTGGCCGCCAGCAGGTACCGGCCCTTCTCGCCGGTGCCCAGCGCGGCCACGGTCTTCAGGTAGTCCTCGGGCGACGTGTACAGCTTCTCGTTGATCTCGTTGGCGACGCCGTCCTCCTCGCCGCCGACGACACCGACCTCGATCTCCAGGATGATGTTCGCCTTGGCGGCCAGGTCGAGCAGTTCGGCCGCGATGGTCAGGTTCTCGTCGATCGGCACGGCCGAGCCGTCCCACATGTGCGACTGGAACAGCGGCGGCAGGCCTGCGTCGACCCGCTCCTGGCTGATCGCGATCAGCGGCCGGACGTAGTTGTCCAGCTTGTCCTTGGGGCAGTGGTCGGTGTGCAGCGCCACGTTCACCGGGTACTTGTCGGCGATCACGTGGGCGAACTCGGCGAGCGCCGACGCACCGGTGACCATGTCCTTCACCTTGGTGCCGGACGCGAACTCGGCACCGCCGGTGGACACCTGGACGATGCCGTCGCTCTCCGCCTCCGCGAAGCCGCGCAGTGCGGCGTTCAGCGTCTCCGACGACGTCACGTTGATGGCGGGGTAGGCGAAGCCGTTCGCCTTGGCCCGGTCCAGCATCTCTTGGTAGATCTCGGGGCTCGCGATAGGCATCCGGTCGTCCTCCTGACAGAAATCTGGTCCCCACCCGTCGCGAGCATCGTAGTGAGCCGGCCAGCTTGACCGATACATCGCCCGGCACCGCGAAAATGATCTAGGGATGGCGCGACGGCCTGTGACCGAGCTAACTTGGAGAGATGGCGATTGCGCGACTCAATGGTGAGGTCATCGCGGAGAGCACGGAAACCGTGGTCCTCGGCGGGCATCACTACTTTCCGGCCCAGTCCGTCCGGGTCGAGATGTTCCGGCCGACCGGCACGCGGGACGACGGGCACTACTACTCGGTGATCGTGCGCGGGAAGGCCACCCCGGACTGCGCGCGTTACCTGACCGGTCCGGCCATCCCGGACCCTCGGCTGGACCAGCATGTCGCGTTCTGTGGACCGGTGCAGGTCGAGGAGTAACCGCCGCCACACACCGCCTCGCACCCCGGGCCACTAACTTCGGGGCATGACGAAACTCGGCCTGACCGATCTCGACGTGTTCCCACTGTGCCTCGGCGCCAATGTCTTCGGCTGGACCGCTGACCGCGACCGGTCGTTCGCGGTGCTGGACAGCTACGCCGCGGCGGGCGGCAACTTCGTGGACACCGCCGACGTGTATCCGGCCTGGGTGCCTGGCAACTCGGGCGGCGAGTCCGAGGTGATCATCGGCGAGTGGCTGGCCGCCCGGGGCAACCGCGATGCCGTCGTCGTGGCCACCAAGGGCAGCAGGCTGGCGCCCAACACCGGCCTGTCCGCCAAGGCGATCCACGGTGCCGCCGACGCGTCGCTGCGCAGGCTGGGTGTGGACACGATCGACCTGTACTACGCGCACTACGACGACGAGGACACCCCGGTCGCGGAGACGGTGGCGGCCTACGACGAGCTGGTGCGCGCCGGCAAGGTGCGCTACGTGGCCACGTCCAACATGAGCCCGGGCCGGATCGCCGAGTCGCTGGCGTTCGCCGACCGGGAGGGCCTGGCCAGGTATGTGGCCGTGCAGCCGATGTACAACCTGATGGACCGCGCGACGTTCGAGGGTGAGCTGGCCGACCTGGCCGACCGAGAACGGCTGGCCGTCCTGCCCTACTACGGCCTGGCCAGGGGTTTCCTCACCGGCAAGTACCGGCCGGGTGGGCCTGTGGTGGACAGCCCGAGGGCGGGCGGCGCCGTCGAGTATCTGGACGATCGCGGCCTGCGGGTGCTGGGTGTGCTGGACGAGGTGGCCGCAGCGCACGCCACGACGGTGGCCGCGGTTGCCCTGGCGTGGCTGGTGTCCCGGCCGACGGTCGTCGCGCCGATCGCCAGCGCGCGCAACACCCGGCAGCTGGCCGACCTGCTGCCGATGGCCTCGCTGGAGCTGACCCAGGCCGAACTGAGCGCTCTGGATCAAACTTCCAACTCGTGAGTAGCTTACTACTGGTAAGTTGAGCTACGGTGCTTGGCATGAACCCCTTGGACTTGGTTCGCGGTAAGCGGCCCGTGCGCGGCAAGGTCGTGCTGATCACCGGTGCCGCACGTGGCATCGGGGCCGGGGTGGCGCGGCGGCTGGCCGCGCAGGGCGCCGTCCTGGCGCTGGTCGGGCTGGAGGGTGACGAGCTGCGCGCGGTCGCCGCCGAGTGCGGCCCGGAGGCGACGGCCTGGGAGGCCGACGTCACCGACTGGGACGCGCTCCAGCAGGCCGTGACCGGCGTCGTCGCCAGGTACGGACGGATCGACGTGGTGGTGGCCAACGCCGGCATCGCGGCCGCCGGGTTCATCCGATCGATCGACCCGGCCGCGTTCGAGCGGGTGATCGAGGTCGACCTGCTCGGCGTGTGGCGCACGGTCCGCACCTGCCTGCCGCACCTGATCGAGGCCAAGGGCTACTGCCTGATCGTGTCGTCCATGGCCGCCGTGGCACACATTCCGGGCAACGCGCCCTACAACGCGGCCAAGGCCGGCGTCGAGGCGTTCGGCAACACGCTGCGGGCCGAGGTCAAGCACCTCGGGGTCGATGTCGGTGTCGCCCATCCGACGTGGATCTCCACCGACATGGTGAACAGCGCCGACGAGCACCCCGTGTTCGGCCCGCTGCGCAGGACCATGCCCGACGCGGTCGGCCGGACGTATCCGCTGTCGGTCGCTGTGGACGCGTTCGACGACGGCATCGCCCGCCGCGCCAGGGTCATCCACATCCCGGCACAGTTGGTGCTGGTCAAGGCGATTCGCGCGTTGCTGCCCCGGCTGATCGAGCAGGGTGCGCGGCGGATCGTGCCGGACGCCGACCGGGCCGCCCTGGCCGATGTGGCCGAGCGGGGCGCTGCCGCGTCCGCACCCGTCGGTCCGGGCGGTGCCGCGGCGATGCCCAGGACGGACGCCGGAAAACACAGCTGACACCGCACGGCTGTGCACACCCGGTACGGTTTCCAGGTGGGAGGGGATGTGACCGAACAGCGGGACGGGCAGAGCGGAGTGCGCAGCGTCGAGCAGACGTTGGGGCACCTGCGCGCGATCGACACCGGTGGCGATCCGGTCGGGACGGCACCTCCCGCGCCGATGACGCTGGAGGACCTGTACCGCACGCACCGGATGCGGCTGGTCCGGCTGGCGCTGCTGCTGGTGGACGAGCCGGCCACCGCCGAGGACGTGGTGCAGGAGGCGTTCGCCGGGCTGCACCGCAACTGGGGCGGGCTGCGGGATGCGTCCGCGGCGATCGGCTATCTGCGTACCGCCGTGGTCAACGGATCACGCAGCGTGTTGCGCCGCCGCAAGACCGCCCGCGACTACACGCCGCCGCACGTGGCCAACGCGCGCTCGGCGGAGAGCCTGGCGATGCTCACCGCCGAGCACCAGGCGGTGGTCGGCGCACTGTCGCAACTCCCGCCCCGCCAACGTGAGGTGCTGGTGCTGCGGTACTACGGAAACCTGACGGAAGCCGAGATCGCGGACGCGGCCGGCATCTCCAAGGGCACCGTCAAGTCGACCGCGAGCAGGGCGCTGGAGGCCCTGCAGAAGATCATGGCCGGCACTCCCTGAGGCCACGTAACTCAGCGTGATTGGTTGATTGGTATAGACCAGGGTGGCCGCTATGGCGCAAGATCTGAGCCGTGGGCACCGCACGACAGTTACTGGCCGTCGACGTCGGCGGCACCGAGATCAAGGCCACCGTCCTCGGCGCGAGCCCGGCCGGTGACCTCACGGTGCTCACCCGCGCCCGCAGGCCGACCCCGCGCGGGGCCGACGGCACGGCGACGGCACGGGCCATCGTGGCCGCGGTTGGCGCTCTGGCCGGCGATTTCGGTGAGCAGCCGATCGCCGGTGTCGGCGTGGTGGTACCCGGTGTGGTGCACGACGGCATCGGGATCTACTCGGCCAACCTCGGCTGGCGGAACTTCCCCTTCCGTGCTGCGCTGACCGAGGTCATCGACCTGCCGGTGGCGTTCGGCCACGACGTGGGTGCCGGTGGCCTGGCCGAGCAGCGGATGGGTGCGGCACGCGGGTGCCAGGACGTGGTGGTCATGCCGATCGGGACGGGCATCGCGGCAGCGCTGATCATGGACGGCGCGCTGCGCACCAGCGGCGGCTACGCGGGTGAGATCGGCCACGTCGACGTCGGCCACGGCGAGCCGTGCGGCTGCGGCGCGAGCGGCTGCCTGGAAGCCGTGGCGTCCTCGGCCGCGATCGCCCGCCGTTACTCGGCCAAGTCGGGCCGACCGGTGCCCGGCGCCGCCGAGGTGGTGGCACTGGTCGCCGACGGGGACCCGGTGGCCGGGCGGGTGTGGGACGAGGCGCTGGACGCGCTGGCCAGGGGGTGTCGGGTGTTGGCCACGTTGATCGGCCCGGAGGTCATCGTGCTCGGCGGTGGGCTCGCGATGGCCGGTGAGCTGCTGGTCAAGCCGGTGACCGACCGGCTCGCGGCGCTGCTCACGTTCCAGCGCATGCCCGAGCTGCGTCTGGCCGAACTCGGCGACGAAGCCGGCAGCCTCGGCGCCGGCCTGCTCGCCATGGACCTGATCGAGGGGGCACGGTGACCACGACTTCCACGCCGACGCTGCTGCGCGGCGGCCGGATCGTGACCAGTACCGGGGTGCTGGACGACGGCTGGCTGACCGTCCGGGACGACACGATCGAGCAGGTCGGCACGGGTCCACCGGTGCACGACCACAACCCGGACGCCCCGGTGCTGGACCTGGCCGGCGCCTGGGTGCTGCCCGGTTTCGTGGACATCCACTGCCACGGCGGCGGCGGCGCCGCGTACACCGAGCACGACCCGGACCGCCTGGCCACGGCCGTCGCGGCACACCGGAGGCACGGCACCACGACCACCATGGCCAGCCTGGTGTCCGGCCCGATTCCGGCGCTGGTCGAGCAGATCTCGTCGCTGCGCGAACTGGTCCGGGACGGTCTGTTCGCTGGCATCCACCTGGAGGGCCCGTTCATCTCGGCGGCCCGCTGCGGTGCGCACGACCCCGCGGTGCTGATGGCGCCGGACCGGCACTCGGTGGAGGCGCTGCTGGCCGCGGGCCAGGGCACGATCCGGATGGTCACCCTGGCGCCCGAGCTGGACGGCGCCGTGGACGCGGTCCGCCGGTTCACCGACGCGGGCGTGATCGTCGCGGTCGGCCACACCGACGCGACGCTGGCCCAGGTGCTGCCGGCCGTGGACGCCGGCGCGACCGTGGCCACCCACCTGTTCAACGGCATGCGGCCGCTGCACCACCGTGAACCCGGCCCGATCGGCGCGCTGCTGGACGACGAGCGGGTCACCGTTGAGCTCATCTGCGACCTCGTGCACCTGCACCCGACCGTGGTGCGGATGGCTGCCCGGCATGCCGGTGCCGGCCGGACCGTGCTGGTCACCGACGCGATGGCGGCGGCCGGTGTCGGCGACGGTGTCTACCAGGTCGGCGGCCTGCGGGTCACCGTGCGGGACGGGGTGCCGACGCTGGACGGCGGTGGCGCGCTGGCCGCCAGCACGCTCACGCTGGACGCGGCCGTGCGCAACTTCGTGCACGGCTGCGGGATGACGATGGTCGAGGCGGCGGCCGCGGTGTCCGGCCAACCGGCCGCGCTGCTCGGCCAGCAGGGCTCGCTGGGCGCGGTCGCACCCGGCGCGCGGGCCGACCTGGTCCTGCTGGACGAAGGTCTGCACACCACCGGGGTGATGCACCGGGGCACCTGGGTCGCGTGACCGGTTCGGCCTAGTAGCGTCAAGGGTGTGAGCGATCAGCCCGATCCGGAGCGCCTGCTGTCCGAGGCGCTGCGGGCGCAGGCGGTCCGGGCGCCGAGGGCCGACCCCGACAGCGATCCGGTGCTCAAACTGCTGTCCGGCACCGATCAGCACGGCCTGCTGTCCGGCCGCGCGTCGGACACCGTCGGCGTGCCGCCGGTGCTGGAGCGGCCGACCGCCCAGCAGTACACACCCATGCCGGCTGTCGCGCCGCTGTCGGCGTGGTGGATCGTGCTGCTCGCGGTGCTGCTCGGGCTGGCCGCCGGTGCTGTCGTCGGGCTGGTGAGCGTGCTCTGACCCCACCTGTACGGTTGGCGGGGTGACGTCGCATGCCCTCGCCACCACCGCTGTACTGGGCTTGAAGTGGCTTGATCCGAACTACCTGGTCGGCTCCCTGGGCAGCTGGGTGGTGCCGATCGTCGCCATCATCATCTTCGCCGAGTGCGGGATTCTGATCGGCTTCTTCCTGCCGGGCGACTCGCTGTTGTTCCCGCTCGGCCTGTTCATCGCGCACGGCACCGTGCACACCCCGCTGTGGCTGGCCTGCGTGGTGATGAGCGCGTGCGCCGTGGTCGGCAACATGGTCGGTTACGGCGTCGGCTACGTCATCGGCCCACGCCTGTTCAACAAACCGGACTCCCGGCTGTTCAAACGGGAGTACGTGGACCGCACCCACCTGTTCTTCGAGCGCTACGGCGTGGCCGCGATCCTGCTCGGCCGGTTCGTGCCGATCATCCGCACGTTCGTGACGGCGGTGGCCGGCGTGGCCAGGATGGCGCCCGGCAGGTACTTCACCGTCAGTCTCGCGGGCGGCATCCTGTGGGCGTCCGGTGTCCTGATCGCCGGTTACTACCTTGGCCAGATCGACTTCATCGCAGGCCACATCGACCTGATCCTGGTGCTCATCGTCGTGATCTCGGTGATCCCGGTGGTCATCGAATGGGCACGCCACCGGGCCACCGCCCGGCAGCGCTGACTCCATGCCGAGTCACTCCATCGAGAACATGGACCCCGGGTTGAACAGGTTCTCCGGGTCCATCGCCGCCTTCAGCGCGCGGTGCACCCGCATGGCGACCGGTCCGATCTCGGTTTCCAGCCACTCCCGCTTGATCTTGCCGACGCCGTGCTCACCGGTCACCGTGCCGCCCAGCGACAGCCCGACGGCGAGGATGTCGTCGAACGCCTTCTTGGCCCGCGCCTTCTCGTCCTCGGACGTGGGGTCGTAGACGATCGTCGGGTGCATGTTGCCGTCACCGGCATGGCCGACCACGGCGATCCGCAGGCCGACCTCGTCACTGATCCGGTGGCAGCCCGCGATCAGCTCGGCGATCCGGGTCCTCGGCACGCACACGTCGTCGGTCAGCCAGGTGCCGTACTGCTCCAACGCGAGCAGCACCACCCGCCGCGCCTGCAACAGCATCCGACCCTCGGCCAGGTCTTCGGTGGCATAGGTCATGGACGCGCCGCTGTCGGTGCAGATCCGCTCGATGATGTCCAGTTCGCGGGTGGCCGGCTCGCCACCGAGGTCGGACTGGCACAGCAGCAGCGCGGCGCAGCCACCGGCGGGGCCGAGTTCGGTCTTCAGGTACGACTCGGAGGCCTTGATCGAACTGGAGTCCATGATCTCCATCAGCGACGGCACCAGGCCCTCGCGGACGACCTTGCTGACCGCGGCACCAGCCGATTCGGTGTCGTCGAACGTGGCGACCAGCGTGCACGGCGCCTGCGGCAGCGGCCGCAGCGCCAGCGTGGCCGAGGTGATCACGCCGAGCGTGCCCTCGCTGCCGACGAACAGCTTGGTCAGGTCGTAGCCTGCCACGCCCTTCACGGTGCGTCGGCCGGTGCGCAGCACTTCACCGTCGGCCAGCACGATCTCCATGCCCAGCACCGAGTCGGTGGTCACGCCGTACTTCACGCAGCACAGCCCGCCAGCGTTGGTGGACAGGTTGCCACCGATGGTGCACCAGTCGTAACTGGACGGGTCGGGTGGATAGAACAGGCCGTGCTTCTCCACTGCGGCGCGGAAATCCAGGTTCACCACACCGGGCTGCACGACGGCCAGCCGGTTGTCCGGGTCGATCTCCAGGATCTCGTTCATCCGGGAGGTGACCAGAACCACACAGCCGTCGATCGCGTTGGCCGCGCCCGAAAGACCACTGCCCGCGCCTCTCGGCACGATCGGCACGCGGGCCTCCCGGCAGGCACGCACGACGGCCTGCACCTGTTCGGTGTTGCCGGGCAGCACGACGGCCAGCGGCGCGCCGTTGGGCGCGAGCGGCATCATGTCCCTGCTGTAGCTGGCGGTGACGTCGGTGTCGGTGAGCACCGCGTCCGCGCCCAGTTCGGCGATCAGCCGTTCGATGAGACCACGCTGTCCGTCCATCTTTCCGACGCTAGTCGCCGTCGGGGCAGGTGACGAGGAGCTGCGGACCAATTGCACTTCGCACCTTGTAGGTGGTCGTACCCGATCACCGGCCCGACACTGGCGACGAGGGTCACAGGCCGGTTCCGTTGCGGGAATGGATCGCACAGGTAGATGCTTGTACGGAACAACTACTTGTTTGAGGAAACCAAGCAGAGGAGCGGACGGTGGCGGAAACTCAGTCGACACCCGCGTCCTCGGTGACCCAGGATCAGTACGACCGCGCCGAGGCGGTCGTCGATCAGATCGTGCGATTCGCCCGTCTCATGAAACGCAGCAGTGCCCGGTTCGCTTCCCAGCAGAAGGACGGGATCGAGCAGGCCGCGTACTTCCTGCTGGCGGTGCTGGCCACCGAAGGACCACAGCGCACGACCGCGCTCGCCGAGGCTGTGCATTCCGACACATCCACGGTCAGCCGGCAGGTCGGCGCACTGGTTCGGCACGGTCTGGTGGAACGCCAGGCCGACCCGGCCGACGGCAGGGCATGCCTGCTCGCCGCCACGCCGACCGGACTGGCGTGCTTCGAGCACCAGCGCACGGCACGGACGGAGCAGATCGCGGACGTTCTCGGCCACTGGACGTCAGACGACCTTCATACAGTGGCGAAGCTGCTCGAACGTCTGAACACGGACTTCGAGTCCTACGAATTGATCAACACCGGCGCCACGAGCGCCAGCACAACGAAGGGGGGATCCCGATGACCACCAGCAAAGCCACCGGTGACACGCTCGGCACAACGGCGAGCGTGTCACCTGCACGCGTGGGTACGGCACCCTCGGGGGGACTGTCGCACCGCCAGATTCTGACCATTCTGGGCGGCCTGCTGCTCGGTATGTTCCTGGCGGCACTGGACCAGACGATCGTCAGCACGTCGATGCCGAGGATCGCCAACGACCTGCACGGCCTGTCGATCCAGGCATGGGTGACCACGGCGTACCTGATCACGTCCACGATCACCACGCCGCTGTACGGCAAGCTCTCCGACATCTACGGCCGCAAGCCGTTCTACCTCGCCGCCATCTCGATCTTCATCGTCGGTTCGGCGGCCAGCTCGTTCGCCACCTCGATGTACGAACTCGCCGCGTTCCGGGCCTTCCAGGGTCTTGGTGCCGGTGGTCTGATGTCGCTGGCCTTCACGATCCTCGGTGACATCGTGTCGCCGCGTGAGCGGGCCAAGTACCAGGGTTACTTCCTCGCTGTGTTCGGCCTGTCCAGCGTGCTCGGCCCGGTGGTCGGTGGCGCGCTGTCCGGCGCGAACTCCATCCTGGGCATCACCGGCTGGCGCTGGGTGTTCCTGGTGAACGTCCCGATCGGCCTGATCGCACTGGTCGTGGTGGCCAAGGTGCTCAACGTCCCGCACCACCCGCGCAACCAGCGGATCGACTGGTGGGGTGCCCTCACCCTGGTGATCGGCATCGTGCCGGTGCTGGTGATCGCCGAGCAGGGCCAGCAGTGGGGTTGGGGTTCCGGTAGGTCGATCCTGTTCTACGCGATCGGCGCCATCGGCATCGTGTCCTTCATCGTCATCGAGAAGCTGATGGGCGACAGCGCGCTGATCCCGTTGCGGCTGTTCAAGAGCAAGGTGTTCAGCACGGTCATCATCGCCGGCATCCTCGTCGGTGCCGCCATGTTCGGCGCCATCACGCTGATCCCGCAGTACCTGCAGATCGTCCGTGGCGCCTCGCCGACCGTGTCCGGTCTGGAGATGCTGCCGCTGATGGTGGGCCTGATGGCGTCGTCCATCATGTCCGGGCAGATCACGTCCCGCACCGGGCGGTACAAGATCTTCCCGATCATCGGCTCGGTCTTCATCGTCGGCGGTTCGCTGCTGTTCACCACGGTGGGTGCGGACACCCCGATCTGGCAGCCGATGCTGTTCATGGTCGCGCTCGGCTTCGGTGTCGGTAACTGCATGCAGACGCTGACCCTGGCCGCGCAGAACGCCGTGAGCGTCCGGGACATGGGCGTGTCGACCGCGTCGGCCACGTTCTTCCGGCAGATCGGCGGCACCCTGGGTGTCGCGGTGTTCCTGTCCATCCTGTTCAGCTCGGTGGGCGGCAAGATCACCACCGCGATCCAGAACGCGGGCTCGTCGTTCAAGGCGGCTGTCTCCGACCCGGCGGTCATCCACAACCCGGTGAACGCTCCGGTGTTCAACGTGTTGCAGGGCCACGGGACCGGCGCGCTGCTCCAGGACTCGTCGTTCCTGCAGCGGGTGGACGCCCGCCTGGCCCACCCGTTCCTGGTCGGCTTCTCCAACTCCATCGACCTGGTGTTCATCGGTGTGGCGGCGCTCGGTGTGATCGGCCTGATCGTGACCTTCATGATCAAGGAGATCCCGCTGCGCACCATGTCCGGCATGCAGGCCATGGCCGAAGGTGAAGGCGGCAGCCCGGTCATGCCGACCGAGGACGACGGCCCGTCGCTGGACGCGGAACTGGACGCCCTGGAGGCACTGGACGACCAGCCGCAACTGGTCGGTGCCGGTCGGCACGCCATGAGCGGTGCCCCCGCGCAGCTGGGCGGTGCCGCGCTGAACGGCTCGTCCGGTCTGCTGCACGACACCATCGGCGGCACCCCCATCGCCGGGCTCGTGCGGCGGATCGACGGCTCACCGGCCGCCGACGCCGTGCTCACCCTGATCAACCACAGCGGCCAGCAGGTCGCCAGGGGAACGTCCGATGTGGACGGCCGTTACCGGATGATCGCCCCGCTGGACGGCATGTACGTGCTGATCGCGTCGTCGGCAGGACACCAGCCGCAGGCCTCCACACTGCGTGCGGCCGGTGACCCGGTGACGATGGACATACTGCTCACCGGCACCGCACGGGCAACCGGCGTGGTCCGGGCCGGCGACGAGCTGGTGGCCGGCGCAACAGTCACATTGACCGACCCGCGAGGCGAGGTCGTCGGCTCGGTGGGCACAAGCACGGACGGCACCTACCACTTCACCGACCTGCTCGGCGGCAGCTACACGCTGGTCGTCGCGGCAGCCGGCTACCGCCCGTACGCGGCATCGCTCGCGGTGCCGGACAGCGGTGACGTGGTGACCGAGGTGCTGCTGTCCGGCGCGGCAAGGCTGACCGGCACGGCAACCGGTGGCCCGGACCAGCGTCCGATCCGCGACGCCAGGGTCACGCTGGTCGACGCAGGCGGCAACGTGGTCGCCATGACGACCACGGACGACAACGGTGGCTACACCTTCGGCAACCTGCCCGAGGGCGAGTACACGGTGATCGCCAGCGGCTACCCGCCGGTGAGCGGCCACTACCAGATCGGTGCCGGCGAGGACGGCGTGCACGACGTGACGCTCTCGCACAGCGACATCTGACCGGGGGAAACAACAAACGGGGCCGGCCCTTTTCACAGGGTCGGCCCCGTTTGTGTGATAGGCAAGTTGACCATTTCCGGCTAACGTCCTTACATGGTGGACAATCCCCGTTGCAGGCTCGTCAACAATAGATCGCCGCGAGCGCGTGCCCTCGGTAAGGCTTTGCGGGACGCCCGGCTGGACAAGAAACTCGGGCTCCGCGAATTCGCCAAGTCCCTGGGCCGCGACCCCAGCCTGCTGTCCCGCTGGGAAACCGGCGACCGCACGCCACCACCCACGGAAGTTGCCCAGATACTTGGCAACTTGCGCATCACCGGCCGCCGCTACGACGAAATCATCGAGTTGGCCCACGGCGCCGACGACCCATTGTGGTTGGCCACGACGTTGCCGGAGCAACGCGCCCAGCTGGCCGCCCTGGTCGACTTCGAAAACACGGCCAGCGTGATCACCGATGTGTCGCCTTTGCTTGTGCCGGGCCTGTTGCAGACTCGTCAATACGCTCGCGTCATCATGATCGCCGCAGGGCATGGGCCGGACGAAGTCAACAACAGAGTGGCCATCCGAATGGGCCGCCGGGATGCGCTCACCAGAGAGGACCCGGTGCGCATGATCGCCTACGTCGGCGAGGCAGCGCTGCGCCAACGGATCGGCAGCCGGGAGATCATGGCGGAGCAGTTGGCGCATTTGATCGAGCTGGCAGCGAGGCCGAACATCGAAGTCCGGGTCATGCCCTTCGACAGCGACTGGCACCCAGGGTTGGAAGGGCCGGTACTGCTGATCGAATCGGAGACCGAGCCGCCCGTCGCTCACCTGGAGGTCCGCGACACCGGCATGTTCCTGCACACGTGGTCAGATGTCGGCGCTTATCTTGGCGCTGCGGCTAAAGTGGCCGAGCAGGCGATGAATACCGACGACTCGATGACGGTGATCGCCCTGGCCAGAGCAGGATGGGAGTCAGCATGAACCACGGTCCCCACCGGTGGCGTAAGTCGAGCTACAGCAGCTCCGGCACCAACTGTGTCGAGTTGGCGGCCGATCTGGCCCACCTCCGCGACTCGAAGAACCCAACAACCCAGCCGCTGGCGGGCAACGTCCCAGCTCTACTGGCGGCCGTCAAAGCCGACCACCTCACCCGCTGACCTGCCACACGACCGAGGTGGGTCGCGCGCTGTCGACAGCGATGAACTCACGCACGGCCCGCCGCACCTCGGCGAGCGGAATTTCGGCGCTGGCGGGCAGCTCACGTAGGTGCCCCATGTAGTCGTAGTCCACCACGTCCCCGTCGGTCCGGCCGTTGGAGCTGATCACCGAGCCGTCCCGATCCGAATACGTGATGACGCCGAGGTCATTCTTGGCATCGATGCCGATGTAGGCGACCACCCAGGCGCCGTCATCGTTCCTGGTCAACTCCGCCAAGGGCGGGACCGCGAAGCCCAAGCCGTCGGACGCCATACGATCGAGCAGAGCGTCCAGGTCGTCAACGGTACGGAGGATGGCCGGCTCATCGGCGTCGCCGTCGTACCACGCCTCTATTGCCACCATGGCTTGGCTCCTCCAGTGAAGCGCTTCCTGTAGTTCGGGGCATGAACCGTCATCGAGTAGCCCTCGGGCAGCACCACGGGCACCAATCCCTCACAGCCGAGCCGCCCCTTGCACGGGCGGTGATTGATCACCACGGTGATGTGTCGCATACGGGGGTCCGTCCGTCCACGATCCCTCATCTCGGCAGCCAACTTGAGTTCGACATCGGCCGACGCTACGACCGGCAGAGTCGGGCAACCCATCTGACCCAGAATCTCATTCACTCGTTCGGTCTGCTCGTCCCGCCACTGACGACCGACCGGACCGAACCGTCGGGTGCGATCCAACGTCCATGCGTCTTCTGTCCGGTTCCCCTTGTCACAGGTGGTGGCAACTCGCTGCGCAGGTGTTCGACGTTGGTGACCGGCGGAGTGCGCGCCGCAGGAGTCGGTGGTGGTTCTTGCGAGCCGACATCCGAGGATGAGCCGATATCGTGGAGGTAACTCCGCAGGCTGGTCTCAGCGCGACCAAGCAATTGGTTCGCGTTGTCGACGCTCCGCCTGCCCTCGACAAGAAGCGCTATGACTTGCTTCGCCTGCTTGCTACGGGTACCCGCCAATGTCTTGGCAAAATGCTCGGTGGCTCGATCGAGCGTTTCGCCAGCGTAGACCAATGTGCGCCTGACACCAGCCGACAACACCAGCACAGCACGTATTGTCGTGATCACCTCCACCAGCGTGGACATCGCAGGCGCCCCCTCACATACTCAGCCGAGAGTAATTCAGCCGAGCTGAGACCGCTGTCTGTACACCTGCCAAAGGCCGTCCGCGATGACATCCGGTCGAATCGGCATCCGGGCCGCCGCGACTAAGGTTGCGGAGCAGGCGATGAGTGCTGAGGATTCGTTGACTGTGCTCGCCCTAGCCAGAGCAGGATGGGAGTCAGCATGAACCACGGTCCCCACCGGTGGCGCAAGTCCAGCTACAGCAGTTCCAGCACCAACTGTGTCGAGTTGGCAGCCGACCTGACCCACCTCCGCGACTCGAAGAACCCGGCCGCCCAACCCCTCACCGGCGATGTCGCGGCGCTGCTCGCCGTGGTCAAGGGCGATCACCTCACCAGGTGATCAGGAGGTCACGGGTACGCGCCTCCGGCTAGTTCGCCGGCACGAAGTACCCGAACAGGTCGGCGATCACGTTCACCGAGCCGACGTGGTTGAAGATGTCGACCTTCCCGTCGGCGCCCAGCGCGGTCATGGCCAGGTTGGGCACGGTCTGGCCCTTGATGAAGTTCAGTGTCGACGTGCCCGGCCGCGACTGACCGTCCGGCCACGTGGTCAGGAAGCTGCTGGCCGTCCCACCGACCGCGGTCACGTTCAGCACCGCGGCCGACGCGTTCGTCGGCACGCCGTGGGTGCCGCCGATCGGGAGGGCCACCGTCCCACCGACGCCCAATGCCTTGGTGTTCCTGGTGTCCAGCACGCGAACCGGTGTGGCCGGCACGAACATCGACGCGTTCGCATTCGGGGCGCTGTCGTAGTACCCGACCAGGTCGGCGATGACATCCGCCTTACCGGTGTGGTTGAAGATGTGGAACGCCTCGTCGGCGACCGTGTCGAGCGGGGGCGCCTGTACCACGACGAGGTTGGCCACCGTCTGACCAGCCGTGAAGTTCAGGTTGGACGTGGTCGGCGTGCCGGTGCCGGCCTGGACGGTGACGTTGCTGGCCGCCGTCGCGTCCGTCACCGTCACGTTCAGCACCAGCGAGGTCGCGGTCAACGGCACGTGGACCGAAGCGATGACCGGGTTGCCGGCGGTGACCGGACCCTTCGCCACGCCGGTGCCGTTGCGCGTGTCGACCACCCGCGACGGCGTGACCGGCACGTACGGAGACCCGTTGTCGGGCACGTAGTAGCCGAACAGGTCCGCGACCACGTCGGCGTTGCCCACGTGGTTGAACACGCTGACGATGTCGTCCGCGCCGACCGGCACCGTCACCAGGTTGGCCACGGTCTGGCCACGTGTGAAGTTCAGGTTCGACACGGTCGGCATCGGCTTGTTGAACGGCCACACGGTCAGGAAGCTGCTGGCCGTCGTGTCGGTCGCGGTCACGTTCAGCACCACGGCGGTGGCGTTGGCCGGCAGCTCCGGCAGGCCGATGTTGAGCGAGTCGTTCGGGCCCAACGTGCCGAAACCGTTGGTCCGCGCGCGGGTGTCCATCACCCGGACCGGCGGGGACACCGGCACGAACCCGCTGATGCCGCCCGAGCCCGCCACGGTGAACGTGCCGTCGGCGACGAAGTTCTGCGCTACGGCGCCTGCGGCGTCGGTCACGGTGACGAAGATCTGGTACTTGCCGAGCTGGTCGTGTGCCGGGATGGAGATCGGCACGGACACCCGGCCGCTCTCGATCCGCGCCGGGTCGGTCTCACCGGTCTGCGCGAAAACACCCTGCGGTGTCCGGACCTTGGCGACGACCTTCGTGATGCCCGGTCCCCACGACGACACGTCCAAGGAGATGGTCACGATGCCGCCGGTCGCCCAGTCGATGGTCGGCGGGGTGACGGTGAAGTTGGTGGTGCCCGGAATCGGACCGGTCAACGCGGTGATGGTGGGCAGCACGGTCTGCGGCACGGACCGGAAATCGCTGCCGTACACGGAGGAGTCACCGGCCGAGTCGGTCAGCGTCAGGCCCTTGAGCTGGCAGGCGACGGTCGTCTCGGCGACCGTGATCGGCACGGTGACCGTGCCGGTGCCCGAGTCGACCGGCGTACCGCCGACACAGCCGGGACCGGCGTCCAGCACCGCCGACGTGATCGGTGCCGGCGCGGTCATCGACATGGTGAGGTCGACGGTCTGGTCCGAGGTCCAGTCGTTCACCGGGTTGTTGGTCAGGGCGAAGTTCGACGCCTGCACGACGCTGTCGTCGGTGAAGTCGATCGGTGCCAGGGACAGTCCGGTGACGGTCGACGTGTTGCCGTCCAGGTCGGTCACGTCGATCTCCTCGACGGTCCAGGTTCCGGCCGGGTCCTGGACCGAGGTGAACTGCGCTCTGGCGGTCAGCACACCGTCGTTCACCCCGGGCGAGTCGGCCGAGCGTAGGGCCGTGCCACCGCCGGCATGCAGTGTCTTGCCGCCCGGACCGGCGATCACCATGCTCACCAGCCACGCACCGGACTGCGCATCCGCGACGTGCACCGAGTAGGTGACGATGGGCGCGGAGCCGGTCCCGTGCAGCAGCACCGGTTGGTCCACGGTCACCGCGCCGGCGACCGGAGCCGAGATGTCGGGCACGGCGGTCGCGGTGAAACCGGACTGGAAGGACGCGGCGAGCTGGGTGGCGTTGAGGTTCAGCTCCGGGTTGGTCAGATCCTGGGCCTGGAAGCCCTCCACCGCCCACGATGCCGTCGCCGTCGCCGCGAACCTGGGCACCGGGAACGTGTAGCTGAAGGTGGCCAGGTTCGCGTCGCCCGACACCAGCGTGGCCAACGGGATGGTCGTACCCGGGGTCGGGAAGCCGAAGTCGACACCGTATTGGTCCTGCACGAACCCGCTCGGCGTTGCCGCGCGCAGCGCGATCTGCACGAGGCCCTGTGGCTTCGTGGTGCCCGGGTTCGAGTCCGCGACGGTGAACGTCAGCGTGTCGGTCGCCGTGCCGGCCGTGGCGTCGACCTGTGGCTGGCTCCAGGACAACGCGGTGAGCGTGATGACGCCGGTGGCCGCCGATGCCGGGGTCACGATCCCCAGCAGAATCAGGACACTGAACGCGCCGACCAGCAACCTGCGCACCACGAACCTCCGGACCTGACAAGGGAACCCGCACCTGAATCGTATTTCAGTTCGATGTCGTTACTGGCGCCGCAGCATTCTTGTAACGCCGGCCGCGACCGTGGTGGCTAGGATCCAGCCCGCGGCGATCAGGGCGGCCGCGAACCATTGGGACGCACCGGGTAGCGCCCACCGGTTCTTGTTGCCGAAGTCGACGATCGGGATGAGCAGATCGAGCGTGAACAGGAACGGGTTCCACACCAGGTGGTCGTCCTGGTTGGTCAGCGGGCAGAACCGGTAGGTGGCAAACGAAGCCGGATCGCCGTGCACCGGCAGGCAGTGGGTCGGGTACAGCCCGAACCACAGCGTGCCGACGACCAGCAGCAGGAACAGCCAGGCCAGCGCCCTGGACGGCCGGTAGCCGTAGCCCACCATGGATCGCTGCAACCAGCTCCAGCACAGCACCAGCGGGCCGAGCACCCGGAAACCGCGGGCCAGCGCGCCATAGCGCCGTCGCTGCTTCTCGATCAGCACGGTGTCGGCGTGTTCCTCGTTGCCCGACGCGCGCAGCATCGTGGCCAACTGGTCGTACGGCCCTGGGCTGTACACGTCGCGTTCCGCGTCCCGCAGCCATTGCAGCCGCAGCAGCACGGCTTCGTCGTCGGTCAGCTCGACGGGTTTGGTCAGCGAGTCGTAACGGAAGGCGTCCATGTCGATGCCGCCGCTGGCCTGCCACAGTGCTTCGTTGTCGTTGAGCGACGAGCATCTCAGCTGCCGCAGCCCGATCCGGCCACGCGGCGGACGGGCCAGCGTGAGGGTCAACTCCTGTGTCTGCGCACCGAATGCGTTGAGCGCGCTGTGCCGCTCACCGTCGCCCTCGCCGAGTTCGGCACCGGCGAAGGTCAACTGCCGGCCGATGATGGCGCGCACCATCCGCACTTCGCCGATGGCCGAGAACGCCCGCCGCGAGCCGGCGGCGCACACCACGTCCTGACCGATCCGGGCGGCCCGAATGTCCAGGCAGGGCTTGATGTTCCGGTCCCTGGTGTACCGGCCGGGCCGACTCAGCCTGCTGGCCCGCAGGTCCAGGTTGGCCCCGATCTGGACCTCCTGCATGATCATCGAGCCGTAGATCTCGCAGTCGCGGCACTCGAAGTTGCCGCCGACGGTGCTGCGCCGCGCCACCCACACGTCGTGTCCCGGATTGGCCAGCACCGAGCCGTCCAGCCGCACGTTCCCGCGCACACCGAGGTCCAGCAGCCGCCACTCGCCGGTCACCCGCACCCCACGCGCGTCCAGGTTGCCGTCGATCTGGGTGCCGTCCAGGTACACCGCCCGGTTGTCGAACGGCGCCTCCTTGCCGGCCGAGATGTCCACGTTGGCACCGGTCATCCGCAGCGACCCGCCGATGTGCGCGTTCACCATGCGCAGCGTGCCGGTGGAGGTGAACTCGCCGTCCAGGTCGGCGTTGCCGCCGACCTTGATCCGGTCGGCGATCAGCGTCGTGTGGATGTCGTAGTACGGGTCGTCCACCGGCAGCCCCGCCCGGGTGTCACCGCCCGGCCGCAGCTGCGCGCCACGCATCGACCAGTCGCTCTCGACCTGCACGCTGGGCAGGAACACCCACCCGGTGGAGCGGAACCTGTTGCCGGTCAACACGTCCACGGCACACACCAGGTTCCCGCCGACCTGCATGCCATTGCCGTCCAGCGCACAGCCGTCGGTGTTGTGCAGCCCGGCGCCGCTGAAGTTGACGTTGCCACCGCTGCGCAGACCGGCGATCCGCACCTCGCCGACCACTTCGAGGTTGTTGGCCAGCAGCGCACCGGCCAGTTGCAGCCGGTCGGCGTGCAGGCCGCGCTTGCCGGGGTTGTTCAGCCTGCTGCCGGACAGCAGCAGCGAACCCCGGATGTGCGCGTCGGTCAGGTCCACCGAACCGCCGCGCACGGTCGTGTTCAGCAGCGCGATGTCGTTGTCGCTGCGGGTGTTCCGCGCGGACAGGCCGGGCAGCCAGCAGCCGTTGAACTCCAGCCCGGCCAGGTTGGCCTGCCGGACGTCGGGCGGCCGCTCGAACCGGCAGCGCACGAACTCCAGGAGATAGGGGAATTCCAGCGCCCGCAGGTCCAGCGTGCCGACGAGGTAGCGGTCCTCGATGCGTACCACGGGCGGCGCCGCCGACCGGCGCCGCCAGCGCAGCATGCTGGTGGTGTCCGGTTCGATCACCCGCCGGACGACGTCCTCGGCCTGCATCTCGGCCCAGCGGGGCGGATTCGGGTCGTGGACGTCGAGTTCACCGGTCGGCTCGTCGGGCGGCGGCCCGTCGCTCGGACCGCCGTTCCGGTTGGCCGGCATCGAACCTCCTGGTCAGCCTCGCGTTGTCGCGTGCGCGGCGAGCACCAGGGCGATCGTCTCGGTGACCTTCCGCGCGTAGTCCAGGTGCAGCGACTCGTTGGGCACGTGTGCGTTGCTGCCCGGCCCGAGAACCCCGGTGACCACGAACTGTGCGGCAGGGTACTGCTGTTGCAACAGGCCCATCAGCGGAATTGAGCCACCGAGCCCGATCGTGCGCCACGGGGCGCCGAACACACCGTCGGACGCCTCGTCCAGGGCGGCCCGCAGCCACGGCGCCACATCCGGCGCGTTCCAGCCGTCGCCGGCTTCCATCCGGGACAACTCGATCTGCGCGTTGTAGGGCACGTCGGTGGTCAGCGCCCTGCGGATCGCGGCCTGCGCCTTGGCCGAGTCGTTGGTGGGCGGCAGGCGGAAGCTCAGGCACAGGGTGGTGAACGGGCGCAGCACGTTGCCGGCGTCGGCCGCTGCCGGCAGGCCTTCGGCGCCGATCACCGACATGGACGGCCGCCAGGTGTTGTTCAGCACCAGTTCCAGCTCGTCCTCGCTGGCCAGCTCGACACCGGGCACCAGCGGCAGGCCGACCCGCACGGCACCGGGCACGGCCTCGATGCTCGCCTTGAGCTCGTCCATCCGGTTGGCCGGCACCTCGACGTGCAGCTCGGGCAGCACGACCTGGCCGGTGGCCGAGTCCTCCAACCGGTCCAGCAGGCCGCGCAGCACCCGGAACGAACTGGGCACGATCCCGCCCGCGACACCGGAGTGCAGGCCGCCCTCCAGCACCCGCGCGGTGAGTGTCGTCTGCACCATGCCGCGCAGCGATGTGGTCAGCCACAGGCGGTCGTAGTCGCTGGCCCCGGAGTCCAGGCACACGACCAGCGTCACGTCGCCGAACCGGGGGCTCAGCACGGTGAGGTAATCGGGCAGGTCCGGGCTGCCGGACTCCTCGCCGGTCTCCAGCAGCAGCACGCACCTGGCGTGCTCACCGCCCGCCGCGAGCACCGCCTCGACAGCGGCCGCCGACGCGAACCCGGCGTACCCGTCGTCAGCGGCGCCCCGGCCGTAGAGCCGACCCTCCCGGACCACCGGGGTCCACGGGTCCAGCCCGTCCGACCAGCCGCCGACCGGGGGCTGCTTGTCCAGGTGGCCGTAGAGCAGCACGGTGCCCGCGTCGACAGCACCCGCCGACGCTGGCAGGTCCAGCACCAGCAGCGGGGCCTTGCCGTCCAGTTCGACGACCTCAATGGCGGCGCCGGGCAGGTTCCGGCCGGACAGCCACGTCCGCAGGTGCTCCACCGCCGCGGCCAGGTGCCCGTTGGCCGCCCACTCCGGGTCGAATGCCTCCGACACGGCCGGAATGGCGACCAGCTCGGACAGTCCGGGCAGGATGTCCCGCTCCCAGACGGTGCGGACGGTACTGGTCAGGATCGCGCGATCGACGTCAGCCACGCCCCGATCCTGCCACCGGGTGCCCGCCTGATCGGCATGCCAGTCCCGTAACCAGGATGTGACCAAGGCCACCCCCAACCGGCCCAACAGTCGCCACCCGTCCGAGTGGCGGTCCCGACCAGCGCGGACGGCTGGTCAGTTTGCCGACCGATCATTGCCCTTCCAACCGTTTCCGCAGTTCAGCGCCGCCCACCACGCCAGGTAGCGCACTCTCCGCCTCACCTTCGCGGCGTGGGTCATGCCAGGATGGGGTAGTGAACCGTCAGTGCCGACGGTGACCGGACCGATCCCCGACCGGGGAACGGCGGAGGCCGTCGGCACGGCCGTAGGCGGCCGCCACAAGCGGCCGCGCGGCCTCGTAACCGAGGAGACACGCGCCATGTCGTCCGCAGAGCACTGGACGCAGGAACGGCCGGCCAGTACGCCGGCCGCCACCGCTGCCACACCGACCACGGAACAGGTGATCGCCGGCTTGCGAGCAACAAGCGAAGGCGGCGCAGATCTGGTGCAGCTGCTCACCCCGGAAGGTGAGCGGGTCACGCACCCGGACTTCGACATCGAGATCGGCACCGACGAACTGCGTTCGCTGTACCGGGACATGGTGCTGGTGCGCAGGATGGACCGGGAGGCCAACGCGCTGCAGCGCCAGGGCCAGCTGGGCATCTGGGTCCCGCTGCTCGGCCAGGAGGCCGCCCAGGTCGGCTCCGGACGCGCGCTGCGCACGCAGGACATGGCCTTCCCCAGTTACCGCGAACACGGCGTCGCGTGGTGCCGAGGGGTGCCGCCGACGGATCTGCTGGGCATCTTCCGCTGCACCGACCACGGCAGCTGGGACCCGATCGCAGCGCGGTTCAACCTGTACACGATCGTCATCGGCAACCAGGTGCTCAACGCGGCCGGTTACGCGATGGGGCAGAAGTTCGAGGGCCGTGTTGGAAATATCGACGGGGACGGCTCTGCATCTGACACCGACGAGGCGACCATCGTCTACTTCGGTGACGGCGCCACCAGCCAGGGCGACGTGCACGAGGGCTTCGTGTGGTCGGCCGTGTACGACGCGCCGCTCGTGCTGTTCTGCCAGAACAACCAGTGGGCGATCTCCGAGCCGACCGAACGCCAGAGCAGGCTGCCGCTGTACCAGCGCGCCCGTGGCTACGGCTTCCCCGGCATCCGGGTGGACGGCAACGACGTGCTGGCCTGCCTCGCGGTGACGCGCTGGGCGCTGGACGAGTGCCGGCACGGCAACGGCCCGGTGCTCATCGAGGCGTTCACCTACCGGATGGACGCGCACACCACCACCGACGACCCGACCCGCTACCGGCTGTCCGACGAGGTCGAGGCATGGAAGCTGAAGGACCCGATCGAGCGGGTCCGGGCGCACCTGGCCCGCAACGGGCTGGCCGACCAGGACTACTTCGACAGCGTGCAGGCCGACTCCGACGCGCTGGCCGCCGAGTTGCGCGAGTTCTGCGACAACATGCCTGATCCGCCCGCCGAACGGATCTTCAGCAACGTCTACGCCGAGCCCAGCCCCGTGCTGGACGCGCAGCGGGACGAGTACCTGGAGTACGCAGCCGGCTTCACCGGGGGTGAGCACTGATGGCCGCACCCACGATCGGAGCCAAGGGCACCGACTCCGCCCAGCCGTCGGTCCGCACGGTCACCATGGCCAAGGCGCTCAACCAGGGCCTGCGGGCGGCCATGGAGGCCGACCCCAAGGTCATCATCATGGGCGAGGACGTCGGCAAGCTCGGCGGCGTCTTCCGTATCACCGACGGCCTGCAGAAGGACTTCGGTGAGCAGCGGGTGCTGGACACGCCACTGGCCGAGTCCGGCATCGTCGGCACCGCTGTCGGTCTGGCGATCCGCGGTTTCCGGCCGGTGTGCGAGATCCAGTTCGACGGGTTCATCTTCCCGGCGTTCGACCAGATCGTGTCGCAGGTCGCGAAGATCCACTACCGCAGCCAGGGCAAGGTCAAGATGCCGATGGTGATCCGGGTGCCGTTCGGCGGTGGCATCGGCGCGGTCGAGCACCACTCCGAGTCGCCCGAGTCGTACTTCGCGCACACCGCGGGCCTGAAGGTCGTGTCGTGCTCCAACCCGGTGGACGCCTACTGGATGATCCAGCAGGCCGTCGCCAACGACGACCCGGTGCTGTTCTTCGAGCCCAAGGGCCGCTACTACGAGAAGGCCGAACTCGACACGGCGGTCACACCGATGCCGCTGTTCAGCTCGAAGGTGCTGCGTGCCGGCACGACCATTACCGTGGCCAGCTACGGGCCGTCCATCCGGACGTGTCTGGCGGCGGCCTCGGCAGCCGACTCGGACGGCATCAGCATCGAGGTGATCGATCTGCGCACGCTGTCGCCGCTGGACCTGGATCCGGTGTTCGACTCGGTCCGCAGGACCGGTCGGCTGGTCGTGGTCAGCGAGTCGCCGGGCGAGGCGTCCATCGCGTCCGAGGTGGCCACCAGGGTGCAGCAGGAGTGCTTCTACTCGCTGGAGGCACCGGTGCTGCGGGTGACCGGGTTCGACACCCCTTATCCGCCGACCAAGCTGGAGGAAGACTTCCTGCCGGATTTGGACCGGGTACTGCACGCCGTCGACCGCTCGCTGGCCTGGTGAGACATGCCTGACTTCAAGCGATTCATGCTGCCCGACACCGCTGAGGGCCTGACCGACGCGGAGATCCTGGGTTGGCGCGTCCAGCCTGGTGATGACGTGGTCATCAACCAGATCATCGTGGAGATCGAGACGGCGAAGGCGGCCGTCGAGCTGCCCAGCCCGGACGCCGGCAAGGTCAGCGAACTGCTGGTCGAGGTCGGCCAGACGGTGGACGTGGGCGCGCCGATCATCGTGATCGACGTGGACCCGACCGGTGCCGCCGCGCCGGCTCCCACCAACAACGGTTCCGCGCCCGCCGACTCCGGTGACAAGGTTCCCAACCTGGTCGGCTACGGCCCGAAGGCGGCCGCGGCTCGCCGTCGGCCGAGGACGAACGCCATGGCCCCGGCACCGGCAGCCCCGGTGGTTGCTCCCGAACCCGTGCCGGAACCCGAACCCGAGCCGGTACCGGTGGCCCGCGGCGGTTACGTGCCGCTGGCCAAGCCGCCGGTGCGCAAGCTGGCCAGGGAGCTGGGCGTCGACCTGTACGTGCTGACCGGCAGTGGCCCGGCCGGTGTGATCACCAGGGACGACGTGCGGCGTGCGCTCGCGGAGCCGGCAGCCGAGCCGGTCGCCGCTGTCGCCGTGGACCGGGGCGCGCGGGAGCGCAGGGTGCCGGTCAAAGGTGTGCGCAAGGCGACGGCCGCGGCGATGGTGGCCAGCGCGTTCACCGCACCGCACGTCACCGAGTTCCTGACCATCGACGTCACGCCGATGATGGAGCTGCGGGCCAAGCTGAAGACCGATCCCCGGTTCGCCGAGGTGAAGCTGACGCCGTTGGCGTTCGCGGCGAAGGCCGTGTGCCTCGCGGTGCGCAGGACGCCCGATGTGAACGCCACCTGGGACGAGCAGGCGGGCGAGATCGTCTACAAGTCCTATGTGCACCTCGGCATCGCGGCGGCCACCCCCCGTGGCCTGGTGGTGCCGAAGATCCGGGACGCGGAGCAGCTGTCGCTGCCGGACCTGGCCGGTGCGCTGGACCGGTTGACGGCGACCGCGCGGGACGGCAAGACCCAGCCGGCCGAGATGCTGGACGGCACGTTCACCATCACCAACGTCGGTGTGTTCGGTGTGGACACCGGGACGCCGATCATCAACCCCGGCGAGTCGGCGATCCTGGCGTTCGGCGCCATCCGGGACATGCCGTGGGTGGTGAACGGCCAGGTGGTGCCACGCAAGGTGTGCCAGCTGTCGCTGAGCTTCGACCACCGGGTGGTGGACGGCGAACAGGGCTCCCGGTTCCTGGCCGACGTCGGCGCACTGCTGGCCGACCCGGCGACCGCGATCACGTACTGACCGAATGGGCCGGCCCGATGGCCGGCCCATCTCGTCAGATCCGCTCGGTGCCCGTCCTACGCGCGGCCAGATCCTGGAGCAGCGAGTCGACGCCGACCAGGTCGTGGTCCTCGCCGGTCAGCCGGGGATCCACGTCGGATGCGTAGAGCAGGGGCGTGTTCTGGGCGTCCGCGAAACTGTTGATGATCCCCCGGAGCGTGCTCGCTGAGACACCGGCATGGAGCGCGTTGTCCACCACCTCGCGGATGGTGTGCTCCGCGGCCATCATCTGGGCCAGGGCGGTGTGGTACCGCTGTACCGCGACGATCAGCCCATCGGTGTGTTCCAGCAAAACCTTGGGGAGCACAACGGGACGAAGTGGCTCGTCTCTCACGTTCTGCGACGGTACCCGCGATATCGAGGTGCTTGTCGGCCCGGACCACTCGGATGGCCCAGCGCAAGTGCTGTGATGCGTGTCACATTCTCACTCTGGGCTACGGATCACCCTCGCGGCAGGTCGAACAGGCTCGTCAGCCCGGCCGCGAAACCAAGATCACCGTCGACCTTCAGCTTGCCCGCCATGAACAACACCGGCCCGGACACGTTGCGGGTGATCAGCCGCAGGAAGTCGGCCGGATGTGCCGTGATCTCGTCGAGCACCCTGGTCCGCGGTTCCGGCCGCGCCAGCACGCCGTTGAGCTGGTCGGCCGACGCCCCGGTGATCAGCCGGGCAAAGGTGGCCGCGTCCAGATCGCTCAGATCGACCGCACCGCCGTCGGCAGCCTGGCGGTCCATCTCGGCCAGCAGGGCGGCGAACCGATCCCGGCCGACCTTGCGCGGATCGAGCCCTTTCAGCAGCCCAACCACGTCCTCGTCGGCCACCCCTCCCGTGTTGCTACTTGCGAGTAAGGCTACGGATGAGTAGGTAATCGGGCAACCGCGACTCGCTAGGCTGAACAGACATCGTGCTGCGGGGAGCCTGGGTTGGGAGGAGACACCCTATGTCGCTGGCCGAGGACGGGCAGCCGGTGCGTGCCAAACGACTGCCGCGCGCCGTTCGCGAGCGCCAGATCGTCGACGCCGCCGTCAGCGTGTTCTCCAGGCTCGGCTACCACGACGCGTCCATGGACGAGATCTCCGAGGTCGCCGGCATCTCCAAGCCGATGATCTACGCCTACCTCGGCGCCAAGGAGGACCTGTTCGCCGCGTGCATCCACCGCGAGGCCACGCTGTTGCTCGAAGCCGTCGTCGGCGGCATCAAGGTGGGCCAGCCGCCGGATGTCCAGCTGTGGCACGGGTTGCGCTCGTTCTTCGGGTTCGTCGGCGAGCACCGGGAGAGCTGGCGGGTGCTGCACCGCCAGTCCATCGCCCAGGGCGGCCCGTTCACCGAGGAACTGATGGCCATGCGGCAGCGGGCGATCAGCCTGGTGGCCGCGGTGCTGATGCGGACCGGCAGCGACGAGGGCGTCGGCGAGGCGGCATCGGTAGCCGGTGAACCGCTGGCCGCGGCACTCGTCGGCGCCGGCGAATCGCTGGCCGACTGGTGGCTCGACCATCCCGAGGAGTCGCCGAGCTCGATCGCGGCACGGCTGATGAACCTGGTGTGGATGGGGTTCGGCAACCTCGTCGAGGACCGCGTGTGGAAGCCGCCTAGGGACGAGTGAGTTCGCCGGTCAGGTGCGGCCGGCCGGTCCGCGCGTCGGCCAGTTCGAAGCCGTCGTCGCCCGCGGTCAGAGCCACGGTGGCCGGCAGCAGGATCGGCAGCTTGAACCGCACGTCCACGGTGTACGCGGCCGGCAGCCGACCCTCGTAGTGGGCAAGACACCTGGCCAGCGACCACATGCCGTGCGCGATGGCCCGCCGGAAGCCGAACAGCCGCGCGGTCAGCGCATGCAGGTGGATCGGGTTGCGGTCGCCGGACACCTCGGCGTAGCGCCTGCCGATGTCGCCGGGAATCCGCCACCGCGCATCCGGCCGCTCCACCGGCTCGTTCTCCCGGTCCTGCTGCTCGCCCGTGTTCTCCCGGCGCAGGTACGTACTGGTCTCCCGCCAGACCGCCACACCGTCCGCCCGCACCTCGCTGACCAGGTCGAACTGGCTGCCGCGCTCGTGCGGCCGCAGGTTCGCCGCGTGGGTCCGCACCACCAGCGGCTCATCGGCCCGCAGCGGCCGGGTCTGGCTGATCCGGTTGGCCACGTGCACCAGCCCGATCATCGGGAACGGGAAATCGGCCGCGGTCATCAGCGCCACCTGGAGGCCGAACACCAGCAGGTGGGGCGCGGTGACCGGCAGCTCGTCGGTCAGCCGGAAGCCACACACCCGGTTGTAGGCGGCCAGCCGCGCCCGGTCCAGCAGCACCCCGGACCTGGCCAGCCCACCCTCGGGCAGCACGGGCTCGCCGGTCCGGTGCCGGACCACGCCCAGCGCGGCTTTTCCGAACAGCACCGGCAGGTTCGGCTCGGCGGCCAGCTCTGTCTCCATACCGTCCCTCACGCGCCCAACAGACTCTGCCCGCACACCCGGACCACGTTGCCGTTCACCCCGGCCGAAGCCGGATTCGCGTACCACGCAATCGTTTCCGCCACGTCCACCGGCCGGCCGCCCTGGGACATGCTGTTCATTCGACGGCCGGCCTCCCGGATGAACAGCGGCACGGCTGCGGTCATCCGGGTCTCGATGAAGCCGGGCGCGACCGCGTTCACCGTGCCGCCCTGCCGGGCCAGCTTCGGCGCCAGCGCGGCCACCATGCCGATCACGCCGGCCTTCGACGTGGCGTAGTTGGTCTGGCCCACGTTGCCCGCGATCCCGGCGATCGAGGACACACCGATGATCCGGCCGCCCGGCCGCAGCGTCCGCTTGCCCAGCAGCGTGTCGTTGATCCGCAGCTGACAGGCCAGATTCACGGCCAGCACGGCATCCCAGCGGCCGGCGTCCATCTTGCCCAGCGTCCGGTCCCGCGTGATGCCGGCGTTGTGCACGACGATGTCCACACCGTCGTGCCGGCCGGCGAAGTAGTCGGTCAGCCTGGCGGGCGCGTCCGGTGTGGTGATGTCCAGTTGCAGTGCCTCGCCACCGACCCGATTGGCCACAGTGGACAGCTCGGCACCCTGGGCCGGCACGTCAAGGCACACCACGTGCGCGCCGTCCCGGCCCAGCACGCCGGCGATCGCGGCGCCGATGCCCCGGGACGCACCGGTGACCAGCGCGACCTTGCCGGCCAGCGGACGCGCCCAGTCCTCCGGTTCGACGACGTTCTCCTGTTTGACGGCGGCGATCCGGACCACCTGCCCGGACACGTAGGCAGACTTGGCGGACAACAGGAACCGCACGGTCGACTCGACGGCATCCTCGGCACCCTTGGCCACCTGGACCAGTTGGGCGGTGGCGCCCCGGCGCAGTTCCTTGCCCACCGATCGGGTGAAACCTTCGAGCGCCCGCTGGGCGACCTTCTCGCCGACCGGTGTCGCGTTCTCCGGCGGTGTGCCCAGGACCAGCACCCGACCGCAGTCGCGGACCGTGCGGATCACCGGGTGAAAGAAGGCGTGCAGCTCACGGAGCTGTTCCGGGCTGGTGATGCCGGTGGCGTCGAAGATCACGGCGCCGTAGCGGACGTCGTCCTCGGCCGACTTGTGCACGTCGACGTCGACCTCGGTGAGGATCGCGGCGAGCGGGTCCAGCAGCCGGCCGCCCTGGGCGGCACCGAGCAGCGCAGGGCCGGTCAGCAGTGGCTGACCCGGCTGGAAGCGGCGAAGCTGGACGGGATTGGGCAGACCGAGCCGGCCGACCACCAGCTGGCCGACACCCGACCTCGCGAACCGCTGATACCGGTCGGTCATCTGGTCACCTTCCTACTCGAAAGTAAGACTACTCACCGGTAGGTTACTATGGGCGGGTACCGAGGAGGGAACATGAGCACTGCGGTGCGCCGGGTGGCCGTCGTCGGCGGCAATCGGATCCCGTTCGCCAGGTCGAACAGCCGCTACTCGGCAGCGTCCAATCAGGACATGTTCACCGCGGCGCTGGACGGGCTGGTCAGCAGGTTCGGCCTGCGGGGTGAACGGCTCGGTGAGGTGGTCGGCGGCGCGGTGCTCAAGCACAGCCGAGACTTCAACCTGATCCGCGAGTCCGTGCTGGGCAGCCGCCTCTCCCATGACACCCCGGCCTACGACCTCCAGCAGGCCTGCGGCACCGGTCTCCAGTCGGTCATCGCGGTGGCCAACAAGATCGCGCTCGGCCAGATCGAGTCCGGCATTGCCGGCGGCACCGACACCACCAGCGACGCGCCACTGGCGCTGCACGAGGACCTGCGCCGGATCCTGGTCGCGCTGAACAGCGCGCGCAGCGTCGGGGCCCGGCTCCGGCTGCTGGCCAGGCTGCGGCCCGGCCAGATCGTGCCGGAGATCCCGCGCAACGCCGAGCCGCGCACCGGCCTGTCCATGGGCGAGCACGCGGCGCTCACCGCGCGCGAGTGGGGCATCGGCCGCGAGGAGCAGGACGAACTGGCCGCCACCAGCCACCAGCGCCTGGCCGCCGCCTACGACCGGGGCTTCTTCGACGACCTGGTCACGCCGTATCTCGGCCTGACCCGCGACCAGAACCTGCGGCCCGACTCCACGGCCGACAAGTTGGCCGGGCTGAAGCCCGCGTTCGGCGGCCAGGGCGGCACGATGACCGCCGGCAACTCCACGCCACTGTCCGACGGCGCGTCCGTCGTGCTGCTGGCCAGCGAGGAGTGGGCGGCCGAGCGCCGACTGCCGGTGCTGGCGTATCTCACGTTCACCGAGACGGCCGCCGTGGACTACGTGCACGGCGGCGAGGGCCTGCTGATGGCCCCGGCCTACGCGGTGCCCAGGATGCTGCACCGGGCCGGGCTCACGTTGGCCGACTTCGACTTCTACGAGATCCACGAGGCGTTCGCGTCCCAGGTACTGGCCACGCTGCGCGCCTGGGAGGACCCGGCGTTCGGCAAGGGCAAGCTGGGCCTGGACGGACCGCTGGGCTCGGTGGACCGCGCACTGCTCAACGTCAACGGCTCGTCGCTGGCCGCTGGCCACCCGTTCGCGGCGACCGGCGCCCGGATCGTGGCCACGCTGGCGAAGCTGCTCGCCGAGCGGGGTGCCGGCCGTGGCCTGATCTCCATCTGCGCGGCGGGCGGCCAGGGCGTCACCGCGATCCTGGAACGCTGAAACCCAGCTACACCAACAGTTCCCACGTGATCGAGCACATCGCCGACACGGTGACCGGCTGCGGCTCCAGGGACAGTTCGGCGATGTCAGGTGCGCCGCCGGGACTCGCGGCCATGGCCCGCGCGCTGTACCGCAGCGGCACGTAGCCGGGTGACGAGTCGTCCACCCGGACCAGTTTGCCCAGTCGGCTGCCCAGCGCGTCGGCGTAGCCGAGAGCCGTGGTCCGCGCGTCGGCAACGGCCTCGCGCTGTGCTTCCCGGCGGGCGTCCGACGGGTCGGCCAGCTCCCAGTTCGGCCCATGCAACTCGCTCGGTTCGGTGGTGACCAGTTCGCCGACGACGTCGTTCAGCACGGTCACGTCCGTCACCAGCAGCACGTAGGCCTGGCTGGCCTCGGCGCCGGTCCGCCGTCGCCGTTCCCACACGTCGTGCACGGCCAGCCTGCGCGACCGCACGGTGACGCCGTCCCGCTCCAACAGCGGCTCGACCGCCGCGATTCGCCTGGTCAGCGCGTCGACCGCGGTCGTCCGGTCCTTGCCCCGGTTCGTGTAGCGCAGCGTCAGCCCGGCCTGGTCCGCGATCCGCTCGACCTCACCGTTGCCCGTGGTCACCAGTTCCGCCATGCCACCACTCAACCATCAGGCCGTATTCGGAAATCTAGTAAAGAGTCGATACAAGGTGATAGTCCACTACTTATCCTGCGCCCATGGCATACGACTTTCAGGTGGCCGTCGACTGCGACAACCCGCACGCGCTCGCCGACTGGTGGGCGGACGCGCTGGGCTGGGTCGTGGAACCGAGCGACGAGGCCTTCATCCGGGACATGATCGGCAAGGGCATGGCCACCGAGGCCGACGCGATGAGACACAACGGACAGCTGGTGTGGCGCACCGGCGCCGCCATCCGACACCCGGACGGCCCGGAACGCGGCCCCCGCAAACGCATCCTGTTCCAGCAGGTGCCCGAGCCGAAGATCGGCAAGAACCGGGTGCATCTGGACATCTGGGTGGGCGCGGAGAACGTCGACGCCGTGGTCGCCCGGTTGACCGACAGTGGTGGCGAGTTCCTCTATCGGGGACAGCAGGGACCTCACAGCTGGGTGACGATGGCCGACCCAGAGGGCAACGAACTCTGCATCTCGTAATTGCCCGCCGACACGCCGTAGTGAAATCTGGCCAAATATCGGGTCGACACTAGAAACCTCGATACGGTCCGATGATGGACCCGGTGCGCAATCCGTTCGCCCCCGGCGCCGGCCAACGGCCGCCCGAACTGGCTGGGCGGGACCGCGAGGTGGCGGCGTTCGACGTGGTGCTGGAACGCGTGGCCAGGGGCCGACCGGAGCGCAGTCTCGTGCTGACCGGGCTACGCGGTGTCGGCAAGACGGTACTGCTCGGCGAACTGCGCTCGATGGCGGTCCGCAGGGGCTGGGGCGCCGGCAAGATCGAGAGCCGCCCCGAATCCGAGCTGCGCAGGCCACTGGCCGCCGCGCTGCACCGGGCCGTGCGTGACCTCGCCGTGCGACACCGGGCCCCCGATCGGGTAGAAGCGGTACTCGGCGTGCTCAAGGCGTTCGCGCTGCGCGCCAACCCGGACAACGCCAAGCTGCGCGACCGCTGGCAACCCGGCATCGACGTGCCGGCCGCGGTCGGCCGGGCCGATTCCGGTGACATCGAGATCGACCTCGTCGAGCTGTTCACCGAGGTCGCCGAGCTGGCCCAGGACGTGGGTACCGGCGTCGCGCTGCTCATCGACGAGATGCAGGACCTGCTGCCCGACGACGTGTCCGCGCTGTGCGCCGCGTGCCATGAGCTGTCCCAGTCCGGCGCCCCACTGGTCGTGGTCGGCGCGGGCCTGCCGCACCTACCCGCCGTGCTCTCGGCCAGCAAGTCCTACTCCGAGCGGCTGTTCCGGTACACGCGGATCGACCGGCTGGACCGCGAGGAGGTCAACCGGGCGGTGCTCGCCCCGGTGGAACGCGAGATGGCCGGCATCGCGCCCGACGCGCTCGACGCACTGTTCGAGGCGTCCGGCGGCTACCCGTACTTCATCCAGGCCTACGGCAAGGCGGCCTGGGACGCGGCGCCCGCCGACCCGATCACCGCCGAGGACGTCGCCGTGGCCGCACCGGAGGCCGAGGCCGAGCTGGCGGTCGGCTTCTTCGGGTCCCGCTACGAGCGCGCCACGCCCGCCGAACGCGAGTACCTGCGGGCCATCGCGGAGCTGACCGAGGGCAAGGACGAGGGCGCCGGCAGCTCCGATGTGGCGATCTTCCTGGGCCGCAAGCCGTCGTCGTTGTCCCCGGCCAGGGACAGTCTGATCAAGAAGGGCCTGGTCTACTCGGCCGAGCGCGGCCGGATCGCCTTCACGGTGCCGCACTTCGGCCGGTTTCTCCTGGGTCGGGACGAGTGATCTAGCGTTATCGCTATAGATCGAGATACGACCCGATCGAGCGATACCGGATGGATATGACCCGGGTCACATCTACTCCCGGTGTAACGACGACGGATCAGTACACGATGACCTGAGTGGCTCCGCAGTGCTGCCGGACCCCCGACCTGGCAGCACTGCGGAGACTCCCATTTGTTGGGAGTGGAACATCATCACCGCACCTTCGTGTTGACTCCGGGTGTGTTGACTTCTTCTGGGACACACTCCACCTCCCGTCGTGCCCGCGTGCGAGCCCCTGAGCTGCGCGGTCGGGGCTGGCTGAACACCGGTGGCCGCGCGTACTCGCTGGCCGACTTCCGTGGCAAGGTCCTGCTGCTGGACTTCTGGACGTTCTGCTGCGTCAACTGCCTGCACGTGCTGGACGAGTTGCGCCCGCTGGAGCAGGAGTTCGCCGACGTGCTGGTGACCGTCGGCGTGCACTCACCCAAGTTCGAACACGAGGCCGACCCGGTCGCGCTGGCCGACGCCGTGGAGCGCTACGCCGTGCACCACCCGGTGTTGGACGATCCCGAGCTGACCACCTGGCAGAACTACGCCGTGCGGGCCTGGCCGACCCTGGTCGTCGTCGACCCCGAGGGCTACGTCGTGCACGTCGCCGCGGGTGAGGGCCACGAGGAGGCACTGCGCCGGGTCATCGCCGAAGTGGTCGCCGAACACGAGCGGCGCGGCACGCTGCACCGCGGCGACGGCCCGTACGTGCCACCGCCGGCCGCCGACACCACGCTTCGCTTCCCCAGCAAGGCAACCGTCACTCCGAGCGGCACGCTGCTGGTGGCCAACACCGCCCGGCACACCCTGGTCGAACTGGCCGCCGACGGCGAGACCGTGCTGCGCACGATCGGTGCCGGCAGTCGGGGCCACACCGACGGCGGCCCGACCGAAGCCCGCTTCGCCGAGCCCGCCGGTCTTGCCGTGCTGCCCGTCGACGTCGCCTCGCGTGTCGGCTACGACGTCGTGGTCGCCGACACGGTGAACCACCTGTTGCGCGGGGTCCGGCTGGCCGATGGGCACGTGACCACGGTGGCCGGCACCGGCGCGCAGTGGCGGGACGGCGCCACCGACGGCCCGGCCACCGAGATCGCGCTCTCCAGTCCGTGGGACGTGGCCTGGTGGGCGCCGGTCGACGGGGTGGTCGTGGCGCTGGCCGGCAACCACACGCTCAGCCGGTTCGACCCGATCGCCGGCACGCTGTCCCGACTGGCCGGCACGACGGTCGAGGGCCTGCGCGACGGCCCGGCGGCCGAGGCGTTCTTCGCCCAGCCCTCCGGTCTGGCCGCCGACGGCGACCGCCTGTGGCTGGCCGACGCCGAGACGTCCGCACTGCGCTGGCTGGCCGCCGACCTCACCGTGCACACGGCCGTCGGCACCGGCTTGTTCGACTTCGGCCACCGCGACGGCCCGGCCGCCGACGCGCTGCTCCAGCACCCGCTCGGCGTCGCCGTCCTGCCCGACCACAGCGTTGCCGTGGCGGACACGTACAACCGCGCGATCCGGCGCTACGACCCGGTCGCGGACCAGCTGTCCACCCTGGCCACCGACATCGCCGAGCCTGCCGACATCGCGGTGCTGGACGGCGAGATCGTCGTGGTCGCGTCGGCGGCGCACGCGCTGGACCGGCCGGTGGCACCCGGCGTGGCGGCGCAACTGATCGAAGGCCCGGCCCACGAGGTCACCCGGCAGCCGGTCGACCTGGCACCCGGCGAGATCACGCTGGCCGTCGTGTTCCAGCCGCCACCCGGCCAGAAGCTCGACGAGCGCTACGGCCCGTCCACCCGCGTGCAGGTCACCGCGGCACCGCCGGGGCTGATCCGCTCCGGTGACGGCGTGGGCACCGACCTGAGCCGGCAGCTCGTGCTCAGTGAGGCGGTCGGGTTCGGCGTGTTGCAGGTCGTCGCGCAAGCCGCGAGCTGCGACGAGGACGGCGAGCACCCGGCGTGCCGGCTCACCCGGCAGGACTGGGGCGTGCCGGTCCGGGTCGTGGCGGGCGGTGCGACGAGGCTGCCGTTGATGCTCGGCGGTATGGACAATCAGTGACTTGGCCGTGTCGCAGGGGAGCTACGATCGCGCGGTGGCCGACCATCCCCCGTTGGAAATCCAGCTCCTGCTCGATCGTGTCCTGGTGAAGATCTCCCCCGAGGACGGCGAACGGCGTAGTACCGGCGGGATCGTCATCCCGGCCACCGCGCAGGTGGCCAAGCGGCTGTCCTGGGGTGACGTGCTCGGCATCGGCAACAACGTGCGACTGGTGAAGGTCGGCGACCGGGTGCTGTTCAACCCGGACGACCAGCTCGAAGTGGAGATCCAGGGCGACCAGTACCTGGTGATGCGGGAGCGCGACATCCACGCGCTGGCCACCGAGCGCACCGACCACGGCACCGGCCTGTATCTGTAGGCAGCTCCGGACAAGGGACGGCGGCCCCCGACCGCGAAGGGGCCGCCGTTGTCCACCGGCGAGGCGGACGTCTCTTGGTGTCCTTCTTGTCAGAACGCGGCTTCGTCCAGGTCCATCAGCGAGTTGTCGGTGCTCTCCACGACCTTGCGACGGGCGGACAGCTCCGGCAGCACCGTGTGTGCGAAGAAACTCGCCACAGCCAGTTTGCCCTGGTAGAACGCGGTGTCCTTGGCCGAGGGGCGACCGTCCAACGCCTTGAGCGCGACCTCGGCCTGCCGCTGCAACAGCCAGCCGACCAGCAGGTCGCCCACGCTCATCAGCAGCCGGACCGTGTTCAGACCGACCTTGTAGATGTTGCGGGTGTCCTCCTGCGAGGTGGTCAGGAAGCCGACCATCGCGCCGAGCATGCCCTGCACGTCCTCCAGGGCCTGCTTGAGCAGCGCGCGCTCCTCCTTCAACCGACCGTTGCCGGCCTCGGACTCCAGGAACGCGGTGACCTCGCCTGCCACGTGCGCCAGCGCCTGCCCCTTGTCCCGGATGATCTTGCGGAAGAAGAAGTCCAGCGACTGGATGGCCGTGGTGCCCTCGTACAGCGAGTCGATCTTCGAGTCCCGGATGTACTGCTCGATCGGGTAATCCCGCAGGAAGCCGGAGCCGCCCAGCGTTTGCAGCGACTGGGCGAGCTGCTCGTAGGCGCGCTCCGAGCCGACCGCCTTCACCACCGGCAGCAACAGGTCGTTCACCCGCTCCGCCAGCTGGACGTCACCGTCGCCGGCCGCTATCTGGTCCTGGTAGGTGGCGGTGTAGACGTAGACGGCCCGCAGGCCCTCCGCGTAGGCCTTCTGCAGCATCAGGCTGCGTCGCACGTCCGGGTGATGCGTGATGGTCACCCTCGGTGCGGTCTTGTCGGTCATCTTCGGCAGGTCGGCGCCCTGCACGCGCTCCTTGGCGTAGTCCAGCGCGTTGAGGTAACCGGTGGACAGCGTGCCGATGGCCTTGGTGCCGACCATCATCCGGGCGTACTCGATGACCTGGAACATCTGCGCGATGCCGTTGTGCACGTCACCGAGCAGCCAGCCGCGGGCAGGCGTGCCGTGCTGGCCGAACGTGACCTCGCAGGTGGCTGACGCGTTCAGGCCCATCTTGTGTTCCACGTTGGTGACGAAGGCGCCGTTGCGCTCACCGGGCTCGCCGGTCTCGGTGTCGAACAGGAACTTGGGCACCAGGAAGAGGCTCAGACCCTTCGTGCCGGGCCGGGACTCGATGCCGGGACCCTCGGGCCGGGCCAGCACCAGGTGCATGATGTTCTCGGTGATGTCCTGGTCACCTGATGTGATGAAGCGCTTGACGCCGTCCAGGTGCCACGAACCGTCGTCCTGCAGAACGGCCTTGGTCCGCCCGGCGCCGACGTCGGAACCGGCGTCCGGCTCGGTGAGCACCATCGTGGCGCCCCAGCCGCGGTCGATCATCAGCCGCGCCCAGCGCTTCTGCTCGTCGTTGCCGTTCTGGTCGATGACCGTGGCGAAGTTCGGGCCCGCCATGTACATGAAGACGGCGGGGTTGGCGCCCAGGATGATCTCGGCGGCCGTCCACTGCACCGACGGCGGGATGCCGAAGCCGCCCAGCTCGTTGGGCAGGCCCAGCCGGTACCACTCGCCGTCCCACAGTGCCTGGTAGGACTTCTTGAAGCTCTCCGGCAACGTCACGGAGTGCGTGGCCGGGTCGAACGTGGTGCCGATCCGGTCGCCATCGGCGAACGAGGCGCCGAGCGGGCCGGTGGCCAGGTTGTGCAGTTCGGCCAGGATGCCGCGGGCGGTGTCCTCGTCGGCCTGTTCGAACGGTCCCTTGCCGAGGCGGGCCTGGATGCCGAAGACCTCGAAGAGGTTGAACTCCAGGTCGCGCACGTTGCTCTTGTAGTGGCCCATCGGTGCTCCCCTGTGTTACTCGGCACCGTCGTCGACCGTGCCGCTACTCGCCGGTAACCTGAGTGTATTACCGTGCGGTAACTCAGAGCAAGTGCGCTCAGTGCGGCGTCCGCCTGGTCAGCGCGGCAGCGGAGCTCACCGTCGGCCTTGTCACACTCGATGCGAGCGGCGGCCGAGCGGGCGGGTACTGCCCACGCGGCAGCGGCGGCGTCACAGAGGTGGTGCCGATCGGCCGATGCGCCGCCGCTGATCGGCCGACCGGTACCTCACTCGGCGGGGTTTCCCGGTGCGCCACCAGCACCCCGAGCCGGAACGCCACGGCGACCGCGTGTGCCCGGTCCCTGGCGTGCAGCTTGCGCAGGATGCTCTTCACGTGGGTGCGGATGGTTTCCACGGAGACGAACAGAGTCTTGGCGATAGCCTGGTTCTCCAGGCCGTCGGAGATCAGTTGGAGCACCTGGTACTCGCGGCGGGACAGCGGCTGGCGGGCGGTGACCGTGTGGCGGACACCGAGGCCGGTGGCCAGCGCCGCCAGTTCCGGGTCGAGGTAGCGACGCTCCAGGTGGGTCCGGCGGATCGCATCAAGCAGCTGCGTGGGCTCGGCGGAACGCAGCACCAGCCCGTGCACCCCGGCCGCGAGCGCCGTGGCCACGTAACGCTGGCTGCGCAAGGGTTCCCGGACCACAGCAAGCACGGTGCACGAGTCGTCCGAGCTGGTCAGCAGCTGAGCCAGGTGACACCGAGGGTCGAGCACGGCATCCACCATGACGACATCCGGCCGCAACCGCTCACACAGGGACACGGCGCTGTGCATGTTCGCCGTGACACCGGCCAGCTGCACGCTCGGTGTGCGGGCGGCCAGCGCGGCCAGGCCTTCGCGGAACAGCGGGACGGGATCGATCACAAGCACGCCGGTGGGCCTGCGGGCCGACCAGGCACCGCTAGGCAGTTTGCTCGGCTGGGGCTCGCCGCTGGTGGACATGGCCGCTCCGTTTCTGTCGCCCGATGTTTAGGTGACGAGCCGAGCGGCCGAGCGTGACGGAACGAATCAGCGAAAATCGTAATTCGCGCAAGACGTCACCCGATCGGCCTAACCCAGTGTTGTCACAGTAGTCAAACGGTGACAAAGCGGTCATACCGCGTCATTCCGGAGCGGGTCTCCGGCACTCTGGTGAGTGGGAGGTCACGGTGGACAGGCGGACAAGTCGACGCGAGTGGACAAGAACAGTGGCGCTCGTACTCGCCCTCCCCATGTTCTTCGTCCTGCTGGGCGTAGGCATCCGCGCCTGCGAAGCCAATCCGTGTGGCTGCCCGGAACAGCCGGCAACGGTAAGCAACTGACCTGCGACCGAGACGACGAGCTGTACTCCGTCGTGTGCACGGGTCCAGGCATTGCCGCCGGTCAAGCGTTCGACCGTGACCCAGACACCGGTCCTCTCGTGGGGCTTCACGGCGGACGTTGTCGCGACGGCGGATGACGAGGACGTGGCCCTCATCGTTGACGACGATGCCGACGACGCTGACCGAATGGGGTCGATTCTCGGTCATGCTGCGCAGTCCTCCTACCAACGGAGCGGGTAGCCGCACGACATGTCTGGTCGGAACAGCCACAATGTGGCAGATGAGTAGCGACGAGGTGCGAGAGGAACTCGCCCAACGGTTGCGGCCGCTCAGCCTGCCAGAACTGGTTGATCTTCTGTCACGCGTGCTGCCCGCACACTCTGACCAGGACGGGCGGAACGGGATGACGAGGACGCTCGTACGGCCGAGGCGATCAGGTTCGACGAAAGCGTGCCTCACGAGGCTCACGAACGAGCGGTGATGCTGCGAGGCGTCGCTTGGCCGGACCGGGACTATTACGACGGCGGCTTCGGCCCCGAACCGGACTTGTTCGAGAACGGTTTCTGCGAGGAATGCGGCATCGAGATCACCTCGACTGCCAAGCGGGCGTTCTGTCCCACGTGCGGCGGTCCACGTGAACTCACCTGAACGCCGGCCAAGTGCCGCAGACGTCTGTGGGGCTGCCTCCCAAGATCGGGAGACAGCCCCACTGAGCTGCACGAACAGGTCTCTGAGCGGATGACGGGAATCGAACCCGCGTATTCAGCTTGGGAACCAGTTGGATCGGCCGCCGTCTTGCCCCTGCCCTGCGGCGGAGCATGATCGTGAGTACCCATCATTGACCCCTGTTGACCGACGCATGTTGCTGGCATGTTGTTGCGAACCAGCTCGCTGACCTGCGCGTACCCACTCCCCTCCCATCGCCCCGACACGAAGCCTCCAACACGGCCGGCGGCGTCGGGTCAAGGCACGCTGTCCCGCCTTGACGCGGCGCTGCCGGCCGTCGTCATGCTGGGCGAGTCGGGGTATGCACCCTGCCGTCGGTCGCCACATCCGATGGCGGCTACCTCGCCGTCTCACCGCCGACGAAGCGGGCCACACCGTCGCCTACGGCCACATGCCAGTGCAGGTGGTGGTTGCGCTGCTCGCTGCCGAGAGTCGTGAGCACCTGGCACCCGCCATATCGTTCGACCGTCAGGGCGCTGACCTGCCGTAGTGCGGCGAGCAGGTCGATGGCGAGATCCGGTCCCAACTCCAGCAGCGACGGCACGTGTGGCTTGGGCACCACGATGACTTGTTCGGTACCGAAGCCGGGTCGGGGTGGTCGGAACGCGAGCACAGTCTCGGTGTCGAGCACGACGTCCACCTGCACGTTGCCAGGGATGACCCCATCGCAGTACCAGTCCTGTCGCACTGGCTGACCGTAGCGGGCATTGATTCGGTGGCCGTTGGCGCGGAGCGTCGACGGGCGTCGATCGCCGTGCCCGGCTTGAGCAGGTCGACCGCGTCGGCGATCGTCACGGCCTGGTGCTCATCGCCGAGCTGGGCTCTGTGGTGTTCCGCGTTGTCGTTGGCGGCGTCTCGACCGGGGCGCGCAGCGCCGCCCGGCGCCCGGCCGAGAGCGGAGCGGCAGGCCGGTGTGCCGGGCCGGTCGGAAACGGCTGCCCACGCGACCAGACCGCGCGCCGCCGACGGCGGCGTGCCTTGATCTCATAGAGCCAAATTCGGCAACACGCGCACGACGACAGCGCACGACGACGGAGGGCAGGTCTGAACAGCCAGCGGCGGGAACTTGAGCGGCCACTGACCCTCGCGCCTAGGCTGCGCAGCAGGCCAAGGAAGAGGTCTCACTGTCGGCGAGCGCCAAGATGCGCTAGGTAGTCAGACGTTTAGGCTCCAGCCTGCGCCAAGGTGTCACAATGAGTACACGACAGGCTGAAAAGCCGTCCGTTCGGGTGGCCAAGGACAGTTGCGCCTTGTAGTGGTCCTGTGACGCGTGGACGATGGCTGGACAATGGCTCGGAGTACAGGAAACTTGTGGGTTGCCAGGCTGTATGCCAGCCCGACAACCCGGCAGAAGCTGGTCGAGAAGCATCAACTCGTGGTCGAGGACATCGAGGATGCTGTCCTCTGCGTATCCGGCCTGCCGTACACCTGGCACGAGCACCCTGAACGTGGCGGTCGAGCACTGATCGAAGTCACAATTAGGTCACAGAGAGTACTCGTAGTCCTGTATCCTGCCGAAGATCCCCTCGGTGACGCCTGGAATCTGGGTAGTGCATACCCCTTGTAGCTCTAGCAACTAGGCACAGCGAAAGGCATGATGGGCTTATGGCAGATATCGGTGACTTCTACGAGGATGACGAGCCGGTCGGTGAGGTCGTTGCTGCCTTCGAGGCCGGACCCAAGAGCTTCACAGGTAGGCTCACGGGTTGGACCGACTACCTGCGGCTTCCTTCGCTATGGGCATCGTCGACGAAGCTGAGCACCTCCGAGGAGCCGTCCAAGCCATCAACACGCGGTGCTAGCGTACGGCTGAGTCACGCACACTGATGGCCTCGCCTGTCGAAGCTCAGTTGATCCTGTGTGATGCTGCCGTTAGCGATCAGTCGGGCAAGCTTCACATGCTCGGTGCTGGTTGGTCGGCAGTTGCAACACCTATGCCCCCCCACGCAGTTGCAATTCTGTTCAGGATTCCTTGGGACAGAGCAAATCAGAAGATCCCATTCTCATTGAAGCTACTTGACGCAGATGGACATCCAGTCCAAGTACCAATACCCGGCGGCACACAGGAGCTTGGAAACCAAGGGGATATCGAAGTTGGACGCCCCCCGGGGGCGACTCATGGCAGCCCGCTTACAGCCTCGATGTCCCTAACTATTCCGCCATTGCCGTTGGACCCTGGTAGATACGAGTGGCGACTACATGTGGCCGAGAGTCAAGTTAGCGGCAACTTTGAAGTGCTTGGCCAGTAAGTAAGACTACGGCGCCTTCTCACGTTATAGCCAGTTCTTAAGGCGCATGTCTGATCACGAGACTTGAATTGATCTGACAAGCTGATCCATTGTTTTAACAACTACATTTGCCGACGCTAAAACTTTAGCCTTGCCAGGTTTGTTGGCATATCCAATAGATCTCACGCCTGCTGCAATTGCAGATTCGATATCACTTGAGGAATCTCCAACGAAGGCCGCCGCACCAGGCGGCCTACCCAACTGCCTCAGCGCCTCCTCTAATAGGTGAGGACTTGGCTTGAGCAAAGTCGGGTCGGGCGCTTCGCGCGCTGCAACCTGGGCGACGTATGGCCCGAGACCGTGCAGGCTCAAATACGCCTGGACAG
>DASUJK010000024.1:0-10160 GCA_036279295.1 Pseudonocardiaceae bacterium | reverse complement strand
CCGGTCCGGCGGCCCGCCACCACCGATCTCCTCAGCCGCCCAGCTGGCCCGCGGTCACGCCCCACGTCTTGGCGTAGCCGTCGAGTGATGCCGATCCGAAGCCGACACCGGACGCGGCGGGCGAACCCGCCTCGCTGACATTGCTCTTGTCGAACACACGCAGCTCGATCTGCTGATTGCCGTTGGGCATGTTCAGCATCAGCCGCATCGCGGCGTCCAGACCGGCCAGTGCGACGTCGGTCGTGTTGTCGGCGACGTCCATCTTGACCACGTCACCGGTCCGGACCAGGTCGAGGATGGCGGGTGTGCCGTTGAAGGTGGCGATGAAGGTCTTGCCGGTCTTGCCTGCGGCCTGGATCGCCGGGGCGGCGAACTGTGCCATCGAGTCGTAGACCGGCAGCACGTAGTTGATGTTCGGATCGGCCGACAGCGCCGACTCGACGGTGGGCTGGAGCTTGGTGGCCCAGTCGGTCGGGTTGACGTTGATGGTCCTGGACTTGCAGCCGGGGCAGTCCTTCGTGAGTTCGCTGGTGATGCCGTCGACCTCCGGCTGCGAGCTGATGTCCGCGTTGGACGAGATGATCAGCACGTCGGCCTTGCCGCCCGTCGCCTTGGTCGCGTAGGCGGCCATCAGCTGCCCTGCGGTCGAGAACGGTGCGAAGACGTAGGAGTTCACGTAGGCCGGGGTCGCCTGGCCGGTGTTGCGCTCGGCGACGTCGGCCACCTTCACGCCGGCCTGCTGGGCCTGCTGCAACTGCGGGGAGATCTGCTCGGGCAGCAGGCCCGCGAGGAGCGTGAGCACGTCGGCCTTGGTGCTGACCGCCTGCGAGACACCCTGCACCCACTGCGACTGCTGCTGCTGGTTGGTGTAGTCGGTGTACTTGATGCCCAGGATCTTGGCGTACTTCGCCGTCTCCTTGTCGACGGTGTTGACGTAGGCGACGCTGGAGTTGGCCGGGATCGAGAACAGTGACTTGCCCGAGACCTTCGACGCGTCGAGGTTCGGGCCGGGAGACGTGAAACTCGGCTCCCCCATGTACTTCGCCAGGAGTGCCCCGGCGCTGGTGACACCGGCACTGTTCGAGCCGGAACCACCGGAACCAGCGGAAGCGGCCGGCGAGGAACCGCCTCCACTCGCTGCGGTGCTACAGGCGGTGACGGCGATCGCTGCCGAGGCCAGCAGCGCAACGCCTCCCATGAGGCGCCGTGCCTTTCGTGTCATTCGTCTCTCCTTGGCTGGGCCGCCTTGGCTTCGCGACCGCGGAACACGCAGGGCCGGCGGCAAGTCTCGCCCGCACGGGCGTTCAGCGAACCGACGCTGCCGCCCCGTACCGTTAGTCGGAACGCCTAATTTCTTGCCGATGAGTAGAGCATGTCCACATGAGATACGACAAGGGTGTAGCTGCATGTTTTTTGCCGGACAGCCAGACCTGTTGTCGTTCCTGTTGGCGGAACGCTGACGTGGCTGGCGTCGGTCCGCTGATCACCCTCGATTCAGATCGGGACCCGGCTCCAGCGGGCCCCGCCCCAACCGGTATTCGTGTATGTTGACGATCGTCATACAGACGGCAGGAGCTGCATCCGATGACGTACCGCTTCCACGCCTCGCCCGCGTTGACCCAGGACTGGCAGCACTTCCGGTTCGACATCGACGACGGTGTCGCGACCGTGACGCTGGACCGCCCCGACAAGCTCAATGCGCTCACCTTCGAGAGTTACGCGGACCTGCGCGACCTGCTCGCCGAACTCCCGCATCACCAGAAGGTGCGTGTACTCGTCATCCGGGGCGAGGGGCGCGGCTTCTGCGGCGGTGGCGACGTCAACGAGATCATCGGTGAGCTGATCAAGATGGAGCCGCGCGATCTGATGCGGTTCACGAAGATGACCGGTGACGTCATCCGCGCCATGCGGGAGTGCCCGATCCCCATCATCACGGCGATCCACGGCATCGCGGCCGGTGCGGGCGCGGTCGTGGCGCTGGCGTCGGACTTCCGGGTGCTCGGCAGGTCGGGCCGCTTCGCGTTCCTGTTCACCAAGGTGGGTCTGTCCGGCGGCGACATGGGCGCGGCCTATCTGCTGCCCAGGGTGGTCGGACTGGGCAGGGCGACCGAACTGCTCATGCTGGGCCGGACCATCGACGCCGACACCGCGGTCCGGTACGGCCTGGCTTCCCGGGTGGTCGACGACGAGGAGATCACCGCCGCCGTGACAGAACTGGCACGCGAACTGGCCGACGGTCCGACGCTCGCGTTCGCGCAGACGAAGTCCCTGCTGACCCGGGAGCTGGACATGCCGATGGGGCCGGCCATGGAACTGGACGCCATGACGCAGGCGCTGCTGATGACCACCAAGGACCATGCGGAGTTCCACGCCGCGTTCAACGACCGGCGGCCGCCGCGCTGGACAGGGCGCTGACGTGCCGGTCGCCGGACGTGTCGCGCTGGTGACCGGTGCCGGTCGGGGCATCGGCAGGGCGATCGCCCTGCGGTTGAGCAAAGAGGGCCTGCGGGTCGCGCTGCTGGCCCGAAGCCGGGACCAACTCGCCGAGACCGCGGCGGACTGCGCCGGGCCGAGCCTGGTCGTGCCGTGTGACGTGACATCCCAGCAGGGGGTGGACAGTGCCTACGCGACGGTGGAACGGACCTGGGGGCCGGTCGAGGTCCTCGTCGCCAACGCGGGTGCCGGCCACTCCGCCCGGCTGGAGCGGACCACCGACGCCGACTGGCAGCGGATGCTCGATCTGAACCTCACGGCGCCGTTCCGGTGTGTCCGCCGTGCGGTGCCGGCGATGCGCGAGGCCGGTTGGGGTCGTGTCGTCGTGATCGCGTCGTCGGCAGCGCACACTGGCGATCCGTACGTCGCCGCATACACCGCGAGCAAGCACGGTGCGCTCGGCCTCGTCCGGTCGGCTGCGGCCGAACTGACCGGCAGCGGCGTCACGGTCAACGCCGTGTGCCCCGGCTACGTCGACACCCCGATGACCGGTCAGACGATCGCCACCATCGTGGCCAGCACCGGCCGCACCGAGGAACAGGCGCGGCAGGCGCTGGAGCGCAAACAGCCGATCGGCAGGCTCATCACGCCGGACGAGGTCGCCGACGCCGCCTGGTTCTGCGTCCGCAACGCGGCCATGACCGGACAGAGCATCAATGTGGACGGAGGGTCGGTGTCGTGAGCGTGACGCGGGTCAACCCGGCGGAACTCGCCGCCCCGAAGGGCTTCAGCCATGCGGTGGTCGGGCACGGCACCACGGTGTTCCTGGCCGGGCAGACGGCACTGGACGCCGATGGCCGGATCGTCGGATCGACCGTGGTCGCCCAGTTCGAGCGTGCCATGGCCAACCTGCTTGCCGCGCTGCGCGAAGCCGGTGGTCAGCCCTCGGAGCTGGCGAGCCTCACGGTGTACGTCACCGACATGGACGACTACCAGGCGAACGCGGCCCAGATCGGCGCCGTGTGGCGCCGTCTCGTCGGACGGGACTATCCGGCGATGGCCGGCATCGGCGTCGCCCGGCTGTGGGACTCAGAGGCCGTCGTCGAGGTGCAGGGCTTCGCAGTGCTCGGCTGACGCTCAGCCCGCGCGCACGGAGTCGACCAGCCGGTGGGCCGGCCCGGCCAGTCGGGTGCGCAGATCGGCGAACGTGGTGGCCGCTGCGACGCCGTTCCAGTCGCTGGGCAGCGCCTTGACCGGCAGCCCAGGGTCGGCGTAACACAGCTGGCGCCAGTCGGTCAGCGCCGTCAGGTAGTCGGCGAACGCCCTGCTCTCGTCGATCTTCGTGCGCCTGCGGTACCTGGCCGACATCGGCCCGTGCCGGTCGAGAAACCCCTGGTAGAGGCCCTGCAGTCGGGGCAGGTCCCACCAGTCGGCCACCCGTGCCGCCGTGTCGGCGAACGCGAGGTGGTCCCCTCGGAACAGTTCGACGTAGACGTCCAGGCCGTGTCGACGCAGCGTCTCGTAGGTCTCGTCGAACAGGTGTGCCGGCGCGATCCACACGCCGGCGGACACCGTCCCGAAGCCGAGCCAGGACAGCCTCGACCGCAGTTGGTGCCGCTTGTCCCGTTCGGACTCGGGCACGCTGAACGCGGCGAGCAGCCACCCTTCGCCTGCTTCGGCGTGTGGCCGGACGAAGATCCGACCGTCACCGGCGGCCAGGATTCGCTGCGCCTCGTCGGACAGTGCGTAGCCGGCCGCGCCACCGATCTTCTCCGCCGTCAGCAGGCCGCGCCGCTTGAGCCGGTGGATCGATGAGCGTGCCGACGGTTCGTCCACACCGCATTCGGCGAGCAGCCGGACGATCGACGAGACGCTCATCCAACCACCGGTCTCCCTGGCGTAGAGCCCATAGAGGGTGATGATGAGCGCCCTCGGCTTCTGGCCGCGCGCGCCGATGTCGTCCGATTCGGTTGCCACGCCGCCCACGATAGCCACGTCACCGAACCGTGCACCTTGTTGCGCACTATTGACTGTCGTCACGAACGCCGAATAATCGATCCATGACGACCGGTACGAGGCCCGCAATGGGCAGGTCCGCCCACCTGGACACCTTCTGCCGTGACAACCTGCCGCCCGAGGACTCCTGGCCGGACATGGTCTTCGACCTGCCCGAGCTCCGGTACCCGGAGCGGCTCAACTGCGCAGTCGAGCTGGTCGACGCCGTGATCGGCCGGCTCGGTCCGGACCGACCGTGCCTGCTGACACCCGATGGCGAGACCTGGACCTACGACCAGGTGCACGCGACCGTGAACCGGATCGCGAACGTGCTCGCCGGTCGGTTCGGCATCGTGCCGGGCAACCGGGTGCTGCTGCGCGGGCCCAACACGCCCTGGCTGGTGGCGTGCTGGCTGGCCGTGCTGCGTGCTGGCGCGGTCGCGGTGGCGACCATGCCGTTGCTGCGGGCCGGTGAGATCAGCGCGATCGCCGGCATCGCCCATGTCGACATCGCGCTGTGCGACGCGCGGTTCGTCGACGACCTGGCGGCCGCCGAGCTGAACGGCGCCCCGATAGTCACGTTCGGCGACGACGGGGACACCGACCTGGTCGCCATGGCCAGGACCGCCCACGACGAATTCGCCGCGATCGACACCTCGCCCGACGACGTCGCGCTGCTCGCCTTCACGTCGGGCACGACCGGCAGGCCGAAGGCGACCATGCACTTCCACCGCGACCTGCTCGCGGTCACCGACACGTTCTCCCGGCACGTGGTGCGGCCGGTCCCGGACGACGTGTTCACCGGCACACCACCGATCGCGTTCACGTTCGGGCTGGGTGGCCTCGTGTTGTTCCCGCTGCGGGTCGGCGCGGCGACACTGCTGATCGAGAAGGCGTCACCGGAGGAACTCGCCGACGTGATCGACCGCAACCACGTCACGGTCTGTTTCACGGCACCCACCGCGTATCGGGCGATGCTGCGGTCCGGCCGGGCGGCCAGCCTGCGCACACTGCGCCGCGCGATCTCGGCAGGCGAACACCTGCCCGAGGAGACCTGGCAGGCCTGCTACGCGGCGACCGGGCTGCGGCTGATCGACGGCATCGGGTCCACCGAGATGCTGCACGTCTTCGTGTCCGCCGCCGACGACGAGATCCTGCCCGGTGCCACGGGTAAGGCGGTGCCGGGCTACCAGGCCCAGGTCGTCGACGACACCGGCCGACCGGTGCCGCCCGGCACACCGGGCAAACTCGCCGTGCGTGGCCCGACAGGGTGCCGCTACCTCGCCGACCCACGGCAGTCGGTGTACGTGCGTGACGGCTGGAACCTCACCGGCGACACGTTCGTGCAGGACGCCAACGGCTATCTGCACTATCTCGCCAGGGACGACGACATGATCGTGTCGTCCGGCTACAACATCGCCGGTCCCGAGGTGGAGGAGGTGCTGGCCACCCATCCCGCCGTGGCGGAGTGCTGTGTGGTCGGCGTGCCGGACACCGAGCGCGGGCAGCTCGTCAAGGCGTTCGTCGTGCTGGCCGACGATGCCGTGGGCGATCCTGCGCTGGTCGCCGATCTCCAGGCATTCACGAAGCAGCGGCTGGCGCCCTACAAGTACCCGAGGGCTGTCGAATTCGTCACCGAACTGCCCCGCAGTGCGACCGGCAAGCTGCAACGGCAGGTGCTGCGCGCACGGCACTCGATATAGCGGAAGTTTGACGGTCGTCATTCTCAGACATAGCATGGGGCCGATCCGAGTGGAGGCGGCATGCGCATCGCGGTGATCGGCGGCGGCCCGGCCGGGCTGTACTTCGCCGCGCTGGCCCGACAGCTGGGCCCCGACGACGAGATCACCGTCTGGGAGCGGAACGCGGCGGACGACACCTTCGGCTTCGGCGTGGTGTTCTCCGACGAGACCCTCGGCGGCATCGAGCACGCCGACGAGTTGATCCATCAGCGGATGCGTCGCGAGTTCGCGTACTGGGACGACATCGACGTGCACTTCCGTGGCCGGGTGATGACCAGCGGCGGCCACGGTTTCGCCGCGATGAGCCGCAAGCGGCTGCTCCAACTCCTCCAGGAGCGCTGCCTCGAACTGGGTGTCGACGTGCGGTTCGCCACCGAAGCACCCGATGTCGAGCAACTGCGGGCGACCCATGATCTCGTGGTCGCGGCCGACGGCGTCAACTCGGCGGTACGGGCCAGGTATGCCGATGTCTTCGAGCCGTCGCTGGAGACAACACGCTGCCGCTACATGTGGCTGGCCACCGACAGGGTGTTCGAGGCGTTCAAGTTCTACGTCAAGGAGACGCCACACGGCGTCATGCAGATCCACGGCTACCCGTTCGACGCGCACACCAGCACCTTCATCGTCGAGATGCACGAGGACGTCTGGCGGCAGGCCGGATTCGACGCCTTCGCCGAGGACGCGCGTGCGCCCGGCGAGTCCGACGAGAAGTCGGTACGGATGGTGCGCGAGCTGTTCGCCGACGTGCTCGGTGATGCCACTCTCGACGTGAACAACTCGAAGTGGCTCGCGTTCAACACGGTACGCAACGAACGATGGCAGCACGGGAACGTCGTACTGCTCGGCGATGCCGCGCACACGGCCCACTTCTCCATCGGCTCGGGCACGAAGCTCGCCATGGAGGACGCACTGGCGCTGGCCGCATGTCTGCGCGAACAGTCCACAGTGGATGAGGCGTTGGTCGCCTACGAGGCCGAACGCAGGCCCGTCGTCGCGTCCACCCAGCGGGCCGCGCAGGCCAGCCTGGAGTGGTTCGAGAATCTGGGCACCTACGTCGAGCAGGACCCGGTCCAGTTCGCGTTCAACATCATGACCCGCAGCCGCAGGGTCACCTACGACAACCTGAAGGTCCGCGATCCGGAGTTCGTGGCGACGGTGGACAAGTGGTTCGCGGGCCACGAGTCGGCCCGGGGGCACGGCGCAGGCGACACGCGGCCGCCGATGTTCCACCCGTTCCGGGTGCGGGGCATGGAGTTGAAGAATCGGGTCGTCGTGTCGGCGATGGACATGTACTCGGCGAGCGACGGCCTACCCACCGACTTCCACCTCGTGCACCTGGGCGGCAAGGCCCTTGGCGGCGCAGGGCTGGTGATGACCGAGATGGTGTGCGTGTCGGACACCGGCCGGATCACCCCTGGCTGCACCGGGATCTACACCGACGAGCAGGCCGCCGCGTGGCGGCGGGTCACCGAGTTCGTGCACACCGAGTCGACGGCGAAGATCGGCATCCAGCTCGGTCACTCCGGCCGCAAGGGGTCGACCCGGTTGATGTGGGAAGGCATCGACGAGCCGTTGGCGGATGGCAACTGGGAGGTCGTCGCGCCGTCCCCGCTCCCCTACCGCGAGGGTGTCAACCAGGTACCGAGGGAACTGACGCTGGCGGACCTGGCCGAGATCCGGGAGCAGTTCGTGGCAGCGGCCGTCCGTGCCGCGCAAGCCGGCTTCGACGTCCTGGAACTGCACTGCGCACACGGTTATCTGCTGTCGTCGTTCATCTCCCCGCTGACCAACCGGCGCACGGATGCCTACGGTGGCTCGCTGGCCGGCAGGCTGCGCTTCCCGCTTGAGGTGTGCACGGCGGTCCGTGCGGTGTGGCCCGCCGACCGACCGATGAGCGTCCGCATCTCCGCGACCGACTGGGTCGTCGGTGGCAGCACGGCAGACGACGCCGTGCTGACCGCGCGCGCGTTCGCCGACGTAGGCGTCGACCTGGTGGACGTATCAACCGGCCAGGTCGACCCGGCCGAACGACCCGCTTTCGGCCGCTCCTTCCAGACCCCGTTCGCCGACCGCATCCGCAACGAGACCGGCATCGCCACCATGGCCGTCGGTGCCATCTCCTCCTACGACGACGTCAACTCGATCCTGCTGGCCGGCCGCGCCGACCTCTGTCTGCTCGGCCGCGCTCACCTGTACAACCCCAACTGGACCCTGCACGCGGCGGCGGAACAGGAGTACCAGGGACCGGGTGCGGAGTGGCCCAACCCGTGGCGGGCCGGGTCCCGGCGCCCGCAGGCTGGCCGAACCGACGGTCCCAAGCCCAGACTGGAGCTGGTACGCGAAGGCCGTACCGGGGTCGCACACCGCCGCTGGCAGCCGAACGGGGGCTGATGTCCGAAGAAGCGCAGGACGACGAGCACGACGAGGATTTCACCGAGAGCGGGCTCGCGCTCGCGCCATGGATGGAACTCACCAACCTACGACCGACGCCGGATTCGCCGGTCGTTCCCGCCCGGTGGCGCGGCAGGCAGGTGTTCGCGGTGCATCCCGAGGTCATCGAGGAATGGGCGGCGACGGTCGAGGCGACCGTGGTCACGGCGACGCCAACCCGGACCGATGACGAGGTCGCCGTCGCCGTTCAGTCCGTCGACGTACCGGGGACCTGCGCGGACATGGGCCTCGTCTCGCCGACGGTGCCCACCCACGCTGTGGTGATCGAGGACTCAAGAGGCGTTCAGCTCGGCAGCTTCAACAAGCAGGAGAACACGTTCGAGTTCACGGTCCGGGACGTGCGGCTGGTCCTGGACGAGGAGTTTCTCGGGTACGACGCCACCAGTGGACGCTTCACGCCGGCATCGTCGGAATCGCCGGCGCCGCCGCCTGGCGACTTCCAGATGAAGGTCGTGGTGCGGAGATCGGAGGCCGTGCAGATCGGCGACCACAACCGGCAGCGGAACCTGTTCCGCTACAAACTGACCGGCCCGAGTCTGTCACCGGCCGAGATCTGTACCGAGCGCCAGTTCAACAAGATCGTCGACAAGATCCGCGAGGGCAGGATCGGCTCGGCCACGGCCGACCTCACCCGCCAGGTGCGCGACACGTTCGAGCAGAGCCCGGACATCATGCACCCGACAAGATCTCTCGGCGTATCCGAACCAGAACCGCCCTCGCTCGTCCAGGACGTGGACGGCGGGCAGTTCGGGCTGGGCAACAAGGCGATCAACGTGACCCACGCCAAGATCCGCGACATCGACCTCGGTCCGTTGCTGGCGTCGATCGACACGTTCAACGAACGCGACGACGAGCCGGTCCCCGAACCCGAGATCGACGAGCCGGTCGATGAACCGGAGATCAAGGACCCGGTTGACGAACCGGAGATCGAGAAGCCGGTCATCCGCCCACGATGGTGGCACCAGCCGGCACCGCCGCCGGAGGACCCGGAGCCGTTCCGTGGTCCGGACATCTCACCGTTCTGACGGCTCAGCACGTGCCTCGGCTACAGTCGCGCCGTGCGGCCAGCACAGCCACCATTCCGGAACGGAGCAGCGATGCCCAGCGACTTCGCCCTGAAGGCCATGAACGGCGTGCACCGGAGCGTGCTCAAGATCAGTGGCGGCAGGCTCGGGTGGCACGTCTCGGACATGCCGGCGCTGGAGCTCACCACGATCGGCCGCAAGTCGGGCCAGCCACGGTCGGTGATGCTGACCTCGCCGATCCAGGAGGGCACGACGCTGGTCATCGTGGCGTCCCGGGGCGGCGACGACACCCACCCGGCGTGGTTCCTCAACCTGCGCGACAACCCCAAGGTCGAGGTTTCCTACCGGGGCCGGCCCGCTCGCTCGATGCTGGCCAGGGTGGCGACGGCGGCCGAACGTGAGCGCCTGTGGCCGCTGATCGTGGCCGACCACAAGAACTACGCCGCCTATCAGACCAAGACCAAGCGGGAGATTCCGCTGGTACTGCTCGACGAGGTGCAGGACCCCAGCTGAT
>DASUJK010000023.1:0-14790 GCA_036279295.1 Pseudonocardiaceae bacterium | reverse complement strand
GAGTCGATCGAGTCCGAGACGGCGGTGGAGTACGACTCATCCAGCGCGCTGGCCGCCGCCAACGCGGTGGCCACGCTGCTCGGCGGGGTCACCGTGCAGCGGTCGTCGACGGCCGAGGGTGGCCGGGTCCGGGTGGTGCTGGGCAGTGGTTTCGTCATGCCGGCCGCGCTGGGCGGCACGCCACCCGTGATCTCCGACGCTGCCGCCAAGAGCGAGGCCCCGGGCAGCAACGCCAACGCACCCGCACCGCTGGACGGCAGCAGCATTCCCTGTGTGAAATGAGACCGCGTCAAATAGTGTGCGCCCGCAGCACGATGTCCACGATCTCGTTCATCATCGACGTCATGTCGTAGTCCTTCGGCGTGAACACCCCGACGACTCCGCGCGACCGCAGCGCTGCCGCGTCCTCCGGCGGGATGATGCCGCCGACCACGACGGGGATGTCCGCCGCGCCCGCGTCGGCCAGCCCGGCCACCACCGCCGGCACGACCTCCATGTGCGAACCGGACAGGATCGACAGGCCGACGACGTGCACACCTTCCTGCACGGCGGCGGCGACGATCTGCGCGGGCGTCAGCCGGATGCCCTGGTAGATCACCTCGAAACCGACGTCCCGCGCGCGCACGGCGATCTGCTCCGCGCCGTTGGAATGCCCGTCCAGCCCCGGTTTGCCGACCAGGAACCGCAGCCGCTGGCCCAACTGCTCGCCGGCCGCCCTCACCCGCTCGCGCACCGCGCCGATCGCTTCCCCGGCCTCACCGGCGGCGGCCGCGGCCGAGACCCCGGTCGGCGCGCGGTACTCACCGAACATCTCGCGTAGCGCGGCTGCCCACTCGCCGGTGGTCACCCCGGCCTGCGCACACGCCATGGACGCCGGCACCAGGTTCGTCTCGGTCTTCGCGTCCGCCCGCAACCGGTCCAGAGCGGCACGGGCCGCCGTCCCGTCCCGGTCGGCACGCCACTTGTCCAGCGCGGCAACAGCATCGCGTTCCACTTCGGGGTGCAGCATCTCGATGGCCGCCGCGCCCTCGGCCTGCAATGGACTCGGCTCGGACGTGTCGAACCGGTTCACCCCGACGATGACGTCCTCGGACGCCTCGATCCGCCGCCGCCGCTCGGTCAGCGAGCCGACCAACTGCGACTTCATGTAGCCGCTCTCCACGGCCGCGACCGCGCCGCCCATCGCGGCCACGTGGTCGATCTCGGCCCGCGCGCCGGTCAGCAGGTCGTCCACTTTGGCGCGTACCACGGGTGAACCGTCGAACAGGTCCTCGTACTCCAGCAGGTCCGTCTCGTAGGCCAGCACCTGCTGCATCCGCAGTGCCCACTGCTGGTCCCACGGCCGGGGCAGGCCGAGCGCCTCGTTCCACGCCGGCAGCTGGATCGCCCGCGCCCGCGCACCGCGCGACAGCGTCACCGCCAACATCTCCAGCACGATCCGCTGCGCGTTGTTCTCCGGCTGCGCCTCGGTCAGGCCGAGCGAGTTGACCTGCACGCCGTAGCGGAACCGGCGCTGCCTTGGGTCCTCGATGCCGTAGCGGTCCCTGGTCAGCTCGTCCCACAGTTCGGTGAAGGCGCGCATCTTGCACATCTCCTCCACGAACCGGACTCCGGCGTTCACGAAGAACGACATCCGGCCGACCACGTCACCGAACCGCTCGGCCGGCACCTGCCCTGAGTCGCGCACCGCGTCCAGCACGGCGATCGCGGTGCTCATCGAGTAGGCGATCTCCTGCACGGGTGTGGCGCCCGCCTCCTGCAGGTGGTCCGAGCAGATGTTGATCGGGTTCCAGCGCGGCACGTTGGCCACCGTCCAGGACACCATGTCGGTGATCAGCCGCAGGCTGGGCCGCGGCGGGAACACGTAGGTGCCCCGCGACAGGTACTCCTTGATGATGTCGTTCTGTGTCGTGCCACTGAGTGTGGCCAGATCGGCACCCTGCTCCCGCGCGACCGACACATAGAGCGCGAGCAGCCACATGGCCGTCGCGTTGATGGTCATCGACGTGTTCGCCTCGGCCAGCGGGATGTCGTCGAACAGTTGGCGCATGTCACCGATGTGGCTGACCGGTACACCGACCTTGCCGACCTCGCCCGCCGCGAGTTCGTCGTCCGGGTCGTAGCCGGTCTGGGTGGGCAGGTCGAACGCGACCGAGAGACCCGTCTGGCCCTTGGCCAGGTTGCGCCGGTAGAGGGCGTTGGACGCGGTGGCCGACGAGTGCCCGGCGTAGGTCCGCATCACCCACGGTCGGTCCCGGTCGGAGTCGGTCGGATACGGCACGGTGAACCTCCGTCAACCCGGTTGTCCCCAGAGGATACTGGCCGGTAACAATCCCTGCCGGTGCGATTCGTCACAACCACCCGATCGCGAGGTGCAATGTCCCCCGGGGGCTGGTGGTTGACCATGGGCACGGTTCAGGATTGGCGCATGGGGCTGTCGATCCCGAACGAGGTGCTCGTCCTCGCCGCCGTCATCATCCTGCTCAGCGGGATACTGCGCCGGCTCTTCGGCAGCCAGACAGCGGGCGGTGGCCGGATCGAACGCAAACTGGCCAAGGCACGCGACTACGGCCTGCTGTCCGAAGTGGCGACGGCACCGTCCGAGCAGGCCGCCACCTTCGTCCGGGAACTGTTGCGCCGCAACGGAATTCGCGCCACCACCGCAGCGGACGACGACGGCGCGACGCAACACGTGCTGGTCTTCCCGGCCGACGCCAAAGCGGCGGCGGAGTTGCTGCTCCATAGCGGCGACTAGGCCCGCAGCCTCGCAGCCACCGACTCCGGGTTCGCGCGGCCGACGATCCACCCGTCGAAGTGGGCGTCGTCGAGCACCACCCGAAGCCCCCGAGGGGTGTCGCGGTGCACCGCGGCGAACCGCTTGCGGTCGCCGTAGATCCGACCGACCTCGATTCGGCCATCCATCGAAGCTAGTCCCGTTCCGGCGGCGCTGCGACCCTGCTGACGTCGGCGCCCAGCCGCTGCATGTTCTCCACGAACCGCGGATAGCCCCGATCGATGTGGAACACGTCCCACACCTCCGTGCACCCCTCGGCGCACAACCCGGCCAGCACGAGCCCGACACCGGCCCGGATGTCCGACGCCCACACCGGAGCGCTGGACAGCACCGGCACACCGCGAACGACGGCGTGGTGGCCGTCGGTGCGGGCGTCGGCGCCCAGCCGGATCATCTCCTCGATGAACCGGAACCGGGCCTCGAACACGTTCTCGGTGATCATCGACGTGCCGTCCGCGATCGACGTGAGGGCCACTGCGAACGGTTGCAGGTCGGTGGCGAAACCCGGATAGGGCAGCGTGACGAAGTCGACGGCCCTGGGTCGGTCGTGCTGGACGACGCGGAACCACTGCTCACCGGTGGCCACCTCGGCACCGGCCATGCGCAGCTTCTCCAGCACCAGGTCCAGGTGGTGCGGGTCCACCCCGCGCACGGTCACGTCACCACGGGTCATCACGGCCGCGAACGCCCACGTGGCACCGACGATGCGGTCACCGATCACCCGGTGCGTCGCGGGCCGCAGCCGGTCCACGCCGTGCACGGTGAGCGTGGACGTGCCGGCGCCCTCGATCTTGGCGCCCATCTGCACCAGCATCGTGGCCAGATCGGCGATCTCGGGCTCCCGGGCCGCGTTGTCGATCACCGTGGTGCCCTCGGCGAGGACAGCCGCCATCAGGATGTTCTCGGTGGCGCCCATGCTCGGGAAATCCAGCCAGATCTGGGCACCGCGCAGGTTGTCCGCCGCCGCGACGACGCAACCGTGTTCGATCTCACTGGTGGCGCCCAGTTGCCGCAGCCCGCTCTGGTGCATGTCCAGCGGACGGGAGCCGATCGCGTCCCCACCCGGCAGTGCGACAACGGCCTTCTTGCAGCGGCCGACCAGCGGCCCGAGCACGCAGACCGACGCCCGCAGCTTGCCGACCGACGCGAAATCGGCCCTGTGGTTCAGCTCGGCGGGCGTGTTGATCACGGTCGTGTCGCCGTCGATGGTCACGTCACAGCCCAGGCCACGCAGCACGTCGGCCATCAGCGGCACGTCGAGGATCTCCGGACAGTTCGTCAGCGTCGTGGTGCCCTCAGCGAGCAGCGCCGCCGCCATGAGTTTCAACACGCTGTTCTTGGCGCCCACCACGTCGACCGCTCCGGTCAGCCGTGCGCCACCACAAACCCGGAAATGCTCAGTCACACGAAACCTCCACAAAACCCCCGTGATCGCTTGCCCAATCCGTCCCCAGGGGATTGCCCGCGCGGAGCATCGTACGGACCACGCACTGGCCGTACGCTCGGCGGTATGGCCGTGCATCTCACCAAGATCTATACCCGCACCGGAGACGACGGAACCAGTGGGCTGGCCGATTTCTCCCGGGTGTCCAAAACCGACCCCCGGCTGGCCGCCTACGCCGACGCCGACGAGACCAACGCGTCGATCGGCGTCGCGCTCGCCATGGGCGGGCTCGGCGACGACCTGGCCGCGGTGCTCCAACTGGTGCAGAACGACCTGTTCGACGTGGGCGCCGACCTGGCCAGCCCGGTCGTGCCGGATCCCAAGTACCCACCGCTGCGGGTCACCCAGGTCTACATCGACCGGCTGGAGGGCTGGTGCGACGAGTTCCTGGCCGGCCTGCCGACGCTGGACTCGTTCATCCTGCCCGGTGGCACGCCGGGTGCCGCGCTGCTGCACGTGGCCAGGACCGTGGCGCGCCGGGCCGAGCGCAGCGCGTGGGCACTGTGGGAGGCCGACGCCGAGCGCACCAACGTGTTGGCGGCGAAGTACCTGAACCGGCTGTCCGACCTGCTGTTCATCCTGGCCCGGCGGGCGAACCCGGACGGCGACATCAAATGGCGGCCCGGCGGGGGCCGCTAGGAGGCCCAGGGAACGATGCTGCCCGGTGGCGAGGCTTCCAGCCAGGACAGGAAGCCCGTCAGGGCGTCGGCGCCGAACGCCAGCTCGATCTCGCCGTGGTCGGCCCGGCAGCGCAGCACGGTGGCGTCCGCCGGCATCGCGTAGCTCTCCGCGCCGCCCGGCTCCCTGCGGTTCTCGATCTCCAGCCCGATCCGCGGAATGACCTGGTCCGGGCCGGACCGGACGGACAGGACCCGGTACCAGACGAACTCGTCACCCCGGTAGCGGCCGACGCCGACCTGCCAGCCGCGGCCGCTGTCGTCGATGCGCCGCCGCAGGGCGACGTGAATGCCACCCTCGCGCAGCAGACGCAGCCTGCGGAACGCATAACAGGCCAGCACGACGGCCAGCACGATGAGGAGCACCCCTACATATCCGGTGATCCCCACGGCCGCTCCGCCTCCCGCTGCCCTGGGCCGCTCAGACCGTTTGCCCGGCCGCGCGGAGTTGGGAGGCCGCTCTGGCCCGCACGTCCTCGTCCTCGTCGTCGAGTTCGACCTGGGCCGCGGCTACGTCGATCTCGTCACCGAGCTGGGCCGACTCGGCGAGGATGCTGACCCGCTCGCCGGTCACGGACAGGAAACCGCCCTGCACCGCGGCCATCAGGCGGTCGCCCTCCGCCAGGTCGATCCGGACCACACAGTCCGGCACCAGCTCGCCGAGCAGCGGAATGTGCCTGGGCAGGATGCCGATCTCACCCTCGGTGGTCCTGGTGAACACGGCGGTGGCCTGGCCGGACCACAGCAGGCGCTCGACGGACACCAGCTCGACGGTCATCTCAGCCACGCGCGTCTCCTCCACAACTTCGTAACCGGCAGCTTAGTCGGTGCCCGGCACCGATCTTCGGGGCCGGGCACCTATCCGTAACGCCTGTGCACCGAAACCCGCAGGTCCCGGCCCGATGGCATCACCTGTCGGCGATTTCCTTCGCCTTGCGCTCCAGGTCCTCCAGGCCACCGATGAGGAAGAACGCCTGCTCGGGCAGGTGGTCGAACTCACCCTTGGTGATCTTGTCGAAGGCCTCGACGGTCTCCTTCAGCGGCACGTTGGAACCGGGCTGACCGGTGAACTGCTCCGCCGCCATCATGTTCTGCGACAGGAACCGCTCGATCCGCCTGGCCCGCTGCACGAGGACCTTGTCCTCCTCGGCGAGCTCGTCCATGCCGAGGATCGCGATGATGTCCTGCAGGTCCTTGTAGCGCTGCAGGATCCGGATGACCTCCTGCGACACCCGGTAGTGCTCCTCGCCCACGATGGACGGATCCAGGATTCGCGAGGTGGAGCTCAGCGGGTCCACGGCCGGGAAGATGCCCTTGGAGAACACCGCGCGGGAGAGCTCCGTGGTGGCGTCGAGGTGGGCGAACGTCGTGGCCGGCGCCGGGTCGGTGTAGTCGTCGGCCGGCACGTAGATGGCCTGCATCGACGTGATCGACCGGCCACGGGTGGACGTGATCCGCTCCTGCAGCTCGCCCATCTCGTCGGCCAGCGTCGGCTGGTAGCCCACGGCCGACGGCATCCGGCCCAGCAGGGTGGACACCTCGGAACCAGCCTGGGTGAACCGGAAGATGTTGTCGATGAACAGCAGCACGTCCTGGTTGGCCACGTCGCGGAAGTACTCCGCCATGGTCAGCGCGGACAGCGCCACCCGCATACGCGTGCCCGGCGGCTCGTCCATCTGGCCGAACACCAACGCTGTGTCCTTGAGCACGTTGGCCTCACCCAGCTCCAGGATGAGGTCGTTGCCCTCACGGGTGCGCTCACCGACACCCGCGAACACCGACGTACCACCGAAGTTGCGGGCGATACGGTTGATCATCTCCTGGATGAGCACCGTCTTGCCGACGCCGGCACCGCCGAACAGGCCGATCTTGCCACCACGCACGTACGGGGTGAGCAGGTCGATGACCTTGAGGCCGGTCTCCAGCATCTCGGTGCGGCCTTCGAGCTTGTCGAAGGCGGGCGCCTTGCGGTGGATGCCCCAGTGTTCGAGGTCGGCGCCGTAGCCCGGCTCGTCCAGGCAGTCGCCGAGGGCGTTGAACACGTGCCCCTTGACCTCCTGGCCGACGGGCACCGAGATGGCGTTGCCGGTGTCGGTCACCTCGACGCCACGCACCATGCCGTCGGTGGGCTGCATCGAAATGGTGCGCACGACGTCGTCACCGAGGTGTTGGGCGACCTCAAGCGTCAGGGTGCGGTCGGCGCCGCCCAGTTCGACCTGGACGTGCAGCGCATTGAACAGAGCCGGCACCGAGTCCCTGGGGAACTCGACATCGACCACCGGACCGATGACCCTGACGACGCGACCGGTCGCCGTTGCGGAAGAAGTTCCAGAAACAGTGGCAGTCATCATTCTTCACTTCCTGCAGCGGCGAGTGCGTCGGCGCCGCCGACGATCTCGCTGATCTCCTGGGTGATCTGTGCCTGGCGAGCCTGGTTCATCTGCTGCGTGTACGTCTTGATCAGGTCGTTGGCGTTGTCGGTCGCGGCCTTCATGGCCCGCTGCCGGGCCGCCGACTCGGACGCGGCCGAGTCCAGCAGCGCGGCGAACATCCTGGTCTTCACGTACTTCGGCAGCAGCGCGCCGAGCAGCGTCTCGGCATCCGGTTCGAACTCGTAGTCGGGCAGTTGCACCGGATTGTCGGTGTACTCGACCTCCAGCGGCGCGATCCGCTTGGCCACCGGGACCTGCGTCAGCATCGAGCGGAACTCGGTGTAGACGATGTGCAGCTCGTCGATGCCCTCGTCGGCCGGGGCCTCCGGGTCGACACCGCGCATGAAGCTGTCCACCGTCATGTCCGCGGCTTCCACCACGTCCGCGTAGGACGGCTGCTCGGAGAAGCCGCTCCACGAACCGGTCACCGGACGCTGCCGGAACCGGTAGAAGCCCAATCCCTTGCGGCCCATGATGTAGAGCTGGACCGACTTGCCCTCCTTGCGCAGCAGGGCCTGTAGTTCCTCGGCCTCACGCAGCACGTTGGAGTTGTAGGCGCCGCACATGCCCCGGTCACTGGTCACCACGAGCACGCCGGCCCTGGTGGGCGACTCCTTCGGCGTCAGCAGCGGGTGGTCCAACGTGGTCGCGGCGCCACCGAGGGCGGCCAGTACCCTGGTGATCTCCTCCGCGTACGGCTTCGCGGCCGTGACACGCGCCCGGGCCCGGCCGATGCGCGATGTCGCGATCAGCTCGAATGCCCGGGTGGTCTTCCTGATCGACTGCACGGTGCGGACGCGCTGTCGCAGGATTCGCAGCTCAGCAGCCATACGTCACCGGCTCACTTTCGCACTCGGCGCGGGACGGTTCACGCCGACCTTCTCGTTCTCGACCTCGTCGGCGTCCATCGCCTCGGCCTGCGCACCGGTGACCGGCTTGCCGTCCGACGCGTCGAACTGGTGCTTGAAGTCGTTCACCGCGGTGACCAGGCGCTCCTCCAGCTCCTTGGGCAGGTCCTTGGCCGACTTGATGTCGGCGAGGATGCCCTCGGAACCACGCAGGTGCTCCAGGAACTCCTGCTCGAAGCGCCGGACGTCGCCGATCGGCACGGTGTCCAGGTGGCCCTGGGTGCCGAGGAAGATCGACACGACCTGCTCCTCGACCGGGTACGGGCTGTACTGCGGCTGCTTGAGCAGCTCCACCAGCCGGGCGCCACGGTCCAGCTGCGCCTTGGAGGTCGCGTCCAGGTCGGATGCGAAGGCGGTGAACGCCTCCAGCTCGCGGTACTGGGACAGGTCCAGCCGCAGCGAACCGGCTACCTTGCGCATGGCCTTGACCTGCGCGCTACCACCGACTCGGGAGACCGAGATGCCGACGTTGACGGCCGGCCGGACGCCCTGGTTGAACAGGTCGGACTCCAGGAAGCACTGCCCGTCGGTGATGGAGATGACGTTGGTCGGGATGTACGCCGACACGTCGTTGGCCTTGGTCTCGATGATCGGCAGGCCGGTCATCGAACCGCCACCGAGCTCGTCGGACAGCTTCGCGCAGCGCTCCAGCAGGCGCGAGTGCAGGTAGAAGACGTCGCCAGGGTAGGCCTCGCGGCCCGGCGGGCGACGCAGCAGCAGCGAGATCGCGCGGTACGCCTCGGCCTGCTTGGTCAGGTCGTCGAACACGATCAGCACGTGCTTGCCCTGGTACATCCAGTGCTGCGCGATCGCGGAACCGGTGTACGGGGCCAGCCACTTGAAGCCCGCCGAGTCGTTCGCGGGAGCCGCGACGATCGTCGTGTACTCCAGGGCACCGGCCTCGGCCAGCGCGGTCTTGACACCCGCGATGGTGGAGCCCTTCTGGCCGATCGCGACGTACACGCAGCGCACCTGCTGCTTCGGGTCGCCGGTGGCCCAGGCGTCCTTCTGGTTCAGGATTGTGTCCACGCAGACCGCGGTCTTGCCGGTCTTGCGGTCACCGATGATCAGCTGGCGCTGGCCGCGGCCGATCGGGGTCATCGAGTCGATGGCCTTGATGCCGGTCTGCAGCGGCTCCTTCACCGGCTGCCGGTTCATCACCGAGGGCGCCTGCAGTTCCAGCGGGCGGCTCTCCTCGGCGACGATGTCACCCAGGCCGTCGATCGGGGCGCCCAGCGGGTCCACGACGCGGCCGAGGAAGCCGTCGCCGACCGGCACGGACAGCACTCGCCCGGTCCGGCGGACCTCCTGGCCCTCCTCGATGTGCTCGTAGTCGCCGAGGATGACGGTGCCGATCTCCCGGGTGTCCAGGTTCTGCGCCACCCCGAGTACGCCGCCGGGGAACTCCAACAGTTCCTGGGCCATCACCGAGGGCAGTCCCTCGACGTGCGCGATGCCGTCGCCGGTGTCGGCGACGACGCCGACCTCCTCGCGAGCGGTCTCGGGCGAGAACGTGGAGACGTAGTTCTCGATCGCGCTCCGGATCTCGTCCGATGAGATCGTCAGCTCCGCCATGGCTATTCGGTCCCTGCTCTCGATCAGTTCGTGGTCTTGGATATCGCGTTCAGCCGGGCAACTGTTGGCGCGCCTTGGCCAGCCTGGCCGCGACGCTGCCGTCGATCACCTCGTCGTCCACCCGGATAACCAGGCCGCCCAACAGATCGGGGTCGAGTTCGACCTGCACGGAGACCGCGCGGCCGAAGATCGTGGACAAAGTCTGAGCGAGCCGGCTTTCCTGCTCGTCGGTCAGTGGTGCGGCCGCGGTGACCTGCGCGACCGACCGGCCGCGCATGGCCGCCGCCAGCTCGGCGAGCTTGTCGACCACCAGTTCCAGGCTACGTCCTCGCGGCTCGCGCACGGTCTGTTCGAGCAACTGGCTGGTCACCGGGGTCACGCGGCCGTCGAGAAGCGTGTGCAGCAACTGGACACGACCGTCGACCGGTGCCGTCCGGTCGGCGAGCAGCGCGCGCAGCCTCGGCTGGCTGATCAGGATGCGGCCGAACCGGAACAGTTCGTCCTCGACGTCGGACAGCACGCCGTCCCGCTCGGCCTGGACGAACACGGCCCGCCGGGCCAGGTTCTCCAGTGTCTCCAGCAGATCCGACGGCGTGGACCAACGAGCGGTGGCCAGACCGGCCACTGTGGTCACGGCGGCGTCGCCGACCTTGCCGCCGAACACGCCACGAACCAGGCGGTCCTTCGCCTGGGCCTGGGTGCCGGGGTCGGTCAGGTGGCGCCGCAGCACCCGCTCCTCCTGGAGCACACCGAGCACCGCGAACAGCTCGTCCGCGAGTACCCGGGCCTGGTCGGCGCCGGTGCCGGCGACGACCTGGTCCAGCCGTTCGCTGGCGGCGGCGAGGGATTCCCTGCTGGCCGACTGCATTACGAGTCCTCTCCGGCCGACGGACCCGTCGCGGGACCGCCCGACCCGGAAGTCGATCCGGCCATCGCCTCCAGCTCGTCCAGCAGGCGGTCCACGGTGGCGGACCGGTGCTGCTGGTCGGACAGGTGGTCGGTGACGAGTTCACCGGCGAGTTCGACGGCCAGCTCACCGATCCGGCCGCGCAGTTCCCGGATCACCTGACGGCGCTGGGCCACCAGGTCCTCCTCGCCGCGCTGGCGGATCCGCTCGACCTCACGGTCGGCCTGCTCGCGCATCTCCTCGACGATCCGCAGGGCGTCGGCCCGTGCGGCGTCCCGGATCTTCGCCGCCTCGGTGCGGGCCTCGGCCAGCGCGTCGCGGTACTTGCGTTCCGCCACTGCCAACCGCTCGGTCGCTTCCTTGGCGTCCTCGACCTGCTTGGCGATGGTCTCCTGCTGCTTGCGCATCGCCTTGCGAACCGGTGGCACGACCTTCCACCAGATCACCGCGATGACCACGATGAAGCCGACGAATTCGGCGATGTAGTCAGCCACCATCAGGCGTCTCCCTTCGCGGACAGGCCATCCAGGAACGCCGCCACGGTCTCCGCCTGCCGGCCGGTGGCCGCCAGGTCGGTGCCGATGACGCGGCCGGCCAACGCCGTGGACAGCGGGCCGATGTGGCCCTGCAGTTCACGCAACGCGCGTTCCCGCTGCTCGGCCATGTCGGCCTCGCTGCGGGCCCGGATCCCGTCGGCTTCCTCGGTCGCCTGCGTGCGCAGTCCGGACAGCACCCGCTGGCCTTCCGCACGCGCCTCGGCGCGGATGTCGCCTGCCTTGCGCCGGGCGTCGGTCAACGCCGCGTCGTACCGTGCGTCGGCTTCGGCCAGCTTCTCCGTCGCCTCCTGCCGCTCCTTCGCCGTTTCGGCCACCCTGTCGGCCCGATCCTGCAGCGCCTTGACGATCGGCGGCACGATGAAGCGCCACATGATGATCAGGACGACCACGAAGATGATCAGCTCGGCGAAGAAGGTGCCGTTGGGCAGCAGCGGATTCGCCGGCGCGGCCAGGTTCGTCATCCGCGTGTCCATCAGGAGGGCGAGCCGCCGAAGACGAACAGCAGGATCGCGGCGAGGGCGACGTTGATGAAGTAGTTACCCTCGGCGAACGCCACTGTCAGGATGAACGGCGTGAACAACCGGCTCTGTGCCTCCGGCTGACGGGCAACCCCGGCGACCAGCTGGCTACCGGCCAGACCGTCACCGATGGACGCGCCAGCCGCGCCGCCGCCGAGAATGAGACCGCCACCGATGTAGGCGCCCGCCACCTCGATCGCCTGGGCTGTGCTGTTTGCCATGACTCCCTTACCTACCCTTCTCGGAAACGCCTGTTCCTCCGGGCGAGGCCCGGGTAACGCTGTTGACGACTCTGGAGGGACAGCCGGCTCAGTGCCCGTCCCGCAGTTCCATGGCCTGACCGAAATAGATGATGGTCAGGAAGGCGAAGATGAATGCCTGCACCGCACCGATGAACAGGTCGAACAATTTCCAGCCACCGGCGAACGCCCAGTTGATCTCCACCGGCAGCAGGGTGGCGATCACCTGGAGCATGATTCCGCCTGCGAGGATGTTGCCGAACAGTCGCAGCGCGTGCGACAGCACGCCGCTGACCTCTTCGATCACCCACATCGGCGCGAGGTAACCGTTGTGCCCCTTGAGGGTGAAGACCAACTGCCGGATCGGGCCGTGGTGGCGCCGGGCGCCCGCCACGTGCTTCCAGACGAACACCAGCAGTGCCAACGCGAACACCAGGTTCACGTCACCGGCCGGTGCCGGCAGCAGTTCGCTGTCGTTGATGGTCAGCGGCAGCACCGACAACCAGTTGCAGATCAGCAGGAAACAGAACAGCGACACCGCGAGCGGGATCAGGAACGGCGCGACCTTGATGCCCAGCGTGCTCTCGATCTGGTCGCCCATGGCCTTGGTCACGGTCTCGAAGAACAACTGGATGCCCTTGGGCGGCCCGGAGGTGACCATCGCGCGGACGATGAAACCGAGGATCACCAGGATCGCGGACGCGACCAGCGTCGAGATGATCGTGTCCGCGTTCAGGGTGAGGCCGAGGAAATGCCACTCGGGGTGCTCACCAATCTTGATGTTGGTGGTCGCCTGGAGGTGCGGGGTCATTGCTGGCGACGCTCCTTCAGCACCGGCATGGCCGTGTGTGCGATGTTGATGAACTGGTAGACCGCGAGTCCGAAGAAGACACCGAGACCGTCAGGGCGGACGAAGATCCCCAGCGCCACTGCGATCGCGGTGATGAACAGCAACCGGCGGGCGGACAGGATGCCGACAGCCTTCTTGGTCGGGTTTTCGCGGGAGATCACGTTGAGCACGTCACGCTGGAGCATGCGGGAGTTGAACAGGCCGAGACCGAGACCCACGCAACCGAGAATCCCCATCGGTATGTGGTGCAGCAGGACCGAGACGACCAGCGCGACGATGCCGACGGCAACTGAGATCAGCAGCGGCCTGCGCAGGCTCATAACCGCCGACGCGGGCACGTTCTGCGCAGCTTCGTTCAGTGATGTCATCTCAAGCCCTTGCGCTCGATCAAGACCAGAACCTCCGGAACATCCTGTAGCCGTAGAAACAGGTGGCCACTATTCCCGCTGCCAAGCCGGCCAGGGTCAAAGCGGGAGTCGTGTGCACACGCGAGTCCAAGAACAGGCCGAGCAGCAATCCACCGGCGACAAGTACGGCCATGGTCGTACCCATCCCGACCAGCCGCCACAGGCCTGGCGGTTCACTGTTCGACATGTCGGTCTATCCCTGGCCGACATCCCGCATGCTGCGATCACTCAACGGCAAACTCCTCGTGGTCTCGGGCGCATTGTCTCGGGCGCGTAGGAGTTGGGCCTTGGGCGGCCCGGTGTGCCACGAAACGTGGCACGAAGCATCGAACCCCCCGCTCGGGGGGGCTTGGCGCAGACGCTATCACAGATGTTCGAACGGCAAACCCCGTGCGGGTGAACGCCAGTGACCGGCGCGGAGCGAACCTGGTCCGTCCTACTGGTGGCACCGGGATCACCCCACTCCGCCGGGAGATGTCTCGAACTGTTACCTGTGAAGTTACCGTACGGTCGTTCGGTTGCCGACGGCGGCCCCTGCAATATGGCACAGCACACAGCACTTGATCAGGGCCGTTCCGCGTCGCGCAACCGAGGCACGGCAGACACAGCCACGGCGAGTACCAGCCCGATGCCGATCCCCCACACCGCCACCTCGACGTTGAACAGCGTCAACGACACCGCGCCGAACGCGATCACACCCGCCCACAAGTAGATGAGCAGCACGGCCCGCCGCTGCGAGTGGCCGATCTCCAGCATCCGGTGGTGCAGGTGCATCTTGTCGGCGGAGAACGGGCTCTCGCCGCGCCGCGTCCTGCGCACGACGGCCATCAGCAGGTCCAACAGCGGCACGAACAACACCGCCGCGACGACCAGCAGCGGGGACAGCAGCGCGATCGCGTCCTTGGCGCCCAGTGTCGCGTACTGGATCCGCCCGGACGCGGACGTGCTGGCCGCCGCCAGCATCAGTCCGATCAGCATCGATCCCGAGTCGCCCATGAAGATCCGGGCCGGCTGGAAGTTGTGCGGCAGGAATCCAAGGCACGCACCGGCCAGCGCGGCGCCGATCAGCGCGGGCGGGTAGTTGGTGACGTTGCCGTGCGAATTGTCCAGCAGGCCGAGCGAGAACGCGCACGTCGCCGTCGCGGCGATCAACCCGATACCGGCGGCCAGTCCATCCAGACCGTCCACGAAGTTCATCGCGTTGACCATGGTGACGACGAGCAGCACGGACAGCAGGCCGCCCTCGTTCTGGTCCAGCACCAGCACCGAGCCGAGGCCGCCGCCCTGGCCGCCCCACGGCACCCAGAACTCCACCCACTGCAGGCCGAGCAGCACCAGGATGCCGGCCGACGTGACCTGACCGGCCAGTTTGGTCAGCGAGTCCAGTTCGAACCGGTCGTCCAGCGCGCCGACGAGCACGATCACGCCACCGCCGATGAGCACGGCGTACGGGTCGAGCGAATAGGTGAACGCCCGACGCAG
>DASUJK010000022.1:0-2031 GCA_036279295.1 Pseudonocardiaceae bacterium | reverse complement strand
GCAGAGCGACGCCGGCCAGCAGGTCGTCGCCGACTTCAAGTCGAAGGTCGGGCTCATCGCGTTCCCGCCGTGGAACTTCGGAAGCTGGCAGATCTTCACCTCTGACAAGGCGATCAACTCGTGTGCGGACATGAAGGGGCTGAAGATGCGGGTGCCGCCGGCCCCGATCCTCAACAAGTTCATGAGCGAGTGCGGAGCCAACCCGGTCCAGATGGACGTCTCCCAGGCGTTCCTCGGCCTGCAGACCGGCGCCGTGGGCGGACTGCCGCTGCCGTTGAACACCATCACCGGCTTCAACTTCCAGCAGGTCGTCAAGAACGCGTCGCTGGTCGACTTCCTGCACGACCTGATCAACCCGATCATCAGCCAACAGTCCTGGGACAGGCTCTCCGCGAAGGACCAGCAGGTGGTCAGCGACGCCATGGAACAGGCCCGCAAGGCCAACAACGAGGCACTCACCAAGGTCGACGCGGCCGCCCTGAAGAAGCTGCGGGACGCCGGTGTGACCGTGCAGGAACACCCCGATCTGGACGGCTTCAAGGATGCCGGGCAGCGGACCGTCGACAGCTTCGTCAACGAGTGGGGCGGCCAGCAACGCGTCGACGCACTGCGCGAGGCCGGCAATGACTGACGTCGACCTGAGGATCGCCGGTGGCAGGGTGTTCCTGCCCGGCGGCACACTGTCCGACGTGGACGTCCTGGTCCGGGGCGGGGTGGTCACCGGCCTGGTGAGCAGGGACTTCGCCACCCCCGGCGCCGAAACCCTCGACGCCGGGTCCGCCTGGGTGCTACCCGGCGCCATCGACGCGCACGTACACCTGGGCAAGGACATCACCGTGCCCACCGACCCGGACGACGCCAGTCTGGAATCGCACGCCGCCGCTCTCGGCGGTGTCACCACGATCCTCGGCTACCTGATGACACCCAGGCCGTACACCGAGGTCTTCGACCCGGCACGTGAGATCATGGCCAACTCGATCGTGGACTACGGCTTCCACTTCTGCCTCGTCACGCCCGACCAGATCACCCAGATTCCCGTCTACACCAAGGAGTTCGGCGTCTCGTCGTTCAAGTTCTTCATGAACTTCCGAGGCGAGGAGGGTAGCTACCTCGGTTTGCCCGGCAACGACGACGGCTTCCTGTACGACGTGTTGCGCGCGGTCGCGGAGAACGGAGCGATGGCCAACCCGCACGCGGAGAACATCGAGATCGTCTGGCGGCTTCGCAGGGAGGGGATCGACACCACGGCCGCACCGCTGCGCCAGTGGTACGACACCCGACCTCCGTTCGTCGAGGCCGAGGCCGAACAGCGCGTCGCCTACCTGGCCCGAACCGTCGGGGCCTCCATGTACGCCGTCCACGTCACCTGCGCGGAGGCCCTCACCGTGCTGCTGCGCGAGCGCGAGCGCTACCAGAACATCTTCGTCGAGACGTGCCCGCACTACCTGACACACGACGTCTCCTCACCGGTTGGCATGCTCGGCAAGGTCAACCCGCCGCTGCGCGAGCACGCCGACCGCGAGGCGCTGTGGGCCGCGCTCGCCTCCGGCCAGGTAGACGTGATCGGCTCGGACCACGTGCCGCGGCACGTGAGCCGGAAGGCACCAGACATCTGGAAGGCCACCGCGGGGTTCCCCGGCCTACAGACCCTGCTCCCGGTCACCGTCGACGGCGCGGTCCGCCGGGGCATCCCGCTGGGCGCCGTCGTGCGCGCCACGGCCGAACGCCCCGCCCAGATCTTCGGGCTCTACCCGCGCAAGGGCGTCATCGCGGTCGGCTCCGACGCCGACATCGCCGTCGTGGACCCGCAGGCGGCTCAGACAATCACCCGCGAACAGCAGGCGAGCGGTGGCGGCTACTCCATCTGGGAGGGTCACGAACTCGGCTGCACCGTGCGCCACACCATCAGCCGGGGCACGGTAGTGGTACGCGACGGCCAGCTCACCGGCGCCGGTTCCGGCCAGTACCTCGCTCGCCCGGTGAGCGGAGCCGCGGCCCTGGAAGCGGCCGGAGTGGACCGATGAGCGCACC
>DASUJK010000021.1:0-17751 GCA_036279295.1 Pseudonocardiaceae bacterium | reverse complement strand
GACGGCTGTCGGCCGTATCCTGTTGACGGGCGATGTGGAGCTGGCGGCACAAGCGGACCTACTGGAGTCCGGAGTGGACTTGAGCGCGGCGGTGCTCAAGATCCCACACCACGGCAGCAGATACTCGGCGCCAGCATTCCTGGACGCCGTGCACGCCAGGATCGCGGTCGCGAGCGTGGGGGCCGGAAATCCGTATGGTCACCCGAGTCCGATCACGCTGGGACACTTGGCCGCCGACGGCGCGTTGGTACTCCGCACCGACCACGACGGCGACGTGGCGATCATGCCAGGACCGACCGGCCCGGCAGCGGTCCGCAGAGGCGACCCAAGACCGGCACCGCACGGCGCGCAACGCCCCGCGCTCAGTGGAGGCGGGTGAGATGTGCGCGTGCCGCAGGACCCGGCAACACCGGGTGAGATCGGCTGCGCGTGGCGTAGGACCTCGGCGTCACCGGCTTCGACGGGATCGCCGAGGCCAACACCGACGGCGAGCTTGCTCCGGCGCCAGCCGGCGCGACCTACCTGGCCAGCGCTTCCCGCACGGCAGCCGCGTTCGGCGGCACGGTCGCCTTCGGGCCGATCCGGTCCTGCACCGCGTCCAGCGTCTTCAGACCGTCACCCGTGATCAACAGCACGGTCTCCGCGTCCGGGTCGAGCTTCCCGGCCGCCACCAGTTTCCTCGCCGTCGCGACCGTCACACCACCGGCCGTTTCCGCGAACACGCCTTCCGTCTTGGCCAGCAGCCGGATGCCCTCGACCACTTCCTCGTCGGTCACGTCCTCGACCGCGCCGCCGGTGCGACGCACGGTGTCCAGCACGTACGGCCCATCGGCAGGCGCACCGATGGCCAGCGAGCGTGCGATCGTGTCCGGCCGCACTGGGGTCACCACGTCCACTCCGGACTTGTACGCCGTCGCCACCGGTGAGCAACCGGTCGCCTGCGCGCCGAAGACCCGGTACGGCGTCGGCTCGACAAGCCCCAGCTCGCCGAGCTCGCGGAAACCCTTGTCCACCTTGGTCAACTGCGAACCGGAAGCGACCGGCACCACGATCTGCTGCGGCAGCCGCCAGCCCAGCTGCTCGGCCACCTCGTACCCCAGCGTCTTCGAACCCTCGGCGTAGTAGGGCCGCACGTTCACGTTCACGAACGCCCAGTCGTCATGCTCGGACGCCAATTCCGTGGCCAGCCGGTTCACGTCGTCGTAGTTGCCGTCCACCGCGATCAACGCGCCGTCGTACACCGCCGTGGTGAGCACCTTGGCCCGCTCCAACGACGACGGGATCAGCACCACCGACTCCCAGCCCGCCCGCGCGGCAGCGGCGGCCACGGCGTTCGCCAGGTTGCCGGTGGACGGACAGGCCAGGACACGGAAGCCGAGCTCCCGGGCGGCTGCCAGCGCGACCGCGACCACCCTGTCCTTGAACGAATGCGTGGGGTTGCCGGTGTCGTCCTTCACCCACAGGCTGCGCAGGCCAAGCGCGGCGGCCAGCTTGTCCGCCTTGATCAGCCTGGTCAGACCGGGTTCGGTATTCGGGTGCTCACGCACGTTCGTGGGCACCGGCAGCAGATTGCGGTACCGCCAGATCGACTTCGGACCGCTCTCGATGTCCTCGCGACGCACGGCGGGAAAGTCATAAGCCACCTCAAGTGGCCCGAAACACTCGGCACACGCGAACTCCGCGGCGAGCGGTACCTGGTGCCCACACTCCCGGCAGGACAGCGCGCGGGCGGGGCCGAGGTCGTAGCTGGTCTGGTTTCCGGACTGGGCGTCGACAATTGTCGTCATCGAGAGGTCACTCCTCATCTGTCCCGGCGATGCGGGTCGGAATTGGCACCGTGATCGTCAGCTGACGCCGGTTGCCGGGGCTTCTTCGGGCCGTTCCCTCTGCCCCTCTGGATGAGCACTATTCGGTTATGCCGGACACGCTACGGCACACTCGGTCATGCAGGCCACCGCATGCCGCACTGTGGGACGCGCTGGGCCGGTCGGGTGAGCGTCCTAGGATGCCACCGTGACCACGCCCGGCACCGCCCCGCACGCACTGCAACTCGTGCTGGGCGACGAGGAATTCCTGGTTGAGCGTGCGGTGCGGGACATCCTCGACGCGGCAAAGCACGCCGATCCGCAGACCGAGTCGCGGCAGGCGTCGGTGAGTGAGCTCACGCCTGCCGAACTGGTGGAGCTGCTCAGCCCCTCGCTGTTCGCGGAGAGCCGCGTGATCGTCCTGCGGAGCGCCCAGGACGGCGGCAAGGACATCGCCGACGCCGTACTCGCCCACGCCAAGGAGCCAGGCGACGGCATAGTGCTCGTCGTCGTGCACACCGGTGGCGGGCGCAGCAAGGTGGCCAAGGACCTGCCGGCCGCGTTGCGCAAGGCGGGCGCCGAGGTCACCGAGTGCGCCAAGATCACGAAGCCCGCCGACCGGGAGACATTCGTCCGCGCCGAGGTGCGCAGGGCGCGCGGCAAGATCGACGGTGCCGCGGTCGCCGCGCTGATCGAGACGGTCGGCTCGGACCTGCGTGAGCTCTCCTCGGCGGCCAGCCAGCTGGTGGCCGACACGGAGGGTGGCGCCGTCGACGAGCCCGCGGTGCGCCGCTATCACACGGGCAGAGCGGAAGTGACCGGCTTCGCGGTGGCCGAGAAGGCGGTTAACGGGGACCGAGCGGCCGCGATGGAGGCGTTGCGCTGGGCCCAGCAGCTCGGCGTGCCGCACGTGCTGGTGGCCGACGCCCTCGCCGATGCGGTCCGCACCGTGGCCAGGGTGGCGGCGGTCGGCAGGTCCGATCCGTTCCGGTTGGCCAGTGAGCTGGGCATGCCGCCGTGGAAGGTCAAGCGCGCACTCGCGCAGGCCCGTGGTTGGAGCACCGAAGGACTGGTCGAGGCCATGCAGGTGGTGGCCGTGGTGAACGCGGACGTCAAGGGTGCCGCCGCGGACCCCGACTACGCGCTGGAGCGGGCCGTGCTGAAGATTGTGGCGGCGGCCGGCCGGCGCCGCTGAACGCGAAAGGGCTCCTGCCGAATCCGCGGTGAGCGGATCGCCAGGAGCCCTTTCGACGCCGGGTTCTGCTACTAGATCTTGTTGGCGCGAGCTGCCATCGCCGACTTCTTGTTGGCTGCCTGGTTGATGTGGATGACACCCTTGGCGGCGGCCTTGTCCAGCTGGCGGCTGGCGTCGCGCAGCAACTCGATGGCCTTGTCCTTCTCACCGGCGTCCGCTGCCTCGCGGAACTTGCGGATCGCGGTCTTCACCGATGACTTGACGGCCTTGTTCCGCAGCCGGGCCGCTTCGTTGGTCCGAATCCGCTTGATCTGGGATTTGATGTTGGCCACGCGGCCACTCTCCTTCAGTCTTCGGTGGTGAACGGTCGACCGCGTTTCGGTGGCCCCGCGAGAGCGGGTTTCCTCCAGGACGGAACGCCACACGGTACGACTGCTGACGTAACTGTCGCCCACGGTATCAGCAGGCCGGAGCGCATCCGCACGCTGGTGGCATGGTCAGGTGATGAGCCCAACCGCGATCGTGCTCGTCGTCGTGGCCGCGTTCGCCCACGCGGGCTGGAACACGTCCGCCAAACGCGCAGGTGCGGGCGGCAGCATGTTCGTCTGGCTGTACGCACTGATGTCGGTCGTCCTGCTGGTGCCCGTCGCCGTGATCGACCTGCTGGTCAGCGGCCAGCGCCCGCAGTGGTCCTGGCTGCTGGCACTGACAGTGAGCGGCCTGCTGCACCTCGCCTACTTCGTACTGCTGCAGCGCGGCTACGCCGACGGTGACATGTCCGTGGTGTATCCGCTGGCCAGAGGCACGGGGCCGCTGCTCACCGTGGTGTTCGCCGTCGTCGTGCTCGGTGAGCGGCCCGGCGCTGTCGCCCTGGTCGGCGCGTTGGCGGTGGTGGTCGGCGTGTTCGTCATCGGGGGAGCGAGCGGCGGCAAGGACTCGGACCTGGCCGGCACCGACAGGCGCAGGATCGGCATGATCTACGGCGTGGTGACCGGTATCACGATCGCCGGCTACACGCTGTGGGACGCACACGCGGTGACCACCCTGGCCGTACCGCCACTCGTGCAACTAGGTGGTTCGGTCACCATCGAGATGCTCGCGCTGACGCCGATCGCGCTGGCCAAGCGGGTCGAGATCAGCGCACTGTGGCGGGACCACAAGTGGGACGCCGGAGTGGTCGCCGTACTGTCACCGCTGGCGTACACGCTGGTCCTGTACGCGCTGCGCATCGCGCCGGTCGCCCTGGTGGCGCCTGCCCGTGAGCTGAGCATCGTGATCGGCGGTGTGATCGCGTGGCGGGTGCTGCACGAGCCGAACCCAGCGCGGCGGCTGGCCGGGGCCGCGATCGTGCTGGCGGGCGTGTTCGCGCTTGCGGTCGGTTGACCGGTGGCACCGAGCACCCCCTCGGTCATGGGACCATTGACATGCCCGTATCACCACGTGCGAGGAAACCGAGTGCCCAGTTTCGCTGACACCACGTTCACGCCGCCGGAGCGCATCCGGAACTTCTGCATCATCGCGCACATCGACCACGGCAAGTCCACCCTGGCCGACCGCATGCTGCAGCTCACCGGCGTGGTCGACGGCCGGGCCATGCGGGCGCAGTACCTGGACCGGATGGACATCGAGCGTGAGCGCGGTATCACCATCAAGGCACAGAACGTGCGGCTGCCCTGGGTTGCCGATGACACCGAGTTCGTGCTGCACCTGATCGACACCCCCGGCCACGTCGACTTCACCTACGAGGTGTCCCGGTCGCTCGCCGCGTGCGAGGGCGCGATCCTCCTGGTCGACGCCGCGCAGGGGATCGAGGCGCAGACCCTGGCCAACCTGTACCTGGCCATGGAGAACGACCTCACGATCATCCCGGTGCTGAACAAGATCGACCTGCCGGCCGCCGACCCGGAGCGGTACGCGGCCGAGATCGCGCACATCGTCGGCTGCGACCCCGGCGACGTGCTGCGGGTGTCCGCCAAGACCGGTGTCGGCGTGCGTGAGCTGCTGAACGAGGTCGTCAAGCAGGTCCCGCCACCGGTCGGCGACGCGACCGCGCCCGCCCGCGCGCTGATCTTCGACTCGGTCTACGACACCTATCGCGGCGTGATCACCTACATCAGGGTCATGGACGGCCGGATCACCCCGCGTGAGCGGATCAAGATGATGTCCACCGGCACCATCCACGAGCTGCTTGAGGTCGGCATCATCTCGCCGGACCCGAAACCGAGTGTCGGGCTCGGCGTCGGTGAGGTCGGCTACCTGATCACCGGGGTGAAGGACGTCCGGCAGTCCAAGGTCGGCGACACGGTGACGTCCGAGCGCAAGGGCGCGACGCAGGCGTTGGGCGGCTATCAGGAGCCCAAGCCCATGGTCTACGCCGGTTTGTACCCTGTGGACGGCTCGGATTACCCGGTGCTGCGTGAGGCACTGGACAAGCTCCAGCTCAACGACGCGGCCCTGGTCTACGAGCCGGAGACGAGCGCAGCTCTCGGGTTCGGCTTCCGGTGTGGCTTCCTTGGCTTGCTGCACCTGGAGATCACCCGGGACCGGCTGGAGCGTGAGGCCGGGCTGGACCTGATCTCCACGGCGCCGAACGTCGTGTACCGGGTGGTCAGCGACGAAGGCAAAGAGACCATCGTGACCAACCCGTCGGACTGGGTGGACGGCAAGATCGCCGAGGTGTACGAGCCCATGGTGAAGGTCACCGTGATCTCGCCGAGCGAGTTCGTCGGCGCGATCATGGAACTCTGCCAGAGCAGGCGCGGCCAGCTCGGCGGCATGGACTACCTGTCCGACACCAGGGTCGAGCTGCGCTACACGATGCCGCTCGCGGAGATCATCTACGACTTCTTCGACGCGCTGAAGTCGCGCACCCGGGGTTATGCGTCGCTGGACTACGAGGAGGTCGGCGAGCAGGCCGCGAACCTGGTGAAGGTGGACATCCTGCTGCAGGGCGAGCCGGTGGACGCGTTCAGCGCGATCGTCCACCGGGATGCGGCGTACGCGTACGGCACGCGCTTGGCGTCGAAGCTGCGTGAGCTGATTCCGAGGCAGCAGTTCGAGGTGCCGATCCAGGCGGCGGTCGGTTCCAGGGTGATCGCGCGGGAGACCATCCGGGCGATGCGCAAGGACGTGCTCGCGAAGTGCTACGGCGGTGACATCACCAGGAAGCGCAAACTGCTGGAGAAGCAGAAGGAAGGCAAGAAGCGGATGAAGATGGTGGGCAGGGTCGAGGTGCCGCAGGAGGCCTTCGTGGCCGCACTGTCCACCGAGGACTCACCCGACAAGGCCAGGTCCGCGAAGAAGTAGCGCCGCCGGCAGACCGACCGCGGCTGGGGCGGCAGTGGTTGCCCCAGCGGCAAGTGGTTACCCACCGAGCGAACTTCGTCGCATTCGCATCGGAGCGCACCTTTTCTGCCAGAGAGCCCTGCTCAGCTTGGCCCTCGACGGGATGCTCCTGGGGGGCCCCGCGCCCAGCTTCCGGCATCAGAAGGCCGTCCTGAAACTGGCGGTGTTGCTGGACGCGGCCTGTCCGCGCAGCATGCACGTGCTGCCGGCGCCGTTCGCGGTCCAGTCGAGCGATTCGACCGGGTTGCAGCCTGATGTTCTGGTGGCACGAGATGAGGACCTGACCGAGAAGAACCTGCCGGTTGCGCCGTTGCTCGCGGTGGAGGTGCTCTCGCGGAGCAGCGTCCTCAAGGATCTGAACCTCAAGGAGGCGGCCTACCAACGGATGGGCGTGCCCAGCTACTGGGTTGTCGATCCGAGGAAGGTCAGTCTCACGGTATTCGAACTCGACAGCACCGGGCTGCGGTACCAGCTGATGGCCGAGGTGGCGGGCGACAAGTCCCTCGAAGCTACGCAACCGTTTGCGGTCCATGTCGTGCCGGCGGAACTCCTTGGTGGGCTGTCTCCGGAGTCGGCTGACTAGTGGACTGGACGCGTTCCAGCGTTCGGCGGTCGGGCTGGCGCTCGTGCCGGCCGAGCAGCATCAGCGCCACCCACGCCGCGCCCGCCGCCAACACCGCCCCGACCGTATTGTTGAGAAAATCCTGCTTCTGACAGACCCCGAGCCCTGTCCACGCCTGGGTGAGCTCGATTCCACCGGACACCAACGCCGACACCACCGTCACCGAGATCGGCCTCCGCGTGGCCAGCGTGCCGAAGAACGCGAACGGCGTGAGCATCAGGAAGTTCAACACCTGTAGGCCACCGTGCAACGAGAACGGGTCGTGCATACACAGTGTCACCGGATTGGTGCTCGCGCTCGGCGGATGACCGCCCGACCTCACCAGCGTCACGGCCACCGCCAGCGACAGCCCGACGGCAGCCAACGTGGCCGGCAACCGCCGCCAGCCGAACGTGCCCGCGACCAACCACATGCCGGCGCCGAACAGCCCGCAGAACAGCAGGAACGCGGCCAGCACGCCCGGTTGCCCCATGATCGTCCGTGTCAGATCGATCTCGGGGCCGACACGGTTCAGCATCGTCGCCATAACCGGTGGACGCCTCAGAGCCCGTCAGGTTGGGTCACGCCGGTCCGCCGACGCAAGTGGTATCCGATCCACCGAGGCAAGTGGTAACTGCCAAATTGGTCCAGACCTTGACACTGCAAACTGGTCTAGTCCACCTTTGGATGTGACACGTGTCTCTCAAGCGGAGGTGGTCGGGGTGCGGTTGCACAGGTTCCATCGATGGTTAGGCGGCCTCACGGTCGTCATCGTGACGTGCGTCGGGGCGGCACTGATCGCCACCACCTCGGCCACCGCCGCGACCAATCTCGTCACCAACGGTGACTTCGAGGCCGGCACGACCAGCGGTTGGTCATGCGGCACGACCGCGGCCATCGTCAGCACCCCGGTACACGGCGGCACTCACGCCCTCAAGCTCAGCCCGACCAGTTCCGACGACGCCCAGTGCACCCAGACCATCTCCGTCCAGCCGAACTCGGCCTACACCCTGTCCGACTGGGTCGAAGGCGCCTTCGTCTTCATCGGCGCCACCGGCACCGGCACCTCCGACCCGAGCACGTTCACGCAGGCCGCATCGACGTTCACGCAGCTCTCGGTCAGCTTCACCACCGGCGCAGCCACCACCAGCGTCTCCGTGTTCGTGCACGGCTGGTTCGCCCAGCCCGTCGACACCGTCGACGACGTCGTCCTGACCGGCCCGGCCGGCACCGGCACCACGCCGCCGCCCACCACCAATCCGCCGCCGTCCGCGCCGGCCACCCCTGGCGGCCTGCACAGCACCGCCACCACGTCCTCGTCGGTCTCGCTGGCCTGGACCGCCTCCTCCGGCGCGACGAGCTACAACGTCTACCGCAACGGCACCAAGACCGGCAGTGTCACGTCCACGTCGTTCACCGACACCGGTCTGGCCGCCTCGACCACGTTCTCCTACGCCGTGACGGCCGTGAACAGCGCGGGTGAATCGGCCAGGTCGACCTCGGTCTCCGCGACGACCGCGGCCGGCACCACCACACCGCCGCCGTCCGGTGGTTCGCTGCCGACACACGTGCTCACCGGCTACTGGCAGGACTTCGTCAACGGCGCCACCGTCATGCGGCTGTCCGCCGTCCCGACCACGTACGACCTGGTCGCCGTCGCGTTCGCCAACGCCACGACCACGCCGGGCGCGGTCAGCTACGACGTCGACCCCGGCCTGTCCTCGGCACTGGGCGGCTACACCGACGCCAACTTCACCTCCGACATCGCGACCCTGCACTCCCGGGGCCAGAAGGTGATCATCTCGGTCGGTGGGCAGAACGGCGCGATCAGCGTGGCCGACTCCGCCTCGGCGACCAACTTCGCGAACAGCATCAACGGGCTGATCACGAAGTTCGGCTTCGACGGTGTGGACATCGACCTGGAGAACGGCGTCAACCCGACCTTCATGTCGCAGGCCCTGCACTCGATTGCGGCTGCCCATCCGGGTGTGATCATCACGCTCGCGCCGCAGACGATCGACATGCAGTCCACCGGCGGGGCGTACTTCCAGCTGGCGCTGGACATCAAGTCGATCCTGACGATCGTCAACATGCAGTACTACAACTCGGGCACCATGAACGGCTGCGACGGCAACGTCTACGCCGAGAGCACCGAGAACTTCATGACGGCACTGGCCTGCATCCAGCTGCTGGGCGGCCTGTCGCCGAGCCAGATCGGTCTCGGCCTGCCGGCGTCGTCCAGCGCGGCCGGGGGCGGTGTCGTCGCGCCGTCCCTGGTGAACAACGCCATGGACTGCCTGGACATGGGCACCAACTGTGGCACGTTCAAACCGACCACACTGGCTCCTGGCCTGCGTGGCGCGATGACGTGGTCGATCAACTGGGACGCGTCCAACGGTTTCGCGTTCGCCAATACCGTGCATCCACACCTGGCATCACTGCACTGAGACACAAAAGTGCGGGGCCGGATCCGGTAAAAGATACGGCCCCGCACTCGTCAGTCGAACTGCACCGACCGCTTGGCCAGGCCGAGCCAGAACCCGTCGATCACCGTGTGCTGGCCGTCCAGGTTCTCGTTCGCGGCACCCAGCGCCACGAACAGCGGTGCGAAGTGCTCCGTCCTGGGGTGCGCGAGGTGTCCGGCCGGGGCCGCGTGCTCGAAGTCCAGCAGCGCGTCGACGTCCTTGGCGGCGAGCCGCTCCTTGCCCCACTCGTCGAACTCGGTTGACCAGGCAGGCGTGTCCGGGGCGCCCATCGCGCGCAGATTGTGGGTGAAGAACCCGCTGCCCATGATCAGCACGCCCTCGTCCCGCAGCGGTGCGAGCCGTTTGCCGACATCCAGCAGTGCCTTCGGGTCCAGCGTCGGCATGGAGATCTGCAACACGGGCACGTCGGCGTCCGGGTACATCTCCACCAGCGGCACGTAGGCACCGTGGTCGAGGCCGCGGTCGGGCACGTCGGCCACCGGGGTCGCCGGGCCGGCGAGCAGCTTGCGCACCGAGTCGGCCAATTCCGGGGCGCCAGGGGCCGGGTACTTCACCTGGTAGTAGTGCTCCGGGAAGCCCCAGAAGTCGTACGTGAGGGGCACCGTGGTGGTCGCGCCAATGGCCAGCGGCGCCTCTTCCCAGTGCGCGGAGACCACCAGTACGGCCTTGGGTTTCGGCAGGTCACGGGCCCAGTCGGCGAGCTGACGCGTCCACAGACGGTCGTCGGCGAGTGGTGGCGCACCGTGGCTCAGATAGATGGCCGGCATGCGGTCGACAGGCATGTGCTCAGCCTCCCGGGGTTTGGTTGAACTCTCAACCGTTGATGCTACTCCCGGGTGAGCACGATCTTGCCGGCCGTTTCGCCCTCCAGCATGCTGCGCAGGCCCTCCCCGGCCCGCTCGAAGGGCAGGTCGGCACCGATCGTCGGCCGGATGCCGGCCTGGTCGCAGAACCGCAGCAGGTCGGCCAGCTCGTCCCTGGTGCCCATCGTCGAGCCGATCACCCGCAGTTGCAGGAAGAACAGCCGCTGCAACTCGGCGGCCGTGGCGTCCCCGCTGGTGGCGCCGGAGATCACCACGGTGCCGCCGGGCTTGAGCGACTTCATGGTGTGCGACCAGGTGGCCCTGCCTACGGTCTCGAACACGCCGTCCACCCGCTCCGGCAGCCGCGCGCCGGACTCGAACGTGGCGTCCGCGCCCAGTTCGGTGGCCAGTGCCCGCTTCGCCTCGGTCCGGCCGGTGACCCACACCCGCATGCCGGCCGCCTTGCCCAGCGCGATCAACGCCGTGGCCACGCCGCCCGACGCGCCCTGCACCAGCATCGTCTGGCCGGGCCGCAGGCCTGACTTCACGAACAGCATGCGGTAGGCGGTCAGCCACGCGGTGCCCATGCATGCCGCCTCGCCGAAGGACAGCCCAGCGGGTTTGGGCAGCACGTTGCGGGCCGGCAGGATCACGTGCTCGGCGAACGTGCCCTGCAACTTCTCGGTGAGCAGGGTGCGCTTGGGGTCCAGCGTCTCGTCGCCGGTCCAGTCCGGGCTGGTGACCACGGAGTGGATGACGACCTCGCTGCCGTCCTCCAGCACACCGGCGCCGTCACAGCCCAACGTCATCGGGAACTGCTCCGGCTTGATGCCGACACCACGCAGCGTCCACAGGTCGTGCATGTTCAGGCTGGCCGCCCGCACCCGGACTTTCACCCAACCCGGTGGTGTCGTTGGCTCATCCTGCTCACCCACCACGAGGGCGGCCAGCGGATCGTCGCGGTTGGGCTGCGCTGCGTACACGGCGAACATGCGCCCGAACCTACCGACTGGTCCGGCACGGCGACACCGTGCGCGCGTGACACTGGTCACCCGAGTTGGTCGGACCGCGACATCCCGGCGTCCTGGCGGGCGTATCGTCGGTTCGTGTTCCTGTGGCTGGCGAACTGGTGGGACGGCGTTGATCTGTGGCTGTCCCAGCTGGCCTTCCCGTTTCAGTTCGCCGTGGTGATCGCCGTGCTCGCGCCGTTCTGTGTCGGCGTCGCTTGGCTGGTCGACCGTGTCGTGGACCGGGCGTCCGGGCTGGGCAGGACCGCCGAGGAACAGCCCGCCGCGGAAGTCGGCACGTCGGACGAACCGCCGCTGGTGCGTGCCGACGTCCCACCCGGCACGCCGGGCCGGATCATCAGCGCCGTCGCCCCGGTGCCCGCCCAGGGTGCGCACCACGCTCCCCGCCGTAGCCCGGAATCAGCGGCTTCGTAGTCTGGTCCCGTGGGTTCCGGGAAGCGCATCACCGTCGCACTGGTGGGTCTGGTGCTGCTGGCCGTCGTCGGCTGGCTGGCCACCGACCTCACCGGCCATGGCGCGCGGGACGGCCACGGTGGCACGTCCGGCCCAGTGTCGACCGCTCCGGTCAGTCCTTCGGCACCCAGGCCGGCTGGCGCTTCTGGGTGAACGCCAGGATGCCCTCCTGGCCCTCCTCGCTGGCGAAGAACGGCGCGGACAGCTCCAGCATCTCGGCGAACGCGGCACCCAGTTCGGCCGGCTTCCGCGCACGCAGCATCTGCTTGGTCGCCGCGAGTGCCTTCGGGCCACCGCGTGCCAGCATGCCGGTGTACCGGTCCACCTCGGCGTCCAGGCCGTCGGCCGGCACGCTGGAGTTGATCAGGCCGACCGCGACGGCCCGGGCCGCGTCGAACGTCTCGCCGGTGAGGAACAGTTCGTGCGCGGCCCTGGGCAGCAACCTGGGCAGCACGGTGACCGAGATCACCGCCGGTACAACGCCGATCCGCACCTCGCTGAACGCGAACGTGGCGGTGTCGGCCGCGACCGCGATGTCGCACGCGGCGACCATGCCGACACCACCGGCCCTGGCCGGCCCGGCGAGCTTGGCCACCACCGGCTTCGGGCTGGTCCAGATCCGCTCCAGGATGGCGGGGAACTCGTTCACGCCCTGGTTGGCCGAGTCGGTGCCGCCTGCTTCCTTGAGGTCCATCCCGGCGCAGAACACCGGCCCGGTGTGGTCCAGGACGATCACCCGGACATCCTGGTCGGCCAGCGCGGCGTCCAGGTGCGCTGCCAGTTCCCGGCGCAGTTGGGCGGACAGCGCGTTGCGGTTGCGCGGTGAGTCCAGCGTGAGCACGCCGATCCCACTCGCTACCCGGTAGTGCACCAGTTCGTCTGCCATCCGTCCTCCTCGCGCGCGTCGTAGCAGCAACCTACCGGCTCGGCGAGCAGCCGCAGCACCGCTCGGGCCGCCGCGTCGTTGTAGCGGAACGCGGGTGCGTTGGTCCTCGGCCGGGCGAACGCCGCCGCGGTGCGCACAGTGGTGAACGGGCCGAGCGCGAACCGGCGCCGCTGTGCCCCGCCCATCGGGTCGATCAGCCGACCGTCCACTTCAGACGCCCGGAGCAGTCCGGTGCCACGCTGGTCGGACAACAGTTCCTCGGCACCCGCCCGCTGCTCACGCAGGAACCGCAGCAGGCCGTTCGCGGTGTGCGCCACGGTCGCCTTGGGCAACCGCGCGTCCACCAGCGCCCGCGCGGTGATCGTGTCGTCGACACTGCCGCTTCCCGCGACGAACAGGCCGCGCTGCTCGTCCTGGGCGACCCACATGTCGGCACCGAGGAACCGCACCAGCCCGGCGCTGGACAGTGCCAGCAGTTGCTCCAGTCGCTCGCCCGGCGGGCCGCTGGCGTAGAAGCTGAAGAAGCCGGTCCACCAGTCCTCGATCCGGTCCCGCCGCGAACTCGGGTCGAGCTGACCGGACGCCGCGATCCTGGGTATCTGGGCGTAGCCGTAGAGCAGCGCCAGGAACGCGCCGAGATCCGCGCTGTGCGCCTGGTCGTTGCGTCGCGCCAGGTCTGCCGTGATGTAGTCCCGCAGATGTTGTTGGAGCTGTACCGAATCGTCGAATTTCCTGCCGCGCAACGGATATTCCAGCCGGGCCATGTCCCACCGGTCGGCCGGATCGGGCACGGCCTCGGCCACCAGCGCGAACATGGCTGGCGAATCCCAGTCCAGTTCCGCGTAGCGGGCGGCGAAATCGGCAAGCGGCATGGCGAACCGGTCGGCGTGGTTGGCTGCCAGTTCGTGGTAGTAACCCCAGCCGACCTCCTTGCCCAGCAGCGGCCACACATGCTTGTCGAAGTCGACCGCCGGTTGCGTGGCGAGCAGTTCGTCCACCGCGTCGGCGCCGAAGAACCGGGGCAGCGGCGGCGGGGCACCGGGCAGCGCGTAACCGATCTTCGCGTGATACGGCACACCGCGGCGGGAACCCACGTACAGCACGGGTTCCCGGCCGGACGGCACGTAGGTCAGGGAGCCGTCGGCGTTGGTCCGATAGGTGCCGCCCCTGCCTTCCGTGAGCAGCGCCATCAGGTCGATGAACGCCAGCCCCAGCCCACGCACCAACACCGGCTCCCCGGCCGGGATGTCGGTCAGGTCCACGTCCGCCGTGTACGCGGGCGGCAGGTAGTACAGGCCGTGGCGCGCTGCGAAGTCGGCCAGGGGCCGTGCCGGGCCGTTGGTCTCCGCGTCCACGTGACCGATGGCGAACACCACGATGTCGGCCACCAGCGGCTCGTCGGTACCGGCCAGCCACACCTGCTGCGGACCGTCGGCATCCCCGGTGACGCTGGTCACCGTGTCGGTGTGCACATGCACGCTGATCGTGTCCGGCAGCGTTTCCCTGACGTGGTCGAAGAACCAGGACAGATACCGGCTGGCCATTCTGCGGGTGGCGAACGTCCGACCCGTCAGCGTCGCCAGTTCGTCGTCGACGTCGGCGGCCGTCGACCGGGCCAGCTCACCCCACTCGGCAAGCGAAGGACCAGGAACGATCGGGCCGTCGCACCGAACACTGTCATCGGTGAACATCGTGACGTCCTCGGCCATCGAGTTCATCCGCAGCAACGGGGACTGCTCGTGCCGCCACACCCGGCCCGCGCCCGGCGGAAACGGGTCGACTAGGTGCACGTCGATCCGCCGATCCGGCAAGAGCTCATTTACGTTGGCCGACAACCGTTCCAGGAAACCCGCACCACGTGGTCCCGCGCCGACGACGACGATCACCGCAGGCGGGTTCCGAGGTGTGGAGGCCACTGCACAGGCTAACCGTCAGCGGTCGAGCGGCGCCAAGGCGTGTCGAAGTGTGGGACGGCGTGACCTGGTTCACGCACCGGGCCACGGACCCGGCGGAGTCGCCGGCAGGGCCTGTTCGCCTGCACTCTCCCGGTAGACCCGCATGCCTCTGGCCTGGTAGTTGGCCAGCGCGTGCTCGCTGTCCAGCGTGCAGGTGTGCACCCACACCCGGTCGACCGGAGGCAGGTCCGGCCACCGCTCCGGCGCGGACCACGCCTTCGCGATGCCCTCACTCAGCAGCTGGCCGCCGAGACCGCGTCCGACGAACCGGGGCAGCAGCCCGAAGTACGCGATCTCCACCTGGGTGGCGTGCGGGCCGGGCTGGGCGTCCAGTTCGACGTAGCCCGCCGGGGTGCCGTGCTGCCACAGCACCCACGTCTCCGAACCGGGCCGGGCCAGCCATGCCGACCACTCGGCCAGCGTCCACGGCAGCCGCTCCAGCCAGTACCAGGCGCCGCCGACCGAGGTGTACAGGAACCGGCAGAACTCCGGTGCCACCTCGGCCGCCCGCACCAGCCGCCCCGGTTCGGCGGGTGTGCGGGCCGGGATCAGGTCACCCCGTGACGTCTGTTCCAAGTAGGTCGTCGTGACCAACATGCGGCCAGTCAACCTCATGCACCGGCGTGCCGCTGTCCCGACCACTCGTGCGCCAGCATGCCGAGGATGACGTCGTCGGCGAATTCGCCCATCACCCAGGCCGAACCCCGGGTCATGCCCTCCCTGGTGAACCCGACCCGTTCGGCTGCCTTGAGCATCGGGTAGTTGTCCGACAGCGTGTCCACCTGGAGCCGGTGCAGGCCGAGCACGATGAAACCGTAGTGGCACAACACACGCAGGGTGTCGGTGCTCAGACCCTTGCCCCGGAAGTCCGGGCGCAGCCCGATACCGACGTGCGCCGAGCGGTTGTGCGAGTCGATCTCCCACAGCGACGCCTCGCCGGCCAGTGTGTCGGTGGCCAGTTCGACGATGGAGAAGGGAGCGAACGTGTCGTTCGGCTCCTGGACGCGGGTGAAGGACTCCTTGCTGGCCGGCGAGAGTGGGCGCCACGGGCGGCGGCTGCCGCGTGCGTCGGTGGCGACGTCGTCATGCATCTCGGTGACCAGGATGGCCACGTCCGCCTCGTGCCTGGCGCGCAGCCCGACGAGTTCCCCTTGCAGGCCGCCCTTCACGCCGCTGCCCACTCGTCGACCAGAATGCCGAGAATCGCCTCGCCGGCGAACTGGCCGAGCACCCAACCCGCTTCCCGCAAAACAGCCTCCTTGGTGAACCCTGCCCGTTCGGCAGCCTTGATCATCGGATAGTTGTCCGCCACGGTCTCGATCTGGATCCGGTGCAGGCCAAGCACTGTGAAACCGTAGTGGCACAGCACACGCAGCGTGTCGGTGCTCAAGCCCTTGCCCCGGAACGACGGCAGCATCGCGACGCCGATGTGCGCCGACCGGTGGTGTCCGTCGATGCCCCAGAGGGTGGCCGCGCCGGCCAGCGTGTCGGTGGCCAGCTCCACGACGGAGAACGGCGCCATCTGGTCGGTGGACTCCATCACCCGGTAGTGCGACTCCTGCGAGCCGGGCGATGCAGGGCGCCACGGTCGGCGGCCTGCTCGCGCCCTGACTTCGACGTCATCGAGCAGCTCGGTGTCCAGGATGGGCACGTCAGCCTCGTGCCGGGCGCGCAACCCGACAAGTTCTCCTCGCAGCATGCAAGCTTTGTAGCCTAAGAGGCTTGGCGGGCGGTACTCAATTGCGCGACGGCGGCATAGCGGCGCAGCACGACGTCGGCCACGTCCGGGTCGGCGCCGAGCGGATCGGCCACCAGGACGGCCGGGTCGGCCGTCCGCGCCTGCGAGATCACCCGATCGGGGAGCAGTCCGGGTGCCAGGAACCACGATCCGACCGCGATTCGCCGCGCACCGGCCGCCCGCAGTGCGGCGACGGCCGTCGGCACGTCCGGGTCGGCGGCTGCCGCGAAGCCGGCCAGCGCGCTCCACCGGGTGCTCCGGACCCAGCCGTCAGCCACCCGCTGCACCGCGACGTTCGCCGGCCCGTGCGACGAACCGGCACCGGCCAGCACCACGCCGAGCACCGGGTCCGTCGGATCGGCACCGGCCGCGATCAGCCTGGCGAACGCGGCCGCCTCCAGCCCCGGGTCCGGGCCGAGCACGTCGGCCACCCCGATCCGCAGTCTGGGATGGCGCCGGGCCGCCTTCGCGACGGCACCAGGAACGTCCACTCGCGCGTGGAACGCCCTGCCCAACAGCAACGGCACGACCACCGCGTCGTCGTGCCCGTCCGCGTGCACACCGGCCAGCACGTCGGACAACCGCGGCGCCGACAGGTCGAGGAACGCGGCCCGCACGTCCAGCCTCGGGGCCAATGCCCGGACCACGCCGAGCAGTTCGTGCACCGTGGCGGCCGACCTAGGGTCCCTGCTGCCGTGCGCGACGGCGATCAACGGCGGGGCCATCACGCCATCCCCGTCAGTCCGCGGGCGTGCAGCACCCACCGCTCCAACGGTCGGAACACCAGCAGGTCGATACCGATGCCGACGAACAAGATCAGCACGATCGCGGCCATCACCGTCGGCATGTCGGACAGGTCCCTGCCGTTCTCCAGGTACTGGCCGAGGCCCTGACCCAACTGGGGCGAGTTGGCGATCAGCTCCGCGGCCATCAGCGACCGCCACGAGAACGCCCAGCCCTGCTTGAGCCCGGCCAGGTAGCCGGGCAGCGCCGCGGGCAGCAGGATGTGCCGCGCGCCGGCCAGCCGTCCGGCGCCGAGCACCTTGCCGACCCTGGGCAGGATCGGCGGGATCTGGTCGATGCCGGACACCAGTCCGTTGGCGATCGAGGGCACCGAACCCAGCAGCACCACGAAGTAGATGGCGCCCGGTGTGATGCCGAACCACAGGATCGCGGCCGGCACCCATGCCACCGACGGCAGGCTCTGCAGGCCGGACAGCAGCGGCCCGATCGCCGCGCGCACGACTCGCACCTTCGCCAGCAGCAGACCCGACGGTGTCGCGATCACCACGCCGATCAGGAAGCCGAACACCGCCCGGTGCACCGACACCCACAGCTGCCCGACCACCGCGCCGCTGGTGATGTCCGACCACAGTTCACGGCCGACGGCGGCGGGCGCCGGCAGCTGGTACTCCGGCCAGAACGCCAGCGCCCAGAGCACCTGCCACACCGCGAT
>DASUJK010000020.1:0-6847 GCA_036279295.1 Pseudonocardiaceae bacterium | reverse complement strand
GAGCCGACTCCCGAGGACGGTTACTCCGGCGCCTACATCGCGGATGTCGCCGCTGACGTTCTCAAGGTCGAGCCGAGTGCCCTGTCCCTGCCCGACGACGAGCGCCACGAGGTGTTCCGGCGGGTCGGCGTCGGCCTGATGTTCGACCAGGTCAAGCAGAGCCTGCGCGACTTCGGCACCGTGTTCGACGTCTACACGCACGAGAACTCCTTCCACGAGTCCGGCGCGGTGGACCGGGTCGTCGAGCAGCTGAAGGCGGCAGGTCACCTGTACTTCGCCGACGGCGCGTGGTGGCTGCGCTCCACCGACTACGGCGACGACAAGGACCGGCCGGTGATCCGCAGCAACGGCACCCCGGCCTACATCGCGGGTGACATCGCCTACTTCGCGGACAAGCGGGCCCGTGGCTTCGACCTGTGCATCTACATGCTCGGCGCGGACCACCACGGCTACATCGCCCGCCTCAAGGCCGCGGCGGCGGCGCTCGGTGACGACCCGGACACCGTCGAGGTGTTGATCGGGCAGCTGGTCAACCTGATCAGTGACGGCAAGCCGGTGCGGATGAGCAAGCGCGCCGGCACGGTGATCACCATCGAGGACCTGGTGGGCGCCGTCGGCGTGGACGCGGGCCGCTACGCGTTGATCCGCTCGTCGGCGGACTCGACGGTGGACATCGATCTTGACCTGTTGACCAGGCGCAGCAACGACAATCCCGTGTTCTACGTGCAGTACGCGCATGCCAGGATGAGCTCGGTGCTGCGCAACGCCGCGGAACTCGGCATCACCGGCGACGACGCCGACCTGACTCTGCTCACGCACGACCGCGAGGGTGACCTGATCCGCACACTCGGCGAGTACCCCAGGGTGCTGCGCTCAGCTGCCGAGCTACGGGAACCGCACCGCGTCGCGCGCTACCTTGAGGAGCTGGCCGGCGTGTGCCACCGCTACTACGACACCAAGGAGTGCCGGGTGCTGCCGCAGGGCGACGAGGAGATCCAGCCGGTCGCGGGCGCCCGCCTGCGGCTGTACCAGGCCGGCCGCCAGGTGTTGGCGGGCGGCCTCGGCCTGCTCGGTGTGAGCGCGCCGGAGCGTATGTGATGCGCGCACATCCCGCCGGTCCCCGGCACGCGGATGTGTTGCTGCCCAACAACACCGCTGGACCGAAGCCATCCACATCGGACGATCTCGACGACCTGCCGACCGGCGTCTGGCCGCGCAATGCGGCCAGGCGTGACGACGGTGTACTCAGCCTGGCCGGCGTGGACGTGCGCGAGCTGGCCGAGCAGTACGGCACACCGCTGTTCGTGGTGGACGAGGCAGATTTCCGTGCTCGGTGCGCCGAGTACGCGGCCGCGTTCGGCGATCCGGCGCTGGTGCACTACGCGTCCAAGGCGTTCCTGTCCGTCCAGGTGGCCCGCTGGGTCGCCGAGGAAGGACTCGGGCTGGACGTGTGCAGCGGCGGCGAACTGGCCATCGCGTTGCGCGCCGGTTTCCCGGTGGAGCGGATCACGTTCCACGGCAACAACAAGTCCACCGACGAGCTGGTCGCCGCCGTCGAGGCCGGGGTGGGCACGGTCGTGCTCGACTCGTTCTTCGAGATCACCCGGCTGGACGCGCTGACCAGGAAGCGCGGCATCACCCAGGCGGTGCTCGTCCGGGCCACCGTCGGTGTCGAGGCGCACACCCACGAGTTCATCGCGACGGCGCACGAGGACCAGAAGTTCGGCTTCTCGGTGGCGTCCGGCGACGCGACCGAGGCCGTGCGCAGGGTGCTCAAGTGCGAGGGCCTGCGGCTGGTCGGCCTGCACAGCCACATCGGGTCGCAGATCTACGACCCGGACGGCTTCGAGGTCGCAGCCCACCGGGTGATCGGCCTGCTGGCCGCGCTGCGCGACGAGCACGGCGACGCGTTGCACACCGTGGACACCGTCGACCTCGGCGGCGGGCTCGGCATCGCGTACACGTCCGACGACGACCCGCCGCCGGTGGCCGAACTGGCCGCGCAGCTGCTGGCCATCGTGGCCAGGGAGGCCGACGCGGCGGGCCTGCCAAGGCCACGGGTGGTCGTCGAGCCGGGCCGTGCCATCGCAGGGCCGGGCACGGTCACCGTCTACGAGGTGGGCACGCTCAAGGACGTCCAACTCGGCCACGGCGCGTCCCGGCGCTACGTCAGCGTGGACGGCGGGATGAGCGACAACATCCGGACCGCGCTGTACGACGCGCTGTACGACTGCCGCCTGGTGTCCCGCCCCGCCGAGCCGGACGTGGACGCCGTGCTGTGCCGGGTGGTCGGCAAGCACTGTGAGAGCGGCGATGTCGTCGTCCGGGACTGCTGGCTGCCCGGGGACATCGCGCCCGGTGACCTGATCGCCGTCGCGGCCACCGGTGCCTACTGCTACGCCATGGCCAACGGCTACAACCGACTGCCCCGACCGGCCGTGGTCGCCGTGCGGGACGGCGTGGCCAGGGTGCTGCTGCGCAGGGAGACCGAGCAGGATCTGTTCCGGCTGGAGGCAGCGCTGTGAATGGCAAACCGATCCGGGTCGCGCTCCTTGGCTGCGGCACGGTCGGCTCGCAGGTGGTGCGTCTGCTGCGCGACCAGGCCGACGACCTGACGGCCAGGGTCGGCGCGCCGCTGGAGTTGATCGGTGTCTCCGTGCGCAGGCCGAACAAGCACCCCGAGTTGGCCGGTCTGCTGACCACGGACAGCGCGGCGCTGGTCGCCGGGGACGCGGACGTGGTCGTCGAGGTGATCGGCGGCATCGAGCCCGCGCGCACACTGCTGCTGGCCGCGCTGCGTGCCGGCAAGTCGGTGGTCACGGCGAACAAGGCGCTGCTGGCCGAGTACGGCGCGGAACTGTTCGCCGCCGCCGACGCCAGCGGCGCCGACCTGTACTTCGAGGCCGCGGTGGCCGGCGCGATCCCGCTGCTGAGGCCGCTGCGGGAGTCGTTGGCCGGGGACCGGATCACCAGGGTGACCGGCATCGTGAACGGCACCACGAACTTCATCCTGTCCGCGATGGACTCCACCGGCGCCGGTTACTCGGAGACGCTGGACGAGGCCAGCAGGCTGGGTTACGCCGAGGCCGACCCGACCGCCGACGTGGACGGGTTCGACGCGGCGGCGAAGGCCGCGATCCTGGCGTCGCTGGCGTTCCACACCAGGGTCACCGCCGCCGACGTGCACCGCGAGGGCATCGCGGCGGTCACCGCGGCCGACATCGCGGCCGCGAAGATCCTGGGCCGCACGGTGAAACTGCTCGCGCTGTGTGAACGGGTGACCGAGGCGGGCGGCACCGAGACGGTCGTGGTGCGCGTGCATCCTGCGATGATTCCGCGGTCGCACCCGCTGGCCGGCGTGAACGGCGCGTTCAACGCCGTGTTCGTCGAGGCGGACGCGGCCGGACAGCTGATGTTCTACGGCCAGGGCGCAGGCGGCGCGCCGACGGCGAGTGCGGTGCTCGGTGATCTGGTCGCCGTGGCACGCAACCAGATCGCCGGTGGCCGGGGCTCCCGGGAGTCGGCGTACGCGGCGCTCGCGGTGCGGCCGATGGGCCAGACGCCGACGCGGTACCACATCAGCCTGGACGTCGCCGACCGCGCCGGGGTGTTGGCGCAGGTCGCGGCCGTGTTCGCGGAGCACGACGTGAGCATCGCGGCGGTCCGGCAGGAGGGCAGGGCGGTGGACGCCAGCCTGGTGATCGTCACGCACGCGGCGCCGGACGCCGCCCTGCGGTCCACCGTCGACAAGATCGCGGGCCTGCCGGTCGTGCGGAACGTGGTCAGCGTCATGCGGGTGGAAGGTGAACAGCCATGAGTTGGCCAGGTGTCATCGAGGCCTACCGGGATCGGGTCGCGGTGCCCGACGGCGCCGAGATCGTCACCCTGCACGAGGGCGGCACCCCGCTGCTCGCCGCGCCCCGGCTGTCCGAACTGACCGGTTGCCGTGTGCTGCTGAAGGTGGAGGGCTCGAATCCGACGGGCTCGTTCAAGGACCGGGGCCTGACGGTCGCCGTGACGTGTGCGCTGGCGGCCGGCGCCCGGGCGGTCATCTGCGCGTCCACCGGCAACACGTCGGCGTCGACGGCGGCCTATGCGGCGCGGGCCGGGATGACCAGTGCCGTGCTGGTGCCCAGCGGCAAGATCGCGCTGGGCAAGCTGGCCCAGGCGGTGGTCTACGGCGCCCGGATCCTGCAGGTGGACGGCAACTTCGACGACTGTCTGGAACTTGCCCGCAAGACGGCGGCGCAGTACCCGATCACGCTGGTCAACTCGGTGAACCCGGTGCGCATCGAGGGTCAGAAGACGGCCGCGTTCGAGATCTGCGACACGCTGGGCCGGGCGCCGGACGTGCACGTGCTGCCGGTCGGCAACGCCGGCAACATCACCGCCTACTGGAAGGGCTACCGCGAGTACGCCGCCGACGGAGTGACTTCCGCCACGCCCCGGATGTTCGGTTTCCAGGCGACCGGCGCCGCCCCGCTGGTGCACGGCAGGCCCGTGCCGTATCCGGAGACGATCGCGACGGCGATCCGCATCGGCAATCCGGCGTCCTGGACGGCGGCGGTGGCCGCCCGGGACGAGTCCGACGGCCTGTTCGACGCCGTCACCGACGAGCAGATCCTGCACGCCTACCGCCTGCTGGCCGCCCAGGAGGGCGTGTTCGTCGAGCCCGCGTCCGCGGCCAGCGTCGCAGGCCTGCTGATGACGGCGAAGGACGGCAGGCTGCCGGCCGGTTCGCTGGTCGTGTGCACCGTGACCGGCCACGGCCTGAAGGACCCGGGCGCCGCGTTGGAGGGCCGGGTGGCGATCGAGCCGCTGGCCGTCGACCCGCAGGCCGTGGCCACGGCGTTGGAACTGTCGTGACGAGGCCGCCGGTCGGCGTTCGAGTGCGCGTGCCCGCGTCGTCGGCGAATCTCGGTCCCGGGTTCGACGCGCTGGGCCTCGCGCTGGCGCTGTACGACACCGTCGAGGTGCGGCTGGCTGACGAAGGTCTCGTGGTGCGAGCCGTCGGCCAGGGTGCGGACACCGTGCCGACTGACGAAACCCACCTGGTCGTGTGCGCGCTGCGGGCGGCATGTGACCAACTCGACTTCCATCCGCCAGGACTGGTGCTGAACTGTGACAACGCCGTGCCCCACGCGCGGGGTCTCGGCTCGTCGGCGGCGGCCGTGGTGGCGGGTGTCGCTGCGGCCTACGCGCTGGCCGGCCAGCCGGTGGACGAGTCCGCGCTCCAGGTCGCCGCCGACTTCGAGGGGCACGCCGACAACGCGGCCGCTAGCCTGCTCGGTGGCCTCGTCATCGCGTGGCAGGAGGGCGTGCACTACCGCGCCGTGCGGCTCGAACCACACCCTGACCTGCGGCCCGTCCTACTGGTGCCGGCCGAGGAGTCGGCCACCAAGATCACCAGGGGGCTGCTGCCGGAGCACGTGCCACACGTCGACGCCGCCTTCGTGGCCGGGCGTTCGGCGCTCGCCGTGCACGCCATCACGAGGGCGCCCGCACTGCTGCTGGCCGCCAGTCAGGACCGCCTGCACGAGCCCTACCGGGCACCCGCCTGGCCTGCGACCTCCCAACTGGTGGCCGCGTTGCGTGCCGAAGGCGTGGCGGCGACGGTGTCCGGCGCTGGGCCATCCGTGCTCGCGCTGACAGTTGACGGAAAGCTGCCGGACACGGTGGACACCGGCGGTTTTTCCGTGCTGTCGCTGGATATTGACCGAATCGGTGTCCGAGTCGAACGGCTCGGCTGAGCGCGGCATCGGGAACGGCGCTCGTCACCACGATTGCGGCACGCCGGGCCGGTTGTTGCACGCATGGACGGCTGCGTCTACGCTCAAAGCCAGATCAGTCACCGCGCGCACGGACGCCGGTGCAGCTCCCAGGTGCAATGTAAGCGGTAGATGCAGGCCCTGGGTCGCTCTCCTGCTGAAAGGTGGCCCCGCGAAACGGCGGAGGTCGGCATTGGCGGGTACCCGATGGCTGTGGTGACCGAGCAGTTCATTGCTGGTGGTCTTTTCGTGTACAGGAGACGAACCCGATCAGACCGGCCCGCACTGGGCGAATTGTCGGTCCGCGTTCCGTCGGCCGGCAAGTCCGCTGGTCCACGTAGGAGGCGTGGCACCGGTCAGGAAGGACATGTGTGAGCAACACCGATCTGCTGAGCAGCGACGCGGCTTCTGCCGCCCCGACTGCGGAATCCTCTGGTTTGCAGACGCGCGCCGGTACCAATGGTGCGGCGCCGCGCAAGCGTGCCGGACTGTCCGGCATGGTGCTCGCTGAGCTGCGTGAGCTCGCCAGCGAGTTGGGGCTTCGTGGTACCGCGGGTATGCGCAAGGGGGACCTGATCGCCGCCATCAAGGAGCGGCAGGCGGGTACCTCCGGCCGTGCCAACGGGCGCACTGCCCCGGCAGCCAGCGACCAGACCGAACTTCCCGTGGCGACGGCAAAGGCGACCACCGCCGCGCCGCCGGCCACCGAGCCAACCCGGCAGGAGCCGCGCGAGAACCGCGAGACCAAGGACACCCGGGACGGCACCAAGGACGGCGAAGACGGTGCGCCGTCCCGCAACCGGCGTCGTCGTGCCGCGTCCCGTCCGGCCGGTAGCCCGGAGGGCGGCCAGCGTGACGGCGGCGAGGGTCGCGACGACGCCCAGGGCGACCGTCGCGAGCAGGCCCAGGCCGAGCGCACCGCCGAGCGGTCCAACAACGCGGAGCGGTCCAACAACAACGACCGCGGCGATCGTGCGGATCGCGGCGAGCGCACCAGGACCGACCGGCCGCAGCAGGGCGAACGCGGTGGTCAGAGCGACCGCCCGGCCAATCGGCCGGGCAGCGCCACCGACGATGAC
>DASUJK010000019.1:0-18343 GCA_036279295.1 Pseudonocardiaceae bacterium | reverse complement strand
GGCGAAGTGCCGGAAGAACGTCCGCTCGGTCAGGCCGGCCCGCGCCGCGATCTCGGCCACTGTGGTCTGTTCGAAGCCGCGCTCGCCGTAGAGGGCGAGGGCGGCCTGCTCCAACCTGCCCCGTGCGCCTGGCTCCCATCGACCCATTCCTCCGATCATAGTGATGGCAGCCACTGACATCGAGTGGTACGGTGATGGCAGCGACTGACATCGGAGGTTCTCATGCACGTGTTCGTCACCGGGGCGTCCGGTTGGATCGGCTCCGCCGTGGTGCCCGAGCTCATCGGCGCTGGTCATCGAGTCACCGGACTGGCCCGATCGGATGCGTCGGCAGCTGGCCTGGCCGCTGCTGGGGCACGAGTGCGGCGCGGCACCCTGACCGACCTGGACAGCCTGCGCGACGGGACTGCCGAGGCGGATGGCGTGATCCATCTCGCGTTCCAGCACGACGTCGCCTTCGCGGGCGGTTTCGAGGCCGCGACCGCAGCCGACCGCGAGGCCATCGAGACATTGGGCGACGCGCTGGCCGGCACCGACCGGCCGTTGCTCATCGCGTCCGGCACCCTCGGCCTCGCCCCTGGTCGTGTCGCGACCGAACAGGACGGCGCCGACACACCGGTGGCCGGCGGTCCGGCCGGCAGGCAGGCCAATGCCCAGTTCACCGTGGGCCTGGCCGATCGAGGTGTGCGCTCGGTGGTGGTGCGGCTGCCACCGACGGTGCACGGGGACGGTGACAACGGGTTCATGGCGGCACTGGTCGGCATCGCCAGGGAGAAGGGCGTCGCCGGCTACGTCGATGACGGAGCCAACAGGTGGCCCGCTGTGCACCGCACCGATGCGGCCCACCTGTTCCGGCTTGCGTTGGAGAACGCGCCAGCGGGCTCGGTACTGCACGCGGTGGCCGACGAAGGTGTGCCCATCCGCGCCATCGCCGAGGTGATCGCGCGGCACCTGGACATCCCCGTGGCCTCGATCCCCGCCGAGCACGCCGGCCAGCACTTCAGCTGGCTGGGTGGCTTCATCGGATTCGACAGCCCTGCCTCCAGCGCGCAGACCCGGGCACTGCTCGACTGGCACCCGACCCAGCCAGGGCTGGTCGACGACCTGGACAAGGGGCACTACTTCGCAGCAGCTCACAGTCACTGAGGCGGGTCAATTCGGTCGACCGTGTCACCTGGGTTGACGTAGCTTCCCAGCCATGAGACCGCTCACCGAGCCCGAGATCCGCGCTGCCTTCGTGAACTGCACCAAGGGTGAGGCGAAGCGTGTGGCAGTGCCACGGGATCTGGCCGAGCGGCCGTGGGACGACCTGGATTTCCTCGGGTGGTGCGATCCCGCGGCGCCGCAGCGGGCCTACGTGGTCGCCGAGTCCGGTGACACGTGCATCGCGGTCGCGCTTCGGCTGGCAACGCCGTACGCCGGTCAGCCGAGGCGCAGCATGTGCTCACTGTGCCTGACCACACACCCCGGCCAGGGCGTCGCGCTGATGACCGCCCGCAAGGCGGGGCGGGACGGCCAGCAGGGCAATTCAGTGGGCATCTACATCTGCGCCGACCTGGCCTGCTCGCTCTATCTGCGCGGCAAGAAACAAGCCGGCCCCGGTGGCCGACTACACGAATCGATCACGCAGGACGAGCAGATCCAGCGCACCACGGCGCACCTGACCGCGTTCCTGAACAGGGTGATCGAATAGCGCCGCGTACACGTTCGGACCTGTTAGCAACACATTTCCGACTCTACCCTGGAGCCGCTTCGTACCCCACACAACGATGGAGTGCCGAACATGCGCAAAATCGTCCCCCTTTTGGGCGCCTTGATCGCGACCCTCACATTCTGCCTGGTTCCAGTTGGATCCGCGTCAGCATTCGGAGCAGAGCAACTTGAGTGCCGTATCGTATCCGGACCCATTGTCCCCGCCTTCGCACCGGGCGAGTGCTTCCCGAACAATCCGGCCGGCAGCTATTCGGTGTCGTTCGAGGTGTTCAACGGCACGGGCAGCTACACCTACACGTGGACTGTGCCGTCCGGTTTCTCGGGCTACGCCGGTTGTGGCTCGACCGACCCGGGTTGCGCCTTCAGTGTCGGAGCCACCAGGGCCGACAAGCTGATCAACGCATCAGTGGTGGTACACCAGGGTGGTTCGTCGGAGACTTTGACAGCACAGGCGGACGTGCCGGCAACATGCCCGTTCCCGCCAAATTTCGCATTCTGCTGAGCGGAGAAGCATGGTGGGTCGGGCACGGTATGACGCGGTCGCGGATTTCTACACGGCCGGCTGGTCGGACGATCTCGACCCGGTTACCACGTGTCTTCCCGACCTACTGGGCGCCGTCGCCGGGCAGCGGGTGCTGGACATGGCATTGGGCCATGGCCGGACCACCCGAACACTCGCGCGGCGGCGCCACAGTTGTCAGGGTCGACATTTCGAATCAGCTGATCACCAGGGCAACCGTTGCGGAAAGCAGTGCACCACCGGGCATCACCTACGTTCGCGCGGACGTGGCCGAGCCAGGATCACTGGCGAATGCCGATTTCAATGCCGTGGTACGCGACTTCGGACTGTCCGACATCGACGATCTGGACGGTGCGTTGGCCGCCGCACAGCACGCCCTAACGCCCCGGTGGCGTCTTTGTCTTCTCGATTCCGCATCCGTGCTTTCCCGGCGGGATCGGTGTTCGATGGTTCGTCGTCCACGCTGCGGCAACAGGTCGGCGCCAAGCACAGGACCCTGTCGACCTACCTGAACACCCCGCGCCGGCACGGACCGGTGCTGGACGAGACCGCCGAGCGGGTACCGCCCGCTGATCGGGCGACGACCCGGCCGGCAACCGCCCGGCTGCCGGTGTTCTTGGTGGCGAGACTCATCAAGTCAGCGGTGAGCACCAGGGCGAACCGGGTCAGAACTGGTGCATGCCTCGGCCGAGCGGGCTGTGCCAGGCGGATGGTGTCCGGCGCGGCCTCGAACAGCCCGAGGTACCGAGCACGGCTACAACGGTGCCGGTCGGCCGCTCCGCACCGCTGATCGCCATCTCCTCCGGCGTCCTGCTCAACCGGATGCCGCTCGGACACAGCGCGCTGAACAGCCCGGACGTCGACAACACCGAGTCCTGAACGCGACGAAGCCTGGCGTGCCATGGGCACGCCAGGTCAACCCCTTCGTCCGAATCAGGTCAGTTCCAACAGCGGGAAAGCACGATTGCGGCGCGGCGGGCAGATGAAGTTCTGGCGACGGGTGGCCGTGAGGAACCGTTCCAGTCCATTGTCGAGCGGGTTCACCGCGAAAGCAGCCTGCAGGTCCAGTGACGCCTGGTCCGTGCGGACGGTGTTCAAGAAGTCAGCAGTGGGCACGAAGATCGTGAACTGCAACTTGGGCACGTTGCCGCTGGTGCCCGGCACGACCAGGATCGACGGGATGTCCATTTTATCGAAGCCGGGGCCGTCCATTCGAATGTGCAACGGTGTCCCGTCGGCCGCCCGGGAGAATCGCTGCAACGCCGAAACGTGGCCGATGCGGTGCGCATTGTTCAATGTGTCGATGCCCTGGGCATTCTGCGACGCGTCATTGATGCCCCGGAAATCGTTGGGCAGGAAGGACGGGCCACCGCCGTTGAGGAACGGGTCGCTGCCGTTGCCAAGCGAGGGCGGCGGGTTCGACCGGAACATGTACTGGACTCGTTCCAGATAAGTCTCGTCCTCGATCGCACCTGCCTCGCCCGCACGTGCGTAGTACGCCTCCAGATCCATGATCACGTGGGAGAGGTTCTGAATCGCGCCGTTGTCGAAGTAACTCCCCGGTTGCGCGGTACTCAGGTGCGACGAGGCGTTCCCCGCGAAACTCACCGCCTGAGCCGGGCCGCTGGCGTTGACCTGCTGGTCGCCGAAGCCCATCCACATCGGCGATTCGGGATTGATGCGGTCCTGGTAGTAGAGATCGTCCTCCTCGGCCATCAGCCGGGGCATGCCCTGCTGCGCGAACTGCACCCGCCGCTCGGTGAAGATCCACGGCAGCTTCGGTGACGGGGTCGCGACGCCGGCCAGTGTGCCGCTGCCCCTCAACCAGTTCAGTACGTCGGCTGCGTTGGCGCGGACGTCACTGCGCACGGTGATCAGCATGTCGGTGCCGCCCAGTTGCGGCGTGATGTCGAACTTGCGCTTGACGATGCCGGGCTGGCCGGCGTCGGTCGGCGCGGGGACGGCCTCCTCCAGCACGAACCTGGCGTTGTTCAATGCCAGTCGGGGAATGTTGTTGAACGCGACCGAACCGGCACCCAGCGCGCCGGGCAGCCAGCTGAAGTAGCCCATGCCGTACGAGATGATCATCATGACGCCGGCCGGGCTGAACGGATATGCGGTCTCGATCGTGGCCAGCGCGTTGGCCAAGATCGTCTGCTCCGCCTTGGTCGGCATCCGCTTCAGATCGATGCACTGGAAAAGCGTGAACACCGGGCCGAACTGCACCGCGACCCCGTCGACGCTGGTCGCGGGGGCAATGTAGGAACTGAGGTCGAATTGGATGTCGGGCGGCGCCGTCGCCGCCATCGCGGGGCGTAGTGGGCTCCAGGCGAATTCGTCCAGCATGGCCATGACCGCGGCGGCGCCGCCGACCGCCCCAGCTTTGAGCACCGTACGGCGGCCGTGGTTCCGTCTGGACGGCCGTCCGCTTTTTCGCTCCGGTTCCATGGTCGCTCTCCTTGACCAATCGGTTGCGCATATATTGAACGCGCAGCAAAGTAGCCCGGAAACAGACAGTCCGTCTAGAAGGCATTGGCGGGCTTTATCCGGCGAATATCCCCCAAGGGTCCTTAATTGTGGGGGTCGTGGCGCGCAGCGGCGCGGGAGGACCGGGAGCGAAGCGACCGCTTCAACAGCCGGCCGGTGTCCACGCTCCGTGGTAACACCGCTGACCAGCCTCAGCGCGAGTCCCACCAGTCCAGGACACGGGTCCCGAACAATGTAAGCCACTTCGACGGCTCACCCGCCGGCACGTCGACCTCGAACCACACCCGCCCTGGCTGCCGCTCGCCCTGCAACCAGGTGCCGTCCGGCTGCCGAGCCGCCCTGACGATGCCGATCGCCTCCGCCAACCGCGGATCCGGTGCGATGCCGTCGAACAGCGCGGCCTGCCGGAAGTACTCGGCCGCGTTGAGCACACTGTAGGACCAACGGATCGGGTACGCGAACCGATCCACCCACGGCGCCAAGTGCTCACCGGTGGACAGCCGACGCAGCAGCCCACGGCACAGCAGGTACTCCTCGCCGGAGCGCCGGGCGGCCCTGGTCGTTTCGGTCCCTCCGGTCGCGATGTCGTTGGCCAGCAATCCCTTGAGCGCGTTGAGTGTCGAATGGAACGACGACCGTGTCGAGCCTTCAACCCACTCACAGTTCCAGCCACCGTCGGCGAGTCGGTGTTCGACGAACCAGCTGACGATGCCGCTCACGTCCGCGCCGAGCCAGACACCGTTGGCGACCGTCCACGCGTTGATGCAGCAATCGACCTCGCCGTCCCAGTACGGCAGGTTGTCGTACTCCCACCGGCAGTGCTCGGCGAGCAGTTCGGCGGTACGGCGTGCCCGCAGGACGTCAGCGTCCAGTCCCCACTCGCGCAACGAGTTCAGCGTCCACGTCGTCGCCGTCCACGGCTGGGCACCCGGTGTCGCTTCAGGACCCTGGAAATCGAAGTCGGCCGGGAAGTACGCACCGCCCGCCCATTGGCCGTCCGGGTCCTGGAGCGACAGCAGACGCGCGCCGAATCCCTCGGTCGCGACCTTCGCCCGCGTGGCCTGCCACACCTGCGCCTGCTCGCCCGCGAGGTCACGCTCGACCTGCCAGCGCAGGGCCGGGTCGGAGTCACGCAGCCAGCCGATCAGTTCCCTGCTCGTCATTTGTCGACTCTAGCCGCGTCGTTAACACAGAGTCTGTCTCGACGTGGACCCGCCCGGCCATCGTGCGGGACAACTGCTGGGCAAGTAACTGAGGTCTTCATCCATAGGCCATCACAACGTGGCCTTGAGGTGCTAGAACCACGTCGGGCACGCAAACCAGCGAAGGGCGGGGATCATGTCGTTGACGGCAAAGCGACGCACAGCCACCACAACGGTCGCGGGCGCGGCACTGGTACTGCTGAGTCTGGCGACCGCACCAGGCGCATCGGCACATCCGGCACCGGTGTCGCCCGTCTTCGGCGGCAGTCGCGCGTGTGCGCCCAACGCGGCGGCATTGAGCTTCAGCGACGCCCTGGACAAGCTCGTGTACAACGGAGCCAAACTGGGCGGTTTGTCCTCACTGGCCTACGATTCCCGTTCGCATGCCTGGGTTTCCGCCGTGGACAACAACGGCGCCGACCCGGCGCGTATCTGGTTCTTCCGCGACCTGGCCCACCCGACGGTGGTCCGGGACCCACTGGTGCTCAAGCGGCCGGACGGCACGCCGTACGACGGCACCGATTCGGACAACGAGGGCCTCGCCGTGCTGCCCGACGGCGACTACCTCGTCAGCTCGGAGACCGAGCCGTCCATCCGGATCTACGGCCGCGACGGCGTGCAGAAGGCGTCCCTGCCGGTCCCGGCGCGGTTCGCGGTCGCCGGCACCACCCCGGCCGGCCAGGCCATGAACAACGCCACGCTGGAAGGCCTGACGATCACCCCGAACGGCAAGGAGATCATCGCCGCGATGGAGGGCGCGCTGTCCGGCGACGTCTCCGCGACGGGTGATGCGAACGCGCACCGACTCCTCGTCTACAGGCAGGCATCGCACGGCACGTGGCGGCTGGACGATCAGATCGCCTACCGCGCCGACACCGGCATGCGCATCCCCGAGGTCGCCGCGTACGGCGACGACTCCATCGTGGTCGAGGAAGCGGCCTTCGCCGTGCCGACCGGCAACGCGGTGGAACTGTTCGCGGTCACCGGCCTGAACCGCGCAAAGGACGTCAGTTCGGTGTCGAACCTGTCGGCGGCGCCTGCTCGGGACTTCGTGAGCAAGAAGCTCGTGTCCAACCTCGTCGACTGCCCGACCCTGGGTGCGCAGGCCAAGGAAGCCCAGGCCAACCCGCTGCTGGACAACTTCGAGGGCATGGCCGTCACCGGCCACGCGTTCGGGCTGACCGGCATCAGCATGATCAGCGACGACAACTTCAGCGCCACACAGACCACCCGGGTGCTGAACCTCGTCGCCCGGCTCCCCTGACCGAGCACTCGCTGAGCTGCAGAAAACGCTGACACGAATGCTGGTCCTTCTTGGCTCACCGCCTCTTACGATGAAGGGCTGGCCGGCAACACTCGCCCACGACACCTGGAGGTGCGGTCCTTGTCTGCTGCGCTTACCCGGCGACTACTCATCGCCGCCCTGTCCCTGTCCGCAGCAGGCGCTGCCTGCCCGCTGTTGTTAGCTGGTCCCGCGTTCGCCGATCCCGGCGGCACGGGTGTTGTCATCAACGAGGTCTACGGCGGCGGCGGCAATGCCGGCTCGCACTTCAACGCCGACTTCATCGAACTGTTCAACCCGACCGGCGCGGCCGAGGACCTGACCGGCTGGACGGTGCAGTACCGCGCCGCGACCGGCACCACTGTCTCGAAGACCGCGCTGACCGGCTCCATCGCGGCGCACGGGCACTACCTGGTGCAGGAGTCCACCGGCACCAGCGGTGACCAGGTCGCACTGCCCACACCGGATGCGACCGGCACCACCGCGATGAGCGCCACCGGCGGTGTGGTCATGCTGGTGTCCTCGGCGACGAGCATCACGACGCAGGGCAATCTCGTGGGTGTCGCTGGCGTTGTCGACGCCGTCGGCTGGGGCACCACCACGACGTCCTTCGAGGGCACCACGCCTGCACCTGCCACGGACAACACGACATCGGTCAGCCGCACCAACGGTGTGGACACCGACCAGAGCAACGTGGACTTCACCAAGGGCGCGCCGACACCGCAGAACGCGGCCAGTGACAACGGCGGCACCGCGACTCTGACGGTCACCAACCCCGGTACGGGGAACGCGACGGCGGGCACCGCGATCGCCCCGTTGACGCTGGCCGTCTCGGGTGGCACACCGCCGTACACGTGGACGGCGACCGGCCTGCCGGCCGGGCTGTCGATCTCCACGGACGGCATCATCTCCGGCACCCCGGCCACCGCCGGCACCTCGTCGGTGACGGCGACCGCGACCGATTCGGCAGGCGTGTCCGGCTCGGCGTCCTTCAGCTTCGTCGTCGGTGCGCCCGCCGGTGCGATCGTGCCGATCGCCGACATCCAGGGCACCAACACCGACACGTCCCCGTTGGCAGGCCAGACGGTGACCACCGAGGGTGTTGTCACGGCGGCCTACCCGACGGGCGGCTACAACGGGTTCTACCTGGAGACCGGTGGCGCAGGCGGCACAGAGGCCGACGACGCGACCCCAGGTGCGTCGGACGCCGTCTTCGTCTTCGGTTCCGTCTCGGCGGCCCAGGTCACCATCGGTGAGAGCGTGACGGTGACCGGCAAGGTCGCGGAGTTCGACGGCATGACCGAGATCGAGACCCCGACCGTGGCCCAGCGGGCCACCGCGCTGCCCGCCGTCGTCCCGGACCAGATCCCGTGGACCGACCTGGGCACCGACGCGCAGAAGGAAACCCACGAGGGCGAACTGATGGCGCCGCAGGGCGACTTCACCGTCTCGGACAACTTCGACGGGAACTTCTTCGGTTCGTTCACCCTGGCCTCCGGTGACGAACCGCTGCGCAACCCGACCGACGCCGGCACCCCCGGCAGTGCCGTCGCGCAGGCCGTCACCGCCGCCAACGCGGCCGAGATGGTCACCCTGGACGACGGTTCGAGCTTCCAGTTCAACCCGGACGGCGCGCACGCGAACACCCCGCTGCCCTGGTTGACGCCGACCAACCCGGTGCGCGTCGGCTCCGCGGTGACGTTCCACTCGCCGGTGATCCTGGACTTCCGCTTCTCGCTGTGGAACTTCCAGCCGACCCAGCAGCTCACCGACGACGGCTCGGCGACCGCCACGTTCAGCGACACCCGCACCGAGAACGAGCAGCCCGCCGATGTCGGCGGCCAGGTCCGCATCGCGACGTTCAACGTGGAGAACTACTTCCCGCTGACCGGCGAGGACTACGTGGCCAAGGGCCTTGGCACCTGCACGTACTTCACCGACCGGCAGGGCAACCGGATCGCCGTGAACGACTGCGTCGGCACGGACGGCAGCCCTGGCCCGCGCGGTGCGGCCGATGCCGCGAACTTCGCCCATCAGCAGGCGAAGATCGTCACCGGCATCAACCGCCTCGGCGCGAGCATCGTGTCGCTGGAGGAGATCGAGAACTCGGCCAAGTTCGGCGAGCCGAGGGACACGGCGCTGTCGGGTCTCGTCGACGCGCTGAACACCGCGGCAGGCTCCGACGTGTGGGCCTTCGTGCCGTCGCCGCCTGCCGCCGACCTGCCGCCGCTGGACGGCCAGGACGTCATCCGCACGGCGTTCATCTACAAGCCTGCCGACGTCACGACGGTCGGCACGTCGTCCGTGCTGAACAACGACTCGGGCGCGGGCCAGCCGTTCTCGATCGCCAGGGAGCCGTTGGCGCAGGGCTTCAAGAAGGTCGGCGCGACCGACCAGGACGCGTTCCTGATCGTGGCCAACCACTTCAAGTCCAAGAGCGCGGACGGCAACCTGCTGTTCCCCGGTGACGCCGAGGACACGTCGTCCCCTGCCGTCGACCAGGGTCCGTTCAACGCGACCCGCGTGCACGAGGCGGCCGACCTCAACACGTTCGCCAACCAGGCCGCCGCGGACCTCGGCACGAGCCGGATCTTCCTGGTCGGCGACTTCAACTCCTACACCGACGAAGACCCGATGGAGGAGCTGTACGGCGACGGCTACACCGACCTGGGCAGCGCCCTGGACCCGTCCGAGCACACCTACGTGTTCGACGGCCTGGAAGGGTCGCTCGACCACGTGCTGGCCAGTCCGGCGGCCCTGCAGATGGCCACCGGCGCCGACGTGTGGCAGATCAACTCGCAGGAAGCGGTCGCCTTCGACTACAGCCGCTTCAACTACAACGTCACGCAGCTGTTCGACGGCACCGAGCCGTTCGCGGCGTCCGACCACGACCCGGTCGTGGTGGGCCTGAACCTGCCGAGCACGCCGGTGGCACCGGCCTGGAACGCGACCACGGTGTACAACACCGGCGACACGGTGACGTTCCAGGGCTCGACGTGGCAGGCGCTGTGGTGGACGCAGAACCAGGCACCTGGTGACCCGAACGGTCCGTGGCAGCAGATGGAAACTGCGCCCGACGGCACCGCGATCTGGACCCCGTCGCGGATCTTCAACAGCGGTGACACGGTCACGTTCCAGGGTCAGAAGTTCGTCGCCATGTGGTGGACCAGGAACCAGACACCTGGTCAACCGGGCGGCCCATGGCAGCCGACCAGCTGATCGATCTCTTCGGATGGCAGGGTCGCACGGTTGCGGCCCTGCCATCCGTCACATCACCAAGATCAACTCCGTCAACGGACCATGACAGCTGAAAACGACATCCGGCAGCGCATCAACACGTTGATCGAGGCGGTCCGCGCGATGGACCTCGACGGCGTCAAGCCGATCTTCGCCAAGGACATCGTGTCCTTCGACATCACACCGCCGCTGCGCCACGTCGGTGCGGAAGCGAAATGGCGCAACTGGGTGGATGTCTTCACGGCATACCAGCGCCCGCTCGGTTACGAGCTCGGCGACCTCACGATCAAGGTCGGCGACGACGTGGCATTCGCGTACAGCATCAACCGGATCAGCGGGACCCTGCGCAACGGGATCCGCAGCGATCACTGGGTCCGGTGGACGGGCTGCTTCGAGAAGATCGACGGTGACTGGCTCATCGTGCACGACCAGGTCTCGGTCCCGGTGGAGATGGCCAGCGGCAAGGCCCTACTGGACCTCCAGCCCTGACCTCCCTGCCCGGCCGCGGCCACGAGTGCGACCGCGGCCTCGGTCCACGGCTCGGGGCTGAGCACGACAACATGGTCGATGCCCCACTCGCCGAGGACGGCACACCGCGCCGCGAAGGCGGCGGCCGACTCACCCGGCAGGACCCGCGTGCTGACGGTCTTCTCGATGTCGTCGTAGGGCCTGCCGAGTTCGGCGCGGTGCCCGGCCAGCACGGCCAGCTTGTGCCGGATCGTCGCGCCGCCGTCCGGGATGTCGAACACGTTGCACGCGTCCGCATACCGGGCGACCAGCCGCAGCGTCTTGTGTTCGCCGGTACCGCCGATCATGATCGGCGGCCGACGGCCGGGCAGCGGGCTGCACACCGGATCGGCCAACTGGTAGTGCTTTCCCCCGAACGGGCGCCGGTCACCGGACCACATGTGCAGCGCGATCCGCACGGTCTCGTCCATCCGCTCGAACCGTTCGGCCGTGGCCGGAACGGCAGGTCCATCGCCCGCGCCTCGGTCGACGAGTGGTGCGGATCGGCCTGAAACAGGTGATCCGCGACCACAGAGTGTCCACACCGGACTGGTCTGCCGCTCTGGCGATCCGCGCCAGGCGGCCGGGCAACTAGGGCCAGGAGTAGTCCGTGACCGTGATGCTCACTCGCATGGTCATCCCCTCGTCATCAGTTCCATGTCGTGGCCGTCGGGATCGGCGAAGTAGACGCCACGCCCGCCGTGCATGGTGTTGGTCTCGCCGGCCCGCCGGTGGTCAGGGTCGGCCCAGTACTCGGTGCCGGACTCGCGCATCCGCGCGAACGCCGCGTCGAACTCGGCATCGTCGACCAGGAACGCGTAGTGCTGGCCCGCCACGGAGTCGACGTTCATGAAGTCGAGCGTCACGCCGTTGGACAGCAGGACCGGTACGAACGGGCCGACCGGCTCCCCCACCGGCAGCTCCAGGATGCCGGCGAGGAACGCGGCGGACGCCGCCTTGTCGGTGGCCCGGACGATGGTGTGGTTCAGTTCCGTCCTGCGGACCGATGGCGCGATGGGGCTGAGCTGGATGCCGGCCAGCAGCCACGTGCCCGCCCGCCGGACCACGACGTGGGTGGCACGGAAGCTGCCATTGACGGGCGTGCCACGGAACTCGGCCTGTTGCGTGTGCCGGCCGACGACGACCGCGGCGTCGCCGTAGTCGCGAACCTCGATGTCCGCCCACACGAGTGAGTGGGTGACCAGGCCACCTTCTCGGTAGCGCCGCAGCCACTCCGGCTTGTGCAGGACGAACCCGAGCGGGCCGACCAGCGTGAAGTCGTCGGTGGTCAGCGAGCCGAGCATGTCGGTGTCGCCGCGCTGTTCCGCGTCGGCCCACTGCTGCCCGAGCCGCAGGATCTCGTTCATGGTGCCTCCTCGATCGGTTGATGGCAACAACGTTAGATATCTAACTGTTTGATGTCAAACGCTTAGACATAGTACCCTGCGGGCGTGCCGAAACCCACCCGACCGCCCATCGGCCTCGTCCTGGCCAACACCGCGAAGACGGTCAGCCGCGTCTTCGAGACGACCATGGCCGAGGCAGGTGGCTCCGGCCCGACCTGGCTGATCCTGATCTCGCTGCGCAACCAGCCCGATGCCAACCAACGGCAGATCGCGGCGGCCATCGGCATCCAGGGCGCCACGCTGACCCATCACCTGAACGCGATGGAGGCCGACGGGCTCATCACGCGCACCCGTGAACCGGCCAACCGACGCGTGCACCAGGTCCGCCTCACAGAGCAGGGTGAGCAGCTGTTCCACCAGCTCGCAGGCGCGGCCACCGCCCACGACAAACGCCTTCGATCCGGCTTCACCGAGGACGAGCTGGCCACGCTGGACCAACTGCTCGCCAGGCTGCGGGCCAACGTCACCGACCAGTGACGACAGCCCGGATCACGGGGGCGGGACCGAGGCCAACCGCTGGTGCGGCGTGTCAGCCTGCGGCCACCAACACACCCAACTGCGAGCCGGTCCAGGTTCCAGAACAGCTCTGCCTCGACGTCACGGACGGCCGGGACGAACTTCTGCCTGGACGTGAAGGACCACAAGCTGGACGCCGGCCAGACCGTGCAGATCTTCTCGTGCAACACGGCGACCGGGCAGAAGTGGGGCGGGTCAACCATCTTCCCGTCGCCCGTCGACGTCGCGATGATCGACTGGCGGTCGGCGGAGCCGCGATCGCCGCTGCGGCTCTCGTCACCGCGGTGGTCGGCCTGCGGCGACGCACCCGGCGCCCGCTCGCCGTCAAGTGGCGCGTCCGTGATCGGTGTCAGTGGTGGCGTGGTTTGGCGCGCCTGGTGGCGCCCTGTCGTGTCGGAGTGGACTGACGCGCCACGACCGGAGCCTTGGGTTGGATCGGTGCGCGGCCACGGGTGCTGTTCACCGTCCGACCACGGACGATCCCGATGAACTGGTCCATCAGATCGCTGGTCTCCTCGACCGACGGCCAGACCAGCGCCACGCCCGACTGGACGGCATCGGTGACCGGCCGGTGGGCGAGATCCTTGCGGTGATGCAGCCGGGCCACCGACTGCGGCACCAACAGCAGCCCCACCTCCGCGGCCACCATGCCGAAGGCATGCGCCGTCGTGTCCGGGTGTTCGTCGGCCGACCGGCCAGGCGGCCGCACCCAGTCCAGGACGTCGTCGTGCGGGTGCAGCACGACCTCGTCGGCCAGGTCGGCCAGGGTCAGTTCGTCGGCAGCGGTCACCCAGTGTTGCTTCGGCGCCACGACCACTGTGGTCTCGGTGTAGAGCGGAATCGCGTGCAGGCCCGTCCGGTCGATCGGCAGCCGGAGCAACGCGGCGTCCACATCGCCGTCCCGCACGGGGCCGACCAGCGGCTCGTCCAGCAGCTGGACCAGGGAGAATGGCACCTCGGGCACTCGTTCCGCCCAGATTCGCTGCCACTTCGACGGCGTCACGCCGGGGACGTAGCCGAGCCGGAACGAGGAGCCTGTCATCACACCAGGTTATCCGCCGTGGTGAAACCGGGTGTCGGGCGCTCGGTACCCTGGGGGCATGACGTCGCATCAGACACCCCAGACGATGAAGCCCGCGACCGCGGCGAAGAAGCTGGGTGTGTATCTCGGAGCCACGCCTGCGGAGTTCCAGCAGGGCGTGGTGTCCCGCGACGAGCTGAACGCGCTGCAGGCCGACCCGCCGGAGTGGCTGCGAGAGCTGCGCCGCAACGGCCCGCATCCCCGACAGGTGGTGGCCGCGAAACTGGGGATCTCGATCGGTGGCCTGACCCGCACGGGGATCACCGAAGCACTGACCAAGGACCAGATCGACGCGATCCGGGCCGAGAATCCCGAATGGCTGCGAGAAGAACGCGCCATTCAGGCCGAGTTCCGCCGGGAAACCGCCCGCCTCAAGGAATCCCGCGAAACTCCCTGACCGGTCCCGTCCGCTGGTCGTCCACAACAGAGCTGACCGGTCGGGCCAGCCACAGTGCCACTGCGACGACGAGCAGGCCCGCGACCGTGAGTGGACCCGGCGGGGTGCCGAGGATCGGCCAGGCCGCTACCTCCACCCGTGCGGTGACGACACCTGCCCAGGCTTCTTCCTCGACTACACCGGCCGTCGGCGTTGGTGCTCGGACGAGCGCTGCGGCAACCGTCCGCGGGGTTCGAGCCCACCGCACTCGACAGGCCAGGTCGGAGGACTGATCGGCGCCGTGCGCATTACGGTGGCAGACATACGGAGGATCTGCTTCGATCGTCCGCATTATGGCGAATTCAGCTGACAGGACCATCGACCTGCTGCCGTTCACCAAGGCCGAGGCCACCATGGTCGCCGACGGGAAACCGGTTGACGGCGAGCGGTGGGCCGAGGGCTTCCCGCGAGAGGACGACTCGGAGCCGTGCGCCGGGTTGGCCAACAGTACGGCGGACCCCGGCCCGTTCGGTGTCTACCGCATCGTGCCGCTGACCCACGGGCTGACGATCGGCACCGCGGGCTTCTTCGGCCTGCCGGACGATGCCGGTGAGGTGACCATCGGATACGGCATGGTCGAACCGGAGTGGGGCAAGGGCTACGGGACCGAAGCCGTGGCCGGGCTGGTCGCGGTCTGCCGCGGGCACGGCGAGGTGACGGCCGTGAACGCGGACACCGAACTGGACAACATCGGCTCGCAGCGGGTGCTGGAGAAGAACGGCTTCCAGCGGGTGCGTGCCACGGAAGAGGCCTGCTACTACGTGCTGCGCCTACAGCCAAGGGTGTGACCGATCTGACCGGTTCGGCACGCGCCGCGTCGGGCACAATGGTGGTGTGACACCCGGTCGACCCGGGTGTTCCGGACGAGGCCCGCCGTACCCGGTCAGCGACAAGACGGCGTGGGTTGGAGCCCGTCATGTTGTGGTACCAGGTCGTCCAGGTCGTTGGTTCGCTGCTCATCCTCAGCGCGTTCGTCGCAGCACAGCTCGGCAAGCTGGATCACGCCGGCTACCGGTACCTGATCCTCAACGCGGTGGGTTCTGCGGTGCTCACCGCCACCGCGATTCTGAGTCTGGAGTGGGGTTTCATCCTGCTCGAAGGCGTATGGGCGATCGTGTCGCTGTACTCGATCGTGGTCCGGCGCCGCGCGGTCACCTGATGGGGCCGTGCTCCTCGATGTGCGGTTCACCCGGCCGCCCGCAGTCCGGACACTCGATGTGCTCCTGCTCGATGTCGATCGTGGTGTGCTCGGCGGTGACGATCGAGCGGATCAACGCGGCGATGCCCTTCGGCGCCGGCGACAGGTCCGGGACTGTCAAGCTGCCCTCGGCGATCCGCTCCACGAACAGCTGCGTCTGGGCCGCGTCGTTCAGCTGCTCCGGGTCCGGCTCGACCACCTGTGTCACGGACGGCGGCCGGCCGGGCAACAGGTGCCGGGTCGCGGCCAGGAAGACTTCCCCGAGCGGCGATTCGGCCAGCCCGTCGAGGTATTCACGCACGACGCCGACCACTTCGGAGTTGCCGAGGTGCAGGATGTCCAACAGGCTGGTCACCGTGGCCGCGGCGAGTTCCGCTGCCGTCTCGGCTTGTTTGCCCCGCTTCTTGTTCAGGTCGTCAGCCTGCTGCTCCTGGGTCATTTGCCGATCGAGTTCGTCCACAGTCCGAATAGGATGGTCGGATTCAGCGCCGGTCGCCGGAGGCCGCTTGACCGGTGCGACAAGCGTTTGCGCCTGAAGCTGCCCGAGGCGGTGCGCAAGATCCAGCTCGGCAGGAGTCGGCGCACCGGCAGCGGGTGGCTCGGCGTGGTGTACCTCCTCGACCAGGTCGGCCAGCACGGTCAGTCGCACAGGCGAGGTGCTGAACTGCGACGTGATGGCCTGATACACGGCGATCCGCGCGCGTGCCGCCAGCTCGTCCTGCGCGGCGATGGTGTACCGCTGGCGAATCTCGTTGCCCAGCAACGTACTCGCGGTGGGCGGCACGACCAGCCCGAGGAAGGCCAGCGCCATGAGGCCGATGCCGGTCATGGTGAACGTCCTGCGCACCGCGTCCACGCCGGGGGCGACATGCAGTGCGCCGAGCCGACGCGGAATCGCCTGGAACCGGCTCGGTCCCAGCGCGGCCAGCAGGTAACCGCCGGTCAGCACGACATAGACGCAGGCCCACATCCACGGTGGCAGCTCAACGGCGTCCCGAACGGCAGACGCAACCCGCTTGATCACGTCGACCTCGGCCGGGGCCAGCGACAGCATGTTCGCCAACCAGGCCAGGAACAGCACCACCACCGAACCCGCGGTCAACGCGAGGACGATGTCGCCGCCGGCCTTGACGGTGACTCGTGAGCTGGTCCGCATGGTGCGCCACAGGCGGTAGGCAAGCCAGCCGGCCAGCGGAAACACGGGAGCTTCGAGCGGACCGCCGAGCAGTTGGTCGTCGAACAGCAGATACAGCAGGTAAGCAGGCACGAGAACGATCGCCACGGCGCCGACCCGGCGCAGCATCGGCCGGGCGTTGCGCACACCACGCCAGATCAACATGGCGGTCATGGTGCCGACGAGCACCGCGAGCGCGGTCTCGCCCGCCCATTTCGCCACGGTCCCAGCCGGGATGATCCGTGCCCAGAATCCGCCGCCCACGACCAGGTAGGTACCGGCGGCGAGGCCACGATAGAAGTCGGACTCGGCGCGCATGCCGCGCTTGTCGGCCGTGTGTATCCAGGCGTACTGCGCGACGAGGTAGACACCCACCAGCACGGCGCCCGGCGGGAAGAGGTGAATGGCCAGCAGGAACGCACCCACGGAAAGCCAACAGGCTGCCACGGCGCCGGCGATGCGCGGCCCCCGGGTCGCGAGCGGCCCGATCACGTACGGCCACAGGGTGATCAGCACGGTGCCGCCGCCGAGCAGGACGGCGAGCAGGACCCGACCGATCACCTCAGTCACGGCGGTAGCAGCAACAAACAGCAGCGTGATGGCAGCGGCGATCGCAACGAGGACGAGGCAAGCTGTCGCCACGGCGCGGCGATGCTCGACGAAGTACCGACGCGCCGGCGTGTGGCGACCCTGCGCCCACCAGACGATCGCCGCGACAAAGCACCAGATCAGCACGCTGACCACGGCAATCGCGACGCCATAGAGGATGTGCTGCCCAACGCCGGTCGGAAAGCCGAATCCTCGGACGAACAGCCGAGCGAACGCGGCGATCGCCACAGCGGTGGCGACCACCAACACCACCGAGGGCACGGCCTTCCCAGACCAACGACCAAGCCGACCGCCCATACCCAGAGAGTATTGCGCGCCATAAGCGGTCCATGTGGCCGTTTAGCCGAGCTTCGTGAAGCAAGTCAGCTTCCGGCGCTGGCCATGTCACCTCGGAGCGTGACATGCCGGCCACTCGGCCGGGTGGCGGGTACGGTCCAGTCGGCCGTCATCCGCGACCCACGGTAACTCAACCGGTTGCACCGACGAGTTGTAGCCGACACGGTCGGAGCTATACACCCAGATTTCCCCGGGCTACGGTAGATGATCGTGGCCAAATCGACAAGGGTCGGAAAGGCGCTAAGACGCAGTTACGGCTATCTGTTCCTGCCCGTGATCGCCTACGCCTGGTTCGGCACTGACAAAATCGGTACCGGTGTCATCGCAATATTGTCAGCCATACTGGTCGTCTACAGCTTGTTTCAAGCACCGGTCTGGTGTGGCGCCGAGACTCGAAACAACGAGCTGTGCCGCAACAATGCGTATGGCGTCCTCATGGGCTGCTATCTGAGCCCGGATCCACCGATCGAATTGACTTGATCATTTCCAGATGATTTGTGATCTATGATCGGTGCTGCCTGTTCGTAGGCATGGACCACCCACCGGTCTCGATACCGGCTTGTCCACTGTGGTCTCCGGTTGAGCCCCTCGGGCGGTGGTCAGATCAGACTGCGTGGTGCCCTGGCGGTCGGTAAACCG
>DASUJK010000018.1:0-56893 GCA_036279295.1 Pseudonocardiaceae bacterium | reverse complement strand
ACCGTCGACCCGGCCGGACCGGTGTGTGCCTGTGGTTCGCGTGGCTGCCTGGAACGGCTGGCCGGGCTGGACTGGATCATGCGCGAGGCCGGTGTGTGGCAGGCGGATGACCGGCCACCGACCGAGACGCTGGGCAAACTGATCCAGCAATTGTCCATAAAGGACGAAAAAGCGCTGGCGGCGGTGCACGCTGCGGGCCGTTGGCTCGGTATCGCGCTCTCGTCGGTGGTCAACGTGGTGGACCTGCCCTGCGTGGTGCTGGGCGGGAGTTACGCCGAACTGGCGCCGTGGCTACGCGAGCCGCTGGCCGCCGAACTGGACCGCCGGGTGATCAGCGCGGCATGGTCCCCGGTGCTGATCACCAGTTCCACACTCGGCGCCGCGGCTGCGGTGCGTGGCGCTGGTGCCGCGCCTGTCGCAGTGATCATCGGCAATCCTGACGCGTATTTGACCGCTGCTGGATAGCTGAAAGTAGGCTGTGACCCCCGATTGTCGACAGGCAGGGAAATGCCATGTCATCTCTGAGACGCCCGCTCGCCGTGTTAGCCGCGGCAGCAGGCATTCTGGCCCTGGCGGCGCCTACCGCGGCTGCCAGTTCCTCCCATAACGGTCATCACGACAACGGAAAATTCGGTGTACACCAAGTAGATCTGGTGTCCGACCTGCCCGGTAAGGCGTCCATTACCGATCCTGATCTGGTCAACCCCTGGGGGTTGGCGCTGCTGCCGACATCACCATTGTGGTCCGCGAACAACGGTGCCGATGTGGCGACTCTCTATTCGGTCGTGCCGGCGTCGAGCGCGGCCACCAAGGTCACCGCTGTGCGCGTTACGTTCCCGCACTCACCGGAACTGCCGACAGGGCAGGTGGCCAACCCCGGTACCGGTTTCGTGAACACCCTGAACGGCGCCAGTGCGCCAGCGCGGTTCATCTTCTCCACGATCACCGGCCACATCGAGGCGTGGGCACCGGGGCTGGACCCCGGCCTGGGCAACGCCGAGACCAAGGCCACCGTGCCCGGTGCGGTGTTCACCGGCCTCACGCTGGCCACCGCGAGCACCGGCGACCAGCTGTACGCGGCGAACTTCGGCCAGAACAAGATCAACGTGTTCGACTCGACCTTCCAGCCGGTGAACACCCCGTCGTGGGCGTTCCGAGACCGGGCGGAGCCAAGGGGTTACGCACCGTTCAACGTGCAGGCGCTGAACGGACACATCTTCGTGGCCTACGCGAAGGTGGACCCGAAGACCGGTCGCAGCAAGGACGGCGCCGGTCTCGGCGTCGTCGATGAGTTCACTGTGGACGGTCACTTCATGGCACGGGTGGCCAGTCACCGGAGCCTGAACGGCCCGTGGGGTCTTGCCATCGCTCCGGCGAGTTGGGGCAGCGTGGCCGGCGATCTGCTGGTCGGCAACTTCGGCGACGGTCGCATCAACGTGATCGACATCAACCGGCGCGACAACCGCGGTCCCGGCAACAGGAACGACATCGATCAGCTGCGGGACTCGCACGGCAAGATCATCGCCATCGAGCGCCTGTGGGCGTTGATTCCGGGCACCGCAACCACCGGCGGTACCGACGCGCTGTTCTTCAGTTCCGGGCTGGACAACGAGCAGCACGGCCTGCTCGGTCTGTTGCGGCCATGACCTGACGGTTGGTGGCTGGTGGCCGACGCCACCAGCCACCAACTGGCGCATTGCTCCCCTGACCGCGGCCTCGCGTGATAATCAGGTGACCGGACGGTGTCACGCGCCGGTAGGGGAGGAGCAGTCGTGGTCAGGACTTCGCCGGACGGTGGGGTGGCCAACACCACCGCGGTGGTCCGCATCATGAACGAGCGGGCCGTCTACGAGCAGACCAGGCAGCTCGGCCAGGTGTCCGCGTCCCAACTGGTGACGGCCACCGGCCTGTCCAAGCCGACCATCGGCCTCGCGCTGGCCAATCTGGAGCGCTCCGGCCTGGTCCGGCACGTCGGTCACCGGGTGGGTCAGGTCGGCCGGGCACCCCGGTTGTACGAGGTCCGCCCGGAAGCGGGCTGGGCGCTCGCGGTGGACATCGGCGCTTCGTGGCTGCGTGCCGCGGTCGCCGACCTGTCCGGTCGGATCACCGTCCAGCACGAGGAACGCGTCCGCGCGCGGACGGCCGCGTCGCTGATCCGTCAGGTGGGCGACCTGACCGAGATGCTGTCGGCCAAGGCGGGGATCGCGTTCACCGACGTCACGCACACCGTGCTCGGCATTCCTGGCGTCTACGAGCCGGAGTCCGGCCGCATCTCGGCGGCCCCCAACCTACCCGGCTGGGACCAACCGGGTGCCGTGGAGTCGTTGCGTACCGCGCTTGGCGAGCGGTTCTCCATCGACAACGACGTCAACCTGGCGACGCTGGCCGAGCAGGCCTACGGGCTGGGTGCTGCGGTGCGCGACTTCGTGTTCGTGTCGGTCGGCACCGGCGTCGGCATGGGTGTCGTGGTGGACGGCAGGCTGTACCGGGGATCGCACGGCAGGGCGGGGGAGATCTCGTTCCTGCCGGTCGGCGACGAGGGCGCGGCCAAGGTGCACGACTCGGCGACCACCCGGCAGCACGGCATCCTGGAGACCGCCGCGTCGGCCGACGGGATCGTGGGCACCGCTGTCGGCTACGGCATGACGGTGGACTCGGCCGAACAGGTCTTCAACGCGGCCCGCTCCGGTGATGCCGCCGCCCTGCGGGTGGTGGAGTTGGAGGCCGACCATCTGGCGCGGGCGCTCACGTCGATCATCGCGGTGCTCGATCCCGGCCTGATCGTGCTCGGCGGTGGGGTGGGCAGCAACGTGGACGTGCTGCTGGCGCCGATTCAGCGCAGGCTGGGCGAACTGCTGGCGCTGGAGCCGCCGCCGATCCGGGTGTCGGCGGTCGGCCGGGAGAACGTCGTACTGGGTGGGTTGGCCGCCGGTCTGGACGTGGCGCGGGACGCGGTGCTGGCGCAGATCGAGGTGTAGAAGCCAACTTACATGGGCACATCGGTATCGATGGCGACCACGGCGGATGGCCACACAGCTGATGTGGCCAGCCACAAGGCTCTCGGGCTGTCCACCCTCGGCACCGGCGGTTGGCAGGTGCTCACCAGCGCCACAGCCACCCAGGGTGGAGCGGCCATCTCCGCTCCCGGCTTCGACACGCGTTCCTGGCTCCCGGTCAAACCGGACGACGCGGGCGCACCCGGCACCGAGGTCGAAGCGCTGCTGCGGAACGGCGCCTGTCCGAACGTGTTCTTCTCGGACAACATGAAGAAGTGCTTCGGTCAGATGACCGAGGTCGGCCCGGAGACCATCCCGCAGTTCATGGCTCCCTGGTGGTACCGCACGACGTTCACCGAGCGCCTCACGTCGGCGCAGACCGCGTCCCTGGTCGTCAACGGGGTGGTCGGCAAGGCGGACGTGTGGGTGAACGGCAAGGAGGTCGCCACCAGCGACACCGTCACCGGCGCCTACACCAAGTTCGCCTTCGACGTGACCGGCCTGCTGCGGCACGGCGCCAACGCGCTGGCCATCGAGGTCTACCCGAACGACCCGAACGGCATGTACACGATCGACGACGTGGACTGGAACCAGATCCCGCCGGACAACAACACCGGCATCCAGTTCCCCGTGCAACTCCTGGTGACCGTGCCGGGCAACACCACCAGCACAGTGACGTTCACGCCGACCACCGATCCGGTGCTGACCACCCGAAGGTCTGGTGGCCCTACCAACTGGGCAGCCAACCGCTGTCAACGGCGTGCCGCTGGTGGTACGCGGTGGCGGCTACGCGCCGAACATCTTCCTGGACTACTCGGCGGCGGACACCGCGCGGCAGTTCGCCCTGCTGCGCAACCTCGGTCTGAACACGATCCGGATCGAGGGTCACTTCATGCCGGACGACTTCTACGAGCAGGCCGACAAGGCCGGTCTGCTGATCGACTCCGGTTACCAGTGCCGTGACGCGTGGCAGCCGTCCCGGCGGGCGCAACCGACCCCGGCGCAGCTGAACACCCTGGGTCTGTCGGCGCAGACGATCGCGCGGAACGAGCGCAACCACCCGAGCGTCTTCACGTTCGGCTGGAGTGACAACGCGCCGATCCCCGCGCAGGAGAGTGTGTCGCTGGCCGCCATCGATGTGCCGCTGGTGGCATCGGCCGAGTACAAGAGCACGCCGAGTCTCGGCCAGGCGGGGGAGAAGGAAGGCCCGCACGACTACGTGCCGCCCGCCTACTGGTACGACACGACGCACTTCGACCCGGACGACAGCTCGCTGACCAACGTCGGCGGTTCGTGGGGCTTCGACAGTGAACAGAGTGCCGGCGACACCGTGCCGACGCTGGACTCGCTGAACAGGTTCACGTCGCCGAGCGACGAGGCCGCCCTGTGGCAGGACCCGGAAGCCACGCAGTACCACGCGAACTATGAAACCGGGCATGGTGGCTACGCGTTCGGCGAACTGTTCGACTTCGACACCGCACTGAGCAGTCGCTACGGCCAGTGGTCCAATTTGGATGGTTACGTCGAGGAAGCTCAGGTACAGGACTACGAGAACACCAGGTCCCAGTTCGAGGCGTTCGTCGACCACTCGACCAACGCGACTCCCTGCCGCCGGCACCGGCCACGACCTACTTCGTCGAACCGCTGGTCCGCCAGCACGGCACCGTCGTGGACCACAACGTGTACTGGCAGTCCACCCAGCAGGACGTGGTGGACTGGGACGCCAGCGAGGGCAACCCGCAGGCCACCCTGAGCCAGTTCGCGAACCTGGGCGGGTTGCGGTCGCTCGGCAAGGCGAAGGTGTCCGCGGTCGCGGCCACCAGCGACAAGCGCGGCCAGGACGGTGCCGACCGGGTCACCACGGTGACCGTCACCAACACGTCGGCCAAGCCGATCGTCGGATTCTTCGTGCGGACGGACATCCGGCGGGGCAACGCCAACGGCACCGAGCGGGCAGGCGACAACCAGGTCACGTCCGATCTGTGGAACGACAACGACGTGACGCTGTGGCCCGGTGAGTCGCAGACGCTGAGCGTCAGCTACTCGTCGGCCGACCTGCGCGGGACCACGCCGGTGGTCAGCGTGTCGGGTTGGAACGTCGGCAAGGTGGACGTCGCCGCGCCGGACACGAACGCGGCACGGGCGGCGCAGCAGCGTGCGGCGACCGCCCACGGCGTGCTGCACATCGGTGGCAAGTAGGCAGCAAGTGGGCCCGAACGGGTGCGTGGGAGACGATGTCGTCGCCCGCGCACCCGTCTATCGTGGAAGCCATGGGACAGCTCGGTGACCTCTTCCCCGGCGCGAAGATCCGCAAGGACACGCCCGAGGAAGCCGGCAACGGCCAGCGTTTCGAACCGGGGCCGCTGGACCTGGACAGTGGCGTGATCCGGCTGCGGCCGACCAGGCCCGCCTCGCCGGCCGAAGAGACCGACGACGGCGAGAACTAGGGCACCAGCACGACCCGACCCCGGATGCCGCCCTTGGCCACCAGTGCCTGCGCCGCGGCCACCTCGGTGAGCGGCAGCGTCTCGGCCACCCGGATGGCCAGCTTGCCCTGTTCGACCAGTCCGACAAGCGCGGCGAGCCGGGTGCCGTCGCTGTGCACCATGACGCTGTCCGTCCGGATGCCCCGCTCACCGGCAGGCGTCGGCCTGGCCACGCTGACGAACACCCCGCCGTCCCGCACCCCGCCCATGGCCGGCACGCCGAGCAGTGCGGCGTCGAGCAGGCCGTCCACCCCGGCGGGCACCACGGCCCGCAGCGCGGCGGCCGGGTCGTCCGACCTGGGCACCAGGATGGCGCCGATCTCGCGCAGGAAGTCCGCGTCCTGCTCGCCCGCGATGCCGTAGACCGTCAGCCCGGCCTGTCCGGCCAGCTGCGCCGCGAATCCGCCGACCGCGCCTGCCGCACCCGTGATCGCCAGGGTCTGGCCCTTGGTCAGCCCGATCAGATCGAGCGCCTGGGCCGCGGTCAATGCGTTGAGCGGCACGGTCGCCGCACCGGCGAAGTCCAGCCCGGCCGGTGCCGGCGCGACAGCGGCCGCGTCCAGCACGACGAAGTCGGCCTGGGTGGGCACCAGCGTGTCGAAGTAGTCCGACATCGCCACGACCCGGTCGCCGACCGCGAAGCCGGTGACACCCTCGCCGAGCGCGTCCACGGTGCCGGCCGCGTCCCAGCCGAGCCCGTAGCTCGGCCGGTCGGGCAGATACGCCGCGAGTGCGCCCGACCTGGTGTAAGCGTCGGCCGGGTTCACGGTGCTGGCCCGCACGGCGATGCGTACCTGCCCGACACCGGGCTCCGTGGTGGGCACGTCGGCGATCTCCAGGACGTCGAGGTCGCCGAACGAACTGAAGCTGACTGCGCGCATGGTGTGCGCTCCTTGTCCGTCGGGTGCGGGATTGGCCCCGCCACACCAACGTAGAAGTGCTACTCTCTTCTGGTAAGTACGTACCTGAAAGTATGTAGCACACCGGAGGGGGAGCCATGGCCACCAGAAACGCGGCGGAACGCCGGGCGGAGGCGAAGATCGCCTACAACGCCTTCATGGCCGCCTGTCCGACCCGTCAACTGTTGGACGCGCTCAGTGACAAGTGGCTGTGCCTGGTCATGTCCGCACTGATGGACGGCCCGCAGCGGTACAGCGAGCTGGGCCGGACCATCGCCGGGGTCAGCCAGAAGATGCTCACCCAGACCTTGCGCACCGCCCAGCGCGACGGCCTCGTCGAGCGGACCGTGACGCCGAGCGTGCCGGTGCGGGTGGACTACCAGCTGACCGCGCTGGGCAAGGACCTGGCGCCGGTGGTGCACGCGATCAAGGACTGGGCCGAGGCGAACATGGACCGCATCGACGCGGCCAGGACCGACTACGACACCCAGACGGTGGGCCTGGCTCAGTAGGCGCCGGCTCCGGTGAACACGGCTCGGACCGTCTTCCACAGGATCAGCGCGTCCAGGGCCAACGACCAGTCCTCGACGTAACGCAGGTCGAGCCGGACGGACTCCTCCCAGGACAGGTCGCTGCGTCCGCTGACCTGCCACAGACCGGTCATCCCGGGCCGGACCAGCAGCCTGCGCTTGACGTCGGGACCGTAGCTCATGGTCTCCTCCGGCAGCGGCGGTCGGGGGCCGACCAGCGACATCGTGCCACCGACGACGTTGAGCAGCTGCGGCAGCTCGTCGGCCGAGTAGCGGCGCAGCCAGCTGCCGACCTTGGTCACCCTGGGGTCGGAGCGCATCTTGAACAGCGGACCGGCACCGTCGTTGGTCAGCCGCAGCTTGATGTGTCCGGCGTCCGACCCGACCACCATCGTGCGGAACTTGATCATGGTGAACTGCTTGCCGTCCTTGCCGACCCGACGCTGCCGGTAGAACACCGGACCCCGGCTGGTGGCCTTGATCAGCGTCGCGATGACCAGCAGCCCGGGCAGCGTGACCAGCAGCAACCCTGCGGCGGCGACCCGGTCGAAGATCTCCTTGATGACCCGGCGGACACCGGTGAACACTGGTGCGCTCACCCGCAGCAGTGGCATGCCGAGCACCCCGGACACGTGCACCCGAGGACCGGCGACCTCCATCAGGACCGGCGCGACGACCATCTCGGCCGTGCTGCCCTCCAGGTCCCAGGCCAGCTGCTGGAGCCTGCGCGGCGTCCAGTACTGGTCGGCCGTGACGCCGACGATCCGGTAGCCACCTCGGCGCACGTGCTGGGCCAGGTCGGCCAGCTGGCCGATCACCGGCACGCCCGCGATCCGGGTGCCACTGCCCGCGCGGCCGTCCACCGTGCAGACGGCCTCGACCCGCCAGCCCAGGTGCGGCGTCTGCCGGGTACGCATGATCAGGTCGTGCACCGTCTCGGTGCTGCCGGCCGCGAGCACGGGCAGCAGGCAGCGGCCCTCGCTGCGCGCCCGGTGCAGGAAGCGGCGCAGCAGATAGCGCTGCGGCGCGGCGAGTACGGCGATCGTCGGGATCACCAGGAACACCCACGGCCTGCCGTTGCCGTCGCCGACCGCGAGTGAGATGAGCGCGAGGATCACCGCGGCCGTGACCAGCGCCCGGCCCAGCCGACGGAACTCCTCGGCACCCTGGCCCAGCACGTTGGCCCGCCACGACCTGCTGGCCATCAGCGAGCCGCACACCACGACCACGGTCACGATCGCCGAGATCAGCAGCCGGTACTGGCCGTCCACGTTCACGTGCTTGCCCAGCAGCGTCGCGGCGATGAGCAGCGCGAGGCCGGTGGCCACCAGGTCACTGGCGATCACGGCGTACCGGTACTGGCGCTCCCAGGCGGCCACCGTCGGCTGCGCGTGCTGCCCGGTCGGCGACGACGTCAGCCTGGTCGGGCCGGACACGTAGCTCGCACCGCCGAGATGCCTCGGCTCACCACGGTGGCTGGCCGGCTGGACCTGCTCACTCATGGCTGCCTGCCACGGTCACGGCCGACACCAGGACCCCCGCCACGGATCTGTGTCGACCAGATGGCTGACTGCTGTTGCTCATTCCGCCTCCGGGCGCTGCGACCGTGTCCGGCCGTGCGTCATCGCGAGACGCCCCCGGCGCCCCTGTGTCCATCAGGTGGGAGACCAGCGCGGCCAAGCCGGCCAATTCGGAGGTCGCGCGTTGTCTGCCTTCGCCACCTGAATCGGTGACACGTCTACCCCCGTTACAGAGGGTGTCGAATTTCTGGTAAGGAACCTGGGTCGTTTCTGATGGCCTCGTTCGGCCAGATCGGTGACGACCTGTCGATCTGATGTAGACGGACGTTCCCACGATCGGCGTAACCGTCACTCTATGGTGACGCTGCACTTCAGGGCGTTGTGCTACCCAGAGTGTGGTCCGTGTGATAACCCGTTGTTCTCGCGAAGATTACTGTGCGTCTCAATTTTGTCCGGCCGTCCGCTAATGGAGTGGCCTTGCTCACGCTGCGCTACCCGAACTGTGACGGTTCGGTCGCTTCCGCCCGGTCCGGTCGCGATGGGTCCCTGATCGCGTAGCGTGGGAGTGCAGCGGTGGAGTCCGGTACCGGAAGGGATGGCTCCGATGGCACGGAAGAAGAAGGGCATCGGCTTACTCGGCTGGATCGCCGTCCTCGTGATCGTCCTGCTCGTGCTGGCGTATCTCCAACATCACAACATCGTGCAGCTGCCGGTCAAACTGCCCTGAGTGGACATGGCGGATAGTGTCCCAAGCTCATGAGCGACCAGTCCCCAGCACTCACGTACGCCTCCTACCTCGCCCTGGACGAGATCCTCGGCGCGCAGCGGCCACGCTCGGATGAGCACGACGAGATGTTGTTCATCGTCATCCACCAGGTCTACGAGCTGTGGTTCAAGCAGCTGCTGCACGAACTCACCGCACTGCAACGGCACCTGGTCGACGGCCGCACGCCGCAGGCGCTGCACACGCTGCGCAGGACGCTCACGATCATGAAGGTGGCCGTCGCCCAGATCGACGTCCTGGAAACCATGACACCGCGCCAGTTCACCTCGTTCCGGACCCGGCTGGACGCGTCCAGCGGCTTCCAGTCCGCCCAGTTCCGCCAACTGGAAGCCGTGCTGGGCCGGCGCGACCCCGGCGTGTTCGAGCACTACCCGGAAGGCAGCGCGGCGCGCACGGCGATCGCCGACGCGATGTCGCGGCCCGCCCTGTTCGACTCGTTCCGCACCTACCTGGCCGGCGCCGGCTACCCGGTGGCCGACATGCGTGCCGCCCTGCTCGCGGTGTACCAGGACGACGGGGACGCGGCACAGGTGGCCGAGCGGCTGGTCGACCTGGACGAGGGCCTGCAGGAGTGGCGCTACCGGCACGTGAAGATGGTGGAACGCACCATCGGCGACAAGTCGGGCACCGGTGGCTCGTCCGGCGCGGCGTATCTGCGCGGCACGATCTTCGCGCCCGCCTTCCCCGACCTGTGGGCCGTGCGCGGCGACCTGTGAGGCTGCCTACCGGAGCGCCGAGCTACCACACGTTCAACGTTCCCGCGACGTGAGAAAAGGACGTCAACTACCTTGCGTGAGTACTCTCAAACAAAGGCGAGATCTACTCAACGTCAAATCACCCGATCGAGCAAAACCCCTAGCCTCGGTGTGTAATTCTTGGCATCTTCTGTTGTGGGCTCAGCACTGAGGAGTACACGTGGTGATGGCCGGTGAGCCGACCTCCAGTACGGTCAAAGCGGTCGAACTGGGGCTGCGGCTGCGGGCACGCCGCGACCAACTCGGACTGACAGCGGCGGCGGTCGGTCGGATCACCGGGATCGGGGGCAACAATCTCTCCTCGATCGAGATCGCCAAGCGCCGCCTCACGTCCACCAAACTCTCCGAGTTGGCCGGCATCTACGAGCTGTCCGAGGCGGAACTGGCCGAACTGGACGCGCTGCGGGTGGAGGCCGACCGGCGCGAGTGGTGGGATGACTACGGCAGGCTCTACTCCGACGACTTCCTGCGGTTCATCGGTCTGGAGGCCGGAGCGACACACCAGCGGGAGTACGCGGCGGAGACCATCCCCGGTGTGTTGCAGACAGCCGACTACGCCAGGGCCATGGTGCGCGGCGGCTCTCCGTACATCAAACCGGTCGACGTCGGCCCGAGAGTGGAGTCCAGACTGGCCAGGCAGGCACCGCTGCACGGCCCGAACCCACCGGACTTCACTGTCCTCATTGGTCAGACCGCGCTCCGCCAGGAGGTGGGCGGGCGTGAGGTGATGTGCCACCAGTTGGACCGACTCTGTTCGATCATCGAAGAGAAACCGGACCACGTGCACGTGCACGTGATGCCCTATCACGCCGGGGCGCATCCGGTGATCGGCGGCAGCCTGAAGATCCTTTCCTTCGGATCGTCGTGGTTGCCGGACATGATCTGGCAGGAAGCAGTCACCACGGGAACCCTGATCGAGAAGCCGCAGGTGGTCGGCGAACTCATCGCCAGTTTCACCGAAGCGGTCGACCGTGCACTGGATCGGGAATCGTCGTTGGAGGCGATTCGCCGGACCCGGAAGGAATTGGAGGCTTGATGTACAGGCAGGCCAACGTTGGTTCCGCCCACCGGACCGGTTGGTGCAAGAGCTCACGCAGCAACCCGTCACAGAACTGTGTCGAGATCAGGATCGACGGGTCGATGGCGAGAATCAGGGACAGCAAGAACTCCGTGGGGCCGATGCTGGCCTGCGCGACGGTCAGTCTGTCCGCACTCGTGGACTCGATCAGACGAGGGGAGTTGGACAACTAGCCGACGTCCCGCCGCCGCCAGCCCACGAGTCCGACCACGGTGAGCGCGACACTCACCACCAGCAGCCAGCCGATCGGCGCGCCGGCCAGCGCGCCGCCCGGCAGTCTTGGCACGTGCGTGAACGGCGAGATGTCCATGACCCACTGCGGCGGGTGCAGCGACGGTCCCAGTTCGCCGATCGCGAAGCACACCACCACCGCCCCCCAACCGGCCGCCGTCCACGCCGGCAGCAGGCCGAACAACGTGATCGCGACGCCGGCCAGTACCCAGGTCGCCGGCACCTGCACCAGTGCGGCGCCCACCATCGCGGCCAGCTGACCGCCGACGTCGCCGGTACGCAGGCCGTAGCCCAGCCCGACGGCGACGCCGCTGATCGCGAGCAGCAGCGCACCGCCCAGGGCAGCCACCAGCAGGTGACCGGCCGCGAACGGCACCTTGCCGACCCCGGTGGCCAGCACCGGCTCGGCCCGCAGCGCCTCTTCCTCGCTGCGCAACCGCAGCACCGCCTGCACGACGAAGATCGCGCTGAGCAGGGCGACCAGGGTCATCACCGAGGACAGGAACGCGTTCGCGATGCCGGCCTGACCGCCGAGTTGGCTGATGATCCTGGTCAACGCCGAGTTGGTGTTGACGATGCTGAGCATGTCCTGGGTGACCGTGCCCAGCACCGCGCTGACCGCGATGAGCGCGATCGCCCAGCCGAGCAGCAGACCGCGTTGCAGCCGCCAGGCCAGCGCGAGCGGGCTGCGTAGCGCGTGTGCCGCGGTGGCCGGTCCTGGCCGGGACGGCAACAGCCCGGCACCGAGATCGCGCCTGCCGACCAGCGCGCGGGCAGCCCAGCAGGTCAGCACGGCGAGGCCGACCGGCAGCGCGAACACCCACCAGCGGTCACCGGCGAACGGGCGGATCTGCTGGCCCCAGCCGATCGGCGACAACCAGGACAGCCACTGGATGCCCGTGCCCGCCGAGTCACCGACCGCGCGGAGCAGGAATGCGATGCCCAGCACGGTGGCCGCCAGGCCGGTCGCGGCCCTGGACGTCTCGGTGAGCTGCGCGGTGACGGCCGCGATACCGGCGAACGCGGCGCCCACGACGGCCAGGGCGAACCCGAGCACGAACGAGTCCCCGGCCGGCTCGCCGACCAGCGTCAGACCGCCGCCGATCACCAGGCCCAGCACCAGATCGGTGCCGAGCGCGAGCACGAGGCCCGCGGTCAGTGGCGCGTACCTGCCGACGGCGCCCGCGCCGACGAGTTCCAGCCGGCCCGCTTCTTCCTCGGCCCTGGTGTGCCGGACCACGACCAGGATGTTGAACAGGGCCATCAGCAGGCCACCGAGACCGCCGATCCGCCACGCGGTCAGGCCACCGATCGTGCTCAGGTCGAACGTCGGCCCGGTGAGCGCGCTGAACGTGGGATTGCCGGCGAAGCTGTGCGCGAAGGCCAGCCGGGACGCGGGAGTCGGATAGAGCCCCTTGAACGAGTACGCGGTGCCGACGGCCAGCGCGATGATCAGGTAGCACCAGGCGGGCAGCATCACCCGGTCGCGCCGGGCGCCGAGCCGAACGAGTTCGCGGGTGCCCGCGGTGGCGTTCATCGGGCGGCCGCCACCGGGTCGGCGGTGGACTGCTCGGGCCGGTAGTGCCGCAGGAACAGTTCCTCCAGCGTCGGTGGCCTGCTGACCAGCGACCGGAGGCCGATCGCGGTCAGCACGGCCAGCACCGCGTCCAGGTGGTCGGTGTCCACCTCACAGCGCACCCGGTTGCCGGTGACCTTGATGTCGTGCACGCCGGCCAGGTCGGCCAACCCGTCCGGCGGACCGGCCAGTTCGGCTTCGATGGACGTGCGGGTCAGGTGCCGCAGTTCGGTCAGCGTGCCGCTGTCCACCACCCGGCCGGCCCGCACGATGCTCACCCGGTCGCACAGCACCTCGACCTCGCCCAGGATGTGGCTGGACAGCAGCACTGTCCGTCCGCGCTCCCGCTCCTCGGTCACACAGTCCCGGAACACCGCCTCCATCAGCGGGTCCAGCCCGGAGGTCGGCTCGTCCAGCAGCAGCAGTTCGACGTCCGATGCCAGCGCGGCGACCAGCGCCACCTTCTGCCGGTTGCCCTTGGAGTAGGTGCGGCCCTTCTTGGTCGGGTCGAGGTCGAAGCGTTCCAGCAGTTCGGCGCGCCGCTTGCCGTTCGTGCCGCCGCGCAGCCTGCCGAGCAGGTCGATCACCTCACCACCGGTCAGATTCGGCCACAGCGTCACGTCGCCGGGCACGTAGGCGAGTCTGCGGTGCAGCGTGGTCGCGTCCCGCCACGGATCGCCGTCCAGCAGTCGTACGGTGCCGGCGTCGGCCCGCAGCAGGCCGAGCAGCACGCGCAGGGTGGTGGACTTGCCGGCGCCGTTCGGTCCCAGGAAGCCGTGCACCTCGCCGGTGTGCACGGTGAGGTCCAGGCCGTCGAGCGCGGTGGTCCGGCCGAACGACTTGCGCAGGCCGGACACGGTGATGGCGGTAGACACACGGTCAACGTACACTTGTTTCACAAAGTCGTGAAGTTGGTGAACCGTATAAACTCCATCAACGTACCGGATCGAGGAGTTGAGCGGACCGTGATCGAGGCGTCCACCAGCGACAGCCCCCGGCAGGACGTGGATCCCCAGCGCGACGAGCAGGCCGTGGCCCAGTTCGTCGAGCGCTTCGGGTCGATCCTGGTGGAAGCCGGCTTTCCCAGGATGGCCGCGCGGGTGTTCGTCGCGCTGATCTCCAGTGAGTCCAGCAGGCTCACCGCGGCCCAACTGGCCGACCAGTTACAGGCCAGCCCGGCCGCGATCTCCGGTGCCGTCCGGTTCCTGGTCCAGGTCGACCTGGCCAGCCGGCAGCGTGATCCCGGCTCGCGGCGGGACTACTACGTCGTGGACGACGACGTCTGGTACCAGGTCATCGACCGCAGGATGACCAGCATGACCCGGTGGGGCGACCACCTGGCTGCCGGGATCGCGGCGGTCGGCAAGGACACCGAGCCCGGTGCCCGGCTGGCCGACATGGTGGCGTTCTTCGAGTTCCTCCAGGACGAGATGCCCGGCGTGATGCGCCGCTGGCACGAACACCGCACCAAGAACTGAACGGGCGAACTGGTCATCCTCGTTATCAGTCGGCCGGCGAGTTCGTTTCGAAGAATGCGTGGTTCGTTTCGTTACCGGCCAGTCAATAGGCGGTCACAACCGCCAGCCCTGTGCGCCCACCCAGCCACACGCCTCGGTACCGGCGGCGACCGCCAGCCGCAGCGCGTCCGGTTCGCTCTGCCCTGCGGCCAGCGCGGCGGCCAGCGCGCCCGCGAAACCGTCGCCGGCACCCGTGGTGTCCACGACGTCGCCGCGCGGCGCGGGCACGGTGTGCTCGCCCCAACTGGCGCCGCGATCGCCGAGCGTCACGCACACCGAACCGGCGCCGGGCGGCAGTTGCTTCGCCTCATGTTCGTTGACCACCAACGGATCGGCCACCGAGAGCAGTTCGGCGGGCGGTATCGACCACGGTGACGGATTCAGCAGCACCCGCACGCCGGCCGCCCTGGCCACCTCGGCGGCCCGCAGCACGGCCGGCATCGGGACCTCCAGTTGCAGGAGCAGGACGTCGGCGCTGCGGATCACGTCGGCGGGCACGTCGGCCGCGGTGAACACCCCGTTGGCGCCCGGGATCACAATGATTGTGTTCTCGCCGTGTCCGTCCACCGCGATCAGCGCGTGCCCGGACGGTGTGTCGGCCACCGTGTGCACGCCGGTGCAGTCGACGCCGCGGTGGGCAAGGCCGTCCCGGTAGTCGGTGCCGTCGGCGCCGATCCGCCCACACAGCAGCGTGCGCGCTCCGGCCCGGGCGGCGGCCAGCGCCTGGTTGGCACCCTTGCCACCGGGCAGCCGGTCCAGGCCGGCGCCGCGCACGGTCTCGCCCGGCCGAGGATGGGCCTGCACCGTCGTCACCAGGTCGATGTTGAGCGAGCCGACCACACAAACGGTGCCCATTACCGCCCCGACACGGTGGCCAGGTACAGCTTGCGCAGCCGCTGCCCGTCCACGCCCACCGCCACGTCGACGAACTGCTGACCGGGCAGCAGGCCGTGCACCGCGTCCTCACCGGCCACCGTCCGGTGGTCGACCACGGTCTGCCCCCTGGTCAGCGGGCCGGCCAGCTCGACCGACACCGGCAGCCGGCGGGTGATCAGCCCGCCAGGATCGGCCACCGCGCACACCGCACCAGCGTCGCCGAGACCGGCACCACCCGGTTCTCCCAACCGGTGCTCGTGGCCGTACCGGTCCGATGCGTGCAGCAGCAGCTGGCCGGCGAGTCGAGCACCCGGCTCGGTGCTGGCCGCCAGGTCCTCGGCCGAGGACCTGGGCAGCGCGACACCGTAGAACACGTCCAGCCCGTACATGGTCAACGGCAGTCCGGCGCCGAACACGATCGCGGTGGCCTCTGGGTCGTGCCACACGTTGAACTCGGCGACCGGGCTCGCGTTGCCCACCGACGCCGACCCGCCCATCGTCATGACCCGGCCGATCCGGTTGATCACCTCGGGATACATCCGCAGCAGCAGCGCGATGTTGGTCAGTGGTGCCAGGGTGACCAGCGTGACCGGTTCCGGCGAGGCGAGGATCTCCCTGCGCAGCAACTCGACGGCGTGCTCGGCGACCGGCCGCCGGGCGGATGCGGGCAGGCCGACATCGCCCATGCCGTCCTCGCCGTGCACGTGTCGCGCGTGCCGCAGGGTGGCCAGCAGCGGTGTACTCGCGCCTCTGGCCACGGGCACGTCCGGCGCTCCGGCGGCGTCCAGCACCCGCAGCGTGTTGGCCACCACCTGGTCCACGTCGGTGTTGCCGGCGACGCACGTGATCGCGCGCAGCCGCAGGTCCGGGTGCCGGACGGCGAACAGGATGGCCAGTGCGTCGTCGACTCCGGTGTCCACGTCCAGGATCAGCTCGGTCATGTCCGGAATGTAGCGGCGTCTCATCAGGTTGGTCACGGCGACGAGCGCCAACTCCTGGAGGACCCACGGATGGACACGCCTGAGCGCACGGTGGACCGCACCTGGCTGGTCGCGATATCGGCCGCACTGTGGGGCACCGACGCGTTGCTGCGCAAACCGCTGGCCGACGCGCTGCCGGCCGCCACCGTGGTGTGGTGGGAGCACGCGATCTCGCTGCTGGTGCTGCTGCCGTGGCTGCCCGGCGCGCTGCGCGCGTTCCGCAGACTGGGTGCCAGGGAGCGGATCGCCGTCGTGCTGATCGGCGTCGGCGCGTCCGCCGTGGCGACCGCGTTGTTCACCCAGGCGTTCGCGCTCGGCGACCCGGTGACCCCACTGGTACTGCAGAAGTTCCAGCCGGTGTTCGCGATGCTGGCCGCGTACCTGCTGCTGGGGGAGCGGCTGCGCAGTGGTTACCTGTGGTTCGCGGTGCCCGCCCTGGCCGGCGCGTGGCTGCTCACGTTCCCCGATCCGTTCCAGGTCAGTGTCACGGCGGCCCGCTCGGCACTGCTCGCACTGGCCGCCGCCGCGCTGTGGGCCGGTGGCACGGTGCTCGGTCGGCTGGTCAGCACGAAGCTCACGCCGAACGAGGTCACCGTCCTGCGCTACTTCTTCGGCTTTCTCGGCGCGTCCGCCGTCGTGGCGGTGACGGGTTCGTCGTTGGCGGTGCACTGGGGTGACGTGCTCGGCCTCGCGCTGCTGGCACTCGTGCCCGGCCTGCTGGCGCTGCGGATGTACTACGTCGGCCTGCGGTCCACCCCGGCGGCCAGGGCGACACTGGCCGAATTGGCGTTCCCGGCCACCGCGGCCGTCGTCGGCGTGACCGCGCTCGGCGCCACGCTGAGCACCAGTCAGTGGATCGGCTTCGCGGTCGTGGTGCTGGTGGTGACCGGGCTGAGCTGGCACGAGCACCGCACCACCACACCGGTGGTGGCGGCCCCAGCACCAAAAGAAAATGCCGAGGCACCGGCCAGGTGGACCTGACCGGTGCCTCGGGCTCGGTGGTGGGTCAGTTGGTGCCCTCCGCGTTGACGGGCGTCCGGTTGCGCTTGCTGGTGCCGACCGGCATCTCGGTGGTCTCTTCGGTGTCCTCGTTCACCGTCGCCGGGTCGGCCCCGGGCCTGCGGAACAGGCCGGTCCTGGTCGTACCGGTCTCGGTCGTGGCAGTGTCGGTCGTGTCGGTGTTGGTGTCGGCCGTCCTGACCGGCTCCACGACCTCGGTGCGCGGTGCTTCGTCGACGATCTCGTCGTCCTGCTCCACGACCCGGCCGTCCCGCACGCCGACCACGCTGAACCGGCCCAGCGCCGCCGCCGCGAGGAACACGATCACGACGCCCAGCCCGGTGAAGAAGCCGATCTGCTCGATCACCTGCTGCGTGGGCGTGCTGCCCACCGGGGTGCCGGTCTGCGGCTGACCGTCGGCTGTCCACAGCTTGCTGATGATCGGGCCGACCGCGAACCACGCCCCCGCCAACGCGGTCATCCAGCCTGCCCACAGGCCGATCGCCCGGCTCGCACTGCCGATCAGGATCAGACCGCCGAGTACGGCGACCGCGCCGGGGATCACTTCGAGCCACAACCGGCCCTGTGTCATCGTCCAGACCGCGTTCGGCGTGTACGCGTAGCCGAAGCGCGGCCCGATGAACGGCACCAACGCACCCCAGGCACCGAGCAGGAGTACGAGTACCCCGCTCGCCGCACCGCGTGTTCGAGGTACCCGCCACGTCGAGATCGAGTGGCGCTCCGAGACTCGAGTCCCGTTGACCGTGGCCATGCTCGTTCACCTCGCCTATCCATTGCCGACGCCTACCGTCGGTACCTGAGGGATAGCCCATGGACAGCGATTCGAACCCTACGAATACCGGAAATCAGAAGTTGATGTCGCCGGTGATGTCCCGTGCCTGGACCACCCTGCCGCTCACCGGGCCGCTGATCTGGTTGGTCACGCCATCGCCCTCGGCGTGCTGGGACACCGCGGCCCACGTGGCCCGCAGCTGACCCGCGAACTCCGGATCCTCGGCCTCGACCTGTGCCAACCGCGTAGCCAGCGCGTGAATCGGGGCGGAGTCCGGTTCGGCACCGACGGCCGCTTCCAGTTCTTTCGCCGCGTCCGGGCGCCTGCGGAACGCGGCGCGGACGAGGTCGTACAGACCGCCTGCCGCCTTCGTGGCCAGAGCGGTGGCGATGGAGATCAGGATCGGCTCGACCATCGGGACTCCTCCGCCGTCGGGGTCGGTTCAACCCTAGGGCAGCTCACACCTTCGGGCATTCGCCCGGCTGGTCGGTGTCTGCGGCCCGAAATGGGGCGATGTTGCCACTGACCAGGGTGCGCTGGCGCCACCGCGGACGCAGGCTGTACTCCGTTCCGGTGGCCTTCGTGTTCGTCGCGCTGGTCCTGTCCTGGGCGACGCCGGCGCTGGACCGGGCGGTGGACGCGGACCTGCGGCAGGACGAGGAGAACGTGATCGGGTTCGTGTTCGACCCGGCCACGGTCGCCGGCACGCTGTCGGCCATCGCGTCCGGCATGATCGCGTTCAGCGGGCTGGTGTTCACGTTGCTGCTGCTAGCCGCGCAGTTCGGCACCGGCCAGCCGTCCGCCCGGCTGGTGCCGCTGTTGGCCGGTGACCTCGTCGTCCGGTCGGCACTCGGCGTGTTCACCTCCACGTTCGTGTACTCATTGCTGATCTCGATCCGCCTGGGTACCCGGTTGCAGGCCTACGAACTGTGGCTGTCCTCGCTGATGGGCATCCTGGCTGATGCTGCTCAGCATGGTGCTGTTCCTCGCGATGGTCACCAGGATGATCAACCTGCTGCGGGTCGTCCGAGTGGACCGACTACCTGTTCCTGGCCACCGACGAGATCCGGCACTACGGAGCCGGCTCGGTGCAGGTGCTGCGGCGGTTGCGCGGCCTGTTCACCGAACTGCTGCGCTACGCGCGCCGGCGACCATCCTGCGCTGTTGGCGGCGGCGGGGCGGGCAGCCGAGGTGCTCGGCGTGTTCGTGCTGGACGAGGACCTGCTGCGGCCCTCCGGTGCGATCCGCCGTGCGTTCGTGTACGACTGCCTGCGCGACCTGGACGAGCAACTGGGCGGCCGGCTGCTGGTGGTGCGTGGCAAGCCGGTGGAGGTGCTGCCCGGCGTGGCCGAGTCGGTCGGCGCGCGCAGTGTGCACGTGTCAGCCGGCGGCGCGGGCCTGTTTGGTGCCGGCGACGACCTGGCACAGGCCGGCCCGCAGTCCTTCGCTTTGCGCGGAGTCCAGGTCTCGCAACAGGTCCGCGTCCAGCGCTCGGGCCGCGTTGGCCGCTCGGCGGATCAGTGAGCGGCCGTGTGCGGTCAGTTCGACGAACTGGCGGCGGCGGTCGGTCGTGCCGCGGACGCGGTCGACGGCGTGCAGGTCCTGCAACTCGTCGATCATGTCGACCACCACGCTCGGCGCGACCCCCAATCGGTGCGCCAGGTCCAGCTGGGCCAGCGACCCGTCGCGCAGCAGCTCAAGCACCGCGCAGTGCCGTGGCCGCAAACCCAATGGCGCCAACTGATCCACGAACCGGTTGTTGGCCATCTGACCCAATCGGACCAGCTGGAAGGTGACGCTGCTGGCGACGGACTCGCCTTCTTGGCTGTCGGGCATGTTGTCCTCGGAGTGTGGTTTCGTGGCTAGTTGACCGGCACCGCGGCGACAGTGACCGGCCCAGCCGTCGGATCGAGTTCGGTCGCCTGGTTCACCCCGTTCGGGGCCAGCACGTCCATGGCCTTCGGCACGGTGGCCGGGTCGACGGCGCAGATCGGACCGGGGTTGCCCGCCGCGCACACCCCGAACGCGAAGTCCTGCGGTGTGGCGGCGAACGCCCGTGCCTGGTCGGGGCTGAACCCGTCCTGGCCGGTCAGCACCTCACCGAACGACCAGCCGGCGGCCGGCGTGCCGAACGCTGAAGCCGGCAGCGCGACCGTGATCGTGTTGGCCACCGTGGATGCCACCACGGCGGGCGTGCCCATGGAGTTGCCGTTCGCGTCCACCCACACCGGGGACGCGAAGCCCTGCACCTCGATGCGCTGACTCCAGGGGTCGACCGAGTAGTTCCGGGACGGGAACGCCGCGGCCGTCGACGTGCTCGCCGTGCCGGGCGAGTGCACGAAGATGTCCAGCAACTGCGCGCCCATCACGTTGCCGAACGTCGGCACCAGCATGCGCAGCGTGGTGCGCAGGAACACGGTGTCGCCCAACGTGATCACCTGGAACCGGGTCACGTCGAACGAGCCGGCCACGAAGTCCGCAGCCGTCGGGTACTGGAATGTGCCGGGGCCGTTGTCGTCACCGGTCGGGTCGGTCACGTCCAGCACAGTCGTGCCGCCGACGATATCCCCGACGAGGCTGACCTGCGCGTAGCCGGTGGCACCCGACTTCGTGGCCGCCGTCGCGGTGAGCACATCGGTGCCGAACCCGATCGGCGCGGTCGCGCTGAACGAGCCGTCCGCACCCGCGGTCGTGGTGACCGTGCTGGCCACGGCTCCGGTGTCCACGTCGGTCGACTCGATCACCACGTGGGCACCGGGCGTCGTGGTGCCGGTGACCGTGGTGGCCGAGCTCTCGATGGTGCTGCTCGCGGCCGGGCCGGTCAGCGTGATCGGTGCGTTGCCCGGTGCCGGGTGGTTCACGTACCGGTTCGTGGTCAGGTCGGGTCGGTCGCCGATCCGACCGTTGCCGAGGTCGGTGATCAGCCGGACCTCCTGGCCCTGCGCCCAGGACAGCGGTGACGCCGAGCCTGCCGCGCCGCCGTCGGTGAAGCCGATGGACGCCGTCGTCGGGTCGCTGCCGAGCGGGGACGCCGGCAGGTCCGGGTCCTCCCACGCCTGCTCGGGCACCAGGCCGACACCGGAGGAGAACCTGGTGATCGCGGTGAGCAGTTGCCCGGCCGCGGCCGGCTTGCCGGTGGCCAGGTCGGACTCGGCCCGCTCACCGGACAGCACCGGCCACAGGTGCCCGGTGCCCACGTCGGTCGTCGGCCACGGCTGCCCCGGTGTCGTGCACGATGTCTGGCTGGGCTGGAAGCAGTCGCCGTAGCCGTCGGCGCTGCCGTCCGCCGCCGACGTGCCGTACCGGTAGAAGCCGGTGCCGCTCGGCGTGCTCACGGAAATCTGCTTGTCCAGCACCGCAAGGGAAGCCGTCACATCGGGGTCCCGGGGCGACAGCTCGCCCAGCCGGACCAGTTCCTGGAAGCCGCCGTCGATGACCTGCCGCTGGTCCACCGTCGGCCCACCGTTGCCAAGGCCGTAGGTGATGGCCGCGTTCGGGTCGCCGGTCTTGGACAGCCGGATGAAGTAGCGCGGCCCGTCCGGTCCGGTCGTGGTGACCGTCCACGTCTTGACGTTGCGCTGGAAGTCGTCCGCCGTGGCCTGGTAGACCTGCGCCCGCGCCGCGTCACCGTGCAGGGCGGCGATGTGCGCGGCAGCGGTCAGCCCGGCGATCTCGGCCGCGATGGTGGACGGCGAGAACCCGGACTGTTCCTCCCACCGCTCGACACCGAAGCTCGGCCCGTGCGCCACGATGAAGTCGGCGGCCGGTCGGATGTGTTGCTGCCACAGGGAAGTGTCCCCGGACAGCCCTGACTCGTAGGCCATCAGGATCGGGTAGGCGGTCTCGTCCAACTGGTCGCCACCGGTGTCCGGGGCTGCCTTGCCGTTCTCCAGCGAGTTGCGCGGGATTCGGCCGTCGGCGAGTTGCTGCTTCTCCAGCAGGAACCGGGTGGTGTCCCGGGCTGTGGCGATGTCACCGTCGGCGAGCAGGCCGGTGAACACCTCGTAGGTGTCCCGGGAGAACACCTCACGGTAGGACCCGAAGTACACGGGCTTGCCGCCCACGAGCGTGCCCGCGTTCACCGCCTGGCCCCACGGGCTGGCCAACGACGCCGCGATGGCACCGGGGAAAGTCTTGTCCTCACTGGCTTTCAGCACGTTGGCCGACAGGAGGTAGTGGCCTGCGACGTCCATGTCCTTGACCCCGGGCAGATACGGCCGCGGCCGGTGCAGCGTGCCGTCGTAGGCCCGCCAGCCCTGCTGGTATGCGCTCTGCACCTGGCCGAACGACCTGGCCAGCGACGCGCCGGCGGTGCTGGTCGCGGCCTGCTGGTCGCGGCCGAAGCCGAGCGCCACGGTGATGTCGCCGCCATGGGCCGGTGTCACGTCGGACACCGCGACGATGTGCCCGTTGGGTGCGCTGGTGAACGTCGAGCCGAGCGAGTGCCGGCTGTCCAGCGAGGTCAGCGCGTCGCTTGCGGTGCCGGCGTAGCCGACGGTGGACGCACCGTGAGTGGTCGAGCGCAGCGCCATGAACGTGGGTACCGCGTAGTCACGGTTGGTCGCCTGGCTGACCGTACTGGTGTCGAACACCACCGGGCCGGACGGCGTGACCACACCGGAGTCCGCGCCGCCGTTGTCGGTGCCGCCACCGCCGTTGCCGTTCACGTGCGAGTCCAGTCGGGCGAACACGTGCAGTGCTCGCACGTTCGCCCGACTGCCCTTGATGGCCTGCAACCGGGTGTGCATCAGCACGGTGTCCCGGCTCGGGTCGGTCACGTAGGTGGTGACGAGCTGGTAGCCGTGTGCCTTGCTGGTCGCGGTGACCGTGCACGCCATGCCACTGGCGTCGGCGGCCACGGTGTAGGTCAGATCGCGGGTCTGGAGATCGGTGAACCCGTGACCGTCGGTCACCACGTACTGGAGGGTGCCCACGTTCGTGTTGTCGATGGTGGGTTCGTAGACGTCGGAGAGCACACCGCCGGCCACCGTGTACCAGACCTTCGACCGGGTGCCGGTCGCCGTGCCGACGCAGTCCTTGCGCCCCAGGTCGAAGAACGAGGAGATGCCTGGCCCGCCGGGAGCGGTACCGGCGGCCGGCGCGCCGATCGCGACGGCCGGCACTGCTGCCAGGGCGAGCGACAGCACCCCGGCGAACACCCGTCCAGCCCTGGTCCTCGCGGTCTTCGTTGACCTGGTCGACGTCATAGCCGCGCCCTTCCAGCCGAAGGCAAGCGAGGATATGTTGTCGCCCACAACGAATTGCGTCAAGGGCAGTGCCGGTTTGGGCTTGTTTGGGCCGGTTCGATCGTCCGTGTTCGAATTGTCAGCCTTCGGCCCAGATGTCGCTACCCGGTGCGACGATGTGCTGCTCGATCTCGGCCAGCTCCGATTCGCTGAGCTTCAGGTTCGCCACGGTCGCCACGTTGTCCTCCAACTGCGTGACGCTGCTGGCGCCGATCAGCGTGGACGTGACCCTGGCATCGCGCAGCGTCCAGGCCAGGGCGAGCTGGGCCAGCGACTGACCGCGTGTCTTGGCCAGCTCGTTCAGCGCGCTGACCCTGGCCAGCCGGTCGTCGGTCAGCTGCTCGGGCCGCAGGAACTGGGACGTGGCCGCCCGCGAACCGGCCGGCACCCCGGTCAGGTAACGGTCCGTGAGCATACCCTGGGCCAGCGGCGAGAACCCGATGCAGCCCACGCCCAGCTCACCGATCGCGTCCAACAGGTCGGGCTCCGGGTGCCGGTTGAACATCGAGTACGACGGCTGGTGGATCAGCAGCGGCGTGCCGAGATCGGCCAGGATCCCGGCGGCTCGCCGGGTCTCGTCGGCCGAGTAGTTCGAGATGCCGGCGTACAGCGCGCGGCCGGACCGGACGGCCGTGTCCAGCGCACCCATCGTCTCCTCGAACGGCGTGTCCGGGTCCGGGCGGTGCGAGTAGAAGATGTCGACGTACTCCAGGCCCATCCTGGCCAGCGACTGGTCCAGGCTGGCCAGTAGGTACTTGCGGGAGCCCCACTCGCCGTACGGGCCGGGCCACATCTCGTAACCGGCCTTCGTGGAGATGATCAGCTCGTCCCGGTACGGCCCGAAGTCCTCGGCGAGGATCCGGCCGAAGTTCTCCTCGGCCGAACCGGGCGGTGGACCGTAGTTGTTGGCCAGGTCGAAGTGGGTGACGCCGAGGTCGAACGCCCTGCGCAGCACGGCCCGCTGGGTGTCCAGCGGGCGGTCCGGGCCGAAGTTGTGCCACAGCCCCAACGAAACCGCGGGCAGCAGCAGGCCACTGCGTCCGCAGCGCCGGTATTGCATGGATTCGTATCGGTCGGATGCCGCCAGGTACGTCATGCGGTAATCCTATGGCTGGTCTAGACCGGAGCTGGCACCCGGGAAGACCGACGAATCCACAGCAGGCCCAGGATCGGCAGCACCACCGGGATGAAGCCGTAGCCGTCGCCGTACACCGACCATACCGTCGAGTCAGGAAACGCGCTCGGGTCCAGCACGCTGGCCGTGCCCACCGCGAGCACGCCGATCAGCTCCACCGTGCAGGACACCGTGGCCACCAGGCGGGAGGTCCGGCTGCCTCGCGTGAAGCACACCGTGGCCACGATGTAGATGACGGCGGCCACCGCGGACAGCACGTAGGCCAGCGGGGCGTCGTGGAACTTCGTGGCGATCTGCACCGCGGAACGGGCGGTGGCGGAGAGCGCGAACACGGCGTACACCGCGATCAACACCCGGCCGGGGCCGCTGCGGGTGGCCTCGCGCAGGCCGGGATCAGACACCGGACCACACCTGATTCATACGGACGATGATGACAGGGATGACGAGGCAGCCGACCAGCAGGACGCCGACGCCCCACCGACTCTTCTCGGTGACCGACCACCAGGTGGCGGCCGGCAGGATCAGCAGCGAGCCGATCAGGTAGCCGACGAACACCACGCCGGACACATGTCGGTGCGTCATGGCCAGTTGGACGACGCCGAGCACCGCCTGGACGAGCAGCGCCAACTCGATCAGCAACAGCGCGCCCAGCAGCCACCGTTTGCCCACGGGCCGGGACAGCATGAGCAGCACCAGCGACCAGACGGCGCAGACCAGGGACGCGATGAGCAGGATCGTGTCGAGCGGGTGGACCACGTGAGCAGTATCGGCCCCGGCTCGGCACCGGGCTTCGTCGGGCTACGTTGGGCGAATGCCCACCGTCGACGTCAGCGGTCTGCGGATGTACTACGAGCCGCACGGCGACGGGCCGCCGGTGGTGCTCATTCTCGGGCTGGGCGGTGCGGTGGCCGAGTTCGGTGTGCTGATCGACGCGTTGGCGCAGCACCATCGGGTGCTCGCGTTCGACAACCGGGGCGTCGGCGGGACCGGCCGGCCGGACACGCCGTACACGATCGAGATGATGGCCGACGACACGATCGGGCTGATGTCGGCCGTCGGTTTTGATCGCGCCCATGTGATCGGGATCTCGATGGGTGGCCGGATCGCGCTGGCACTGACTCTCCGGCGACCCGAGATGGTCGACCGCCTGGTGCTCGTGTCCACCGGTGCCCGGGTGATCAGGAACGTGCGGCGGAGGTTCGTGATGGGTGTGCTGTCGCGGATCATGCCCGGCCGCGGGCCGAACTCACAGCCGCGCTCCGCGTTCCAGCGCCAACTGGCCGCGTCGGGTGGTTGGCACGGCACCGATCGACTGCCGGAGATCAGTGTGCCGACCGTCATCCTGCACGGCAGGCAGGACAGGATCGCGCAGTACGAACTGGCCGAGGAACTGCGCGACGGCATTCCCGGTGCGAAGCTGGTCACCTTTCGCGGTGGCCACATGTTCCTGATGATGGGGGAGCGGCAGCGATTCCTGGACGAGGTGACCGCGTTCCTGGCCGGCTGACGGCGGTCAGCGGGCGTGCCATTCCTTGGCCAGCAAGCCGTAGATCAGCTCGTCGGTCCACTCGCCCTTGATGAACTCGTTCTCCACCAGATGCGCTTCCTGGCGCATCCCGGCTTTTGCCATCACCCGAGCGGAAGCCACGTTGCGGCCGTCGCACGCGCCGTACATCCGGTGCAGGCCGGCATCCTCGAAACCCAGGCGCAGCAAGGCAATCGCGATCTCGGTGGCGTAACCCTGCCCGTAGTGATCGGGGTGCAGCACATAGCCGAGCTCGCCCGTCCGGTGTTCTCGACTGGCCAGCGAGAATTTCGCGGAACCGATGAACTGATCGGTGTCGCGGCGCGCGGCGGCGATGGAGATGACGTCGTTCAGCTCGTCGAACCGGTACTGGTTCACGCGCTGCGTGAGCGTTTCCTTGACCTGGGCCAGATCGCGCGGTCCCCAGAGCAGAAAACGGGACACGTCCTCCCGGGACAGCATCGCGTGCAGCGGTTCGAGGTCGTCCATGGTGAAGCGGCGCAACGACAATCGGTCGGTCAGGATCGGAAACGCCGGAGTGAACACACCGCGAGCCTACGATGCGCCACCCGTCGTCGACCACCGATTTGGCCACCACTGTTTCGACACCACCGGCGGAAGTGGTGCTAGACCCACTGACGCCCGCCACCGGGCAGGCCAGACTGGGGGCATACGTCAGGCAGAGGGGGCATCGTGGTCTCGGGAGTTCGTCAACGGCCGGTGGGCAGGTTCCGGCTGGCCGGCTGGGGGTTCGTGCTGGCGTGGCTGTCGATGGTCGGGGTGGCGGTCTTCTGCGTCGTGGCCACGTCCATCGCCGGCATCGCGATCACGCTCGGTATCCCGCTGACGCTGGGCACCGCGCCGTGGCTGCGCGGTCTCGCGGACTGGCACCGGCTGTGGACGGCACGCCACCTCGGCATCGCGATCGCGCGGCCCTATCGGCCGCTGCCGCCGACCGGCCGCATCGCCAGGGTGCGCGCGATGGTCACCGACCGGGCCACCTACCGCGATCTGCTCTGGGTGCTCGTCGACGCGACGGCCGGGCTGGTCCTGACGCTGCTGCCGGTCACCTTCCTGCTCGGCGCGGTCTGGTACGCGGTGGCACTGCCGATCGTGATCCACATCGTGCCGGCCCCGTTCACCGCCAACTACTGGCTGTTCGCCGTGACCGACGTGCGGCGTGCGCTGATCACCGGGATCCCGCTCGCCGCGCTGTCCTTCGCACTGTTCTGGTGGACCACCCGGCCGCTGCTGGCCGCCTACGGTCGGCTCACCCGGCGGATGCTGGCCCCGCCCGAGCGTGACCGGCTGGCCAACCGGGTGGCCCAGCTCACCGAGTCACGGGCCGAGACCGTCGACACCCAGGCCGCTGAGCTGCGCCGGATCGAACGGGATCTGCACGACGGCGCCCAGGCCCGACTGGTGTCGCTGGGGATGAGCCTCGGCATGGCCGAGGACCTGCTCGCCTCGAACCCGGACGCCGCCCAGGAGCTGCTGGCCGAAGCACGCGAGGCGACCGGTCTGGCGCTGGCCGAGCTGCGTGATCTGGTGCGCGGCATCCACCCGCCGATGCTGGCCGACCGGGGGCTCGACGGCGCGGTGCGGGCATTGGCGCTGGCCAGCGCGTTGCCCACCGAGGTCAGCATCGACCTGCCCGGCCGGTGCCCGGCGCCGGTGGAGTCGGCGATGTACTTCGCGGTGGCCGAGACGCTGACCAACACGGCCAAGCACAGCGGCGCGACGTCGGCGTGGATCCGGGTCGCCTACGCTGACGGGCGACTCGGCGTGATGATCGGTGACGACGGCCGGGGCGGTGCCCGGCAGCCGGTCGGTGGCGGGCTGCACGGCATCGAACGCAGGCTGGCCGCCTTCGACGGGACGATGATGGTCGCCAGCCCGGCCAGCGGGCCGACGATCGTGACCATGGAGCTGCCGTGCGCGTTGTCCTCGGCGAAGACCTCGCCCTCCTCCGAGACGGCCTGATCCGCCTGCTGTCGGCCAACGGCTTCGACGTCATCGAGGCGGTGGACAACGGCCCTGACCTGCTGCGGGCGCTGATCGAACACCGGCCGGACGTGGCCGTGGTGGACGTCCGGCTGCCGCCGACGTTCACCGACGAGGGGCTACGGGCGGCCATCGAGGCCAGGACGCGGGTGCCCGGTCTGCCGGTGCTGGTGCTGTCCCAGTATGTGGAGCAGCTCTACGCGCGGGAACTGCTCTCCGACGGCAGAGGTGCGGTCGGCTACCTGCTGAAGGATCGGGTGGCCAACGTCGGCCAGTTCATCGACGCGGTACGCAGGGTGGCCGGCGGCGGCACGGCGATGGACCCGGAGGTCGTGTCCCAGCTACTGGCCAGCAACGCGGGCCACGAACCACTGCGCAGGCTCACGCCACGGGAGCACGAGGTGCTCGGGCTGATGGCAGAAGGCCGGTCGAACACGGCCATCGCGGGCAAACTGTTCGTCACGGACAAGGCGATCGCCAAGCACACCAACAACATCTTCAGCAAGCTCGACCTGCCGCCGTCCACGGACGACAACCGACGCGTTCTTGCCGTGCTGGCCTACCTGAACGGCTGACGACACTCTCGAAGTGGCTGCTGCCAACGAGAACTCACGGTAGCGAACCGACGGGGCCGAGAAACGGCCGACCTGGCCGGAACTACGCATTCGGCCAGGTCAACCGCGTCTTGGTTCAGTTCAGCTCGGCGAGCAGTGCTTCGCGCTGGCGCTGTCCGAGGCCGGCGACACGCCGCTCCTCCGGGATGCCGGCCTTCGCCATCACTGCCTGCACCTTGGCGGGACCGTAGCCAGGCAGTGCTTTCACCAGCTGGGCCACCTTGGTCTTGCCGACCACGGTGTCATCCTTGGCACGGGCAAGTACGCCGGAGATGGTCTCCTTGCCGTCCTTGATGTCGTTCAGCAGCTTGGTGCGAGCCTGCCTGGCCTCTGCGGCCTTGGCCAACGCAGCCTGGCGCTGCTCGGGGGTCAGGTTAGGGAGAGCCACTCGTCGTCTTCCTTCCATTCAGGACAGTCCATCCGCGCGCGTCACGCGTGGCTGGATGCCCATCATGACGGTTCGCGCCGATTCTCACCATCAGCGACACGGTCGTTATCCTGCCCTGAGCTGGTCGGATACGGCTAATCGACCGGTCCGTTCGGACACTCAGCGTGTGCATTGCCACTGTCGGGTGATAATAGGCGCACAATAGTCTGGGTTTGTCGGTAGCCCGGTCACTCAACTCCACCACGCCCATGTCCGAGTGGACTGTCCTGGGTGGATCTTGTGTCAGGATGCCGCTGGTAGTCGGCCGGGTACCGGGTGTCGCCCGGGCTGCGGAAGACGCCGAGGCGAAGGGACCAGCTGGCGAGGTGGCGGCTACGCGTACGGGCATGAGCGCTGTGCTCGCGGTCCGCGAGTTCCGGGCTCTCTGGCTGGCCGAGGCCGTGTCGATCGCGGGTGATCAACTGGCCAAGGTGGCGCTGGCACTCACTGTCTACAGCAGAACCGGTTCAGCCCTGTGGTCCGCCGTCGTCTACGCGCTCAGTTTCCTGCCCGCGCTGGCCGGCGGCCTTGGCCTGGCCCATCTCGCGGACCGCCATCCCCGGCGGACGGTGATGGCGGTCGGCTCGGTGCTGCAGGCCGGGTTCGTGGCGGTGATGGCACTGCCGGGTATGCCGCTGGCCGCGATGTGCGCGCTGCTGGTCGGCGTCGGGATCGCACAGGCGCCCGCGTCGGCCGCGCAGAACGCCGTCACCAGGGACGTGTTCACCGACGACGACCTCTACTACCGCAGCCAGGACATCCGGGCGATCACCACCAACACCGTGATGCTGCTCGGCCTGGCTGGCGCCGGTCTGCTGGTGGACGCGGTCGGCAGTTCCACCGCACTGTTCGCGGACGCGGCGACGTTCGCGGTGGCCGCCGTGCTCGTGCGGGCGTTCGTGGTGGCCCGGCCGCTGCCGGCGGACACCGATCACACGTCCTGGCTGGCCGGCCTGCGGTACGTGCGCGGCGAGCCACGGCTGCGCACGCTGCTGTGGCTGTCCTGGGTGGTCGGCCTCGCTGTCGTGCCGGAAGGCCTCGCCGCACCGCTCGCCGCTCAGCTCGGCGCCCCGGACAGCGCGGTCGGCTGGCTGCTGGCCGCCGACCCGTTCGGCTACGTGGTCGGCGCGTTCGTGCTGTCCAGGTACGTGTCCACCGAGCTACGCCGGCGATCGCTCGGCGCGCTGGCCACGGCGTCCGTCGCGGTGCTCATCGTGTTCGCGGTCACACCGTCGATAGCGGTGGCACTGCCGCTGCTGGCGCTGGCCGGGGCGGCTGGCGCCTACCAGGTCACGGTCGGCGCGAGCTTCACCAGCTGGGTGCCGAACTCCGTCCGGGGCAGCGCGTACGGCGTGGCCAGGACCGGCCTACGGGTCGCCCAGGGCCTCGGTGTCGCGGCCGGTGGCGCACTGGCCCAGGCGATGGGCTCGGCGCGCGGCGCGATCGCGGTGGCCGGTGTCGTCGGTGTCGCGCTGGCCGTACCTGCGACGTTCGTCTGGCATCGGAGGTACCGTGGACAACCTTACGAAACGCACGGTGAGTGAGGCTGGCGAGACGGAACGCAGTCGATGGCACGAATAGGTGACGTCCGGCGATATAGCCGGTGAGGCAGCCATCTGCCGTCCACCGGACACTCCGGCACGACGGCGTACGGAGGGGGAGGGGTGGACGATGACGATCAGAAGTCGCGGTCGGACACGGTCGACACCTCCTTCAGAACCTGCTTCGACCGCTGAGTTCGGCGCGGCCGGTCAACCAACGGAACAACAACGAGCGGACACGGTCAGAAGTCACGATCGGACACTGTCGACACCTCCCCATGGGGATTCATGGCGGCTCGGGGTGTGGCAGCACCCTGCGATCGACCCGACGCACCGGCCAGGGACGGTTGGCGGCGTCCGGCGGTTGGTCAGCACCATTGTCGCCCGTAGCGGCGGCTTTCGGCAGGGGTCACGCGACGACAGGCGGTATCCGAGCAGGTGGGCGGTCTGGTCGCAGCCCGCGCTGGCGATCGGCTACATGCTCGGCGTCGAGGTGCTCACCCTGGTCGCGGTGGTGTTCGCCATCGTCTTCGGCCCCATCGTGACCGGTACGGACTGGTTCCGGTTCGGATTGTTGCTCGGTTTCGCGAGTGTCCACATGTTCCTGTCCAGGCGGCAGGAGGAGACACGCCGCAACCGAATGGACACAGTTCATGTCGACCTGACGTCGATCTGGAACTTCGCCGCGGCGCTGATCCTGCCGCTCCCGCTGGCCCTGATGTCCATAGTGGTCGTCCGGTTCCAACGGTGGTTCGTCGCCCGGCGGCCGCTGTACCGCTTCGTGTTCGGCACCGCCGTCATCGCAGCGTGTCTGCTCGGCGTACGCAGCGTGGTGCACGCCGCGGGGGTACCCGTCTGGTCGGGTTCCACACTTGTGGACACGTTGCGGGACTTCGGGGTGGCCACAGCTGGCGGTACGGTGTACGTCGTCGGCCAGATCCTGCTCGTCGGTATCGCCGTGGCCCTGCACAGCAAGCGGCCGAGTGTCGCCACCGCGGTGGGCAGTTGGTACGACAACGGTCTGGAGACCCTCACCGTCGCACTCGGCATCGTGACAGCCGTCCTGCTGGTGCACGCGCCGCCCGCGCTCGCCGTGATGGTCGTGGTCGGTGTGCTGGGCAACCGGCTGACCGAGATCCGGCAACTCCAGGTTGACGTGCGCACCGACTCCAAGACCGGCCTGCTGAACATGCGCGGCTGGCGGGAGGCGGCGGCCAAGGAACTGGCCAGGGCGGACCGGACCGCGGGCGTGATCGGGCTGCTCATGGTCGACCTGGACCACTTCAAACTGATCAACGACACGTGGGGGCACCCGGCGGGCGACGACATGCTGCTCGCGGTGGCCAACGTGCTGCGCACCGAGACCCGGCCCGCCGACCAGGTCGGCCGGTTCGGCGGCGAGGAGTTCGTCGTGCTCCTGCCCGACGCCGACCGGACCGCCGCGCTGACCGCCGCCGAGCGGATCCGGGCGCGGGTGGCGGCGCTCACCGTGATCAGCACCGACAAACGTGGCGGACCCGCGGTGATCACCGGTCGGACCACGTCGGTCGGGGTGGCCGTCCGCCCGGACGACGCGAACTCGCTGGCCGACCTGCTGCGGGCCGCCGACACGGCCGTCTACGGCGCCAAGGAGGCGGGTCGCAACCAGGTGCGGATGGCAGGCGCCGATGGTGGCGAGCCGGGCTCCACCAGGGGACTAGCATCCTGATCAGTCGGACCACAGTGCCGTCGGTGAAGGAGTGGATGCGCGTGGCAGACAAGATCGCACCGGACGCGACTACCGCGACCTCGCAGTTCCGGGCAGCCAGGGACTTCCTGCTCGACCACAGGGAGGACTACGCGGGCGCGTACCGCGACTTCCGGTGGCCCGAGGTCACCGAGTTCAACTGGGCACTGGACTGGTTCGATGTCATCGCGGACGGGAACGACGATCCGGCGCTCTGGATCGTCGAGGAGGACGGGTCCCAGGCCCGGCTGACCTTCGCCGAGATGTCCACCCGCTCCAACCAGGTGGCCAACTGGCTGCGTGAGCTGGGCGTGCGCCGGGGCGACCGCCTGATCCTGATGTTGGGCAACCAGATCGAGCTGTGGGAGACGATCCTCGCCACGATGAAGCTCGGCGCTGTCCTCATTCCGGCCAGCACCCTGCTCGGGCCCGTCGACCTGGTGGACCGGGTCGAGCGGGGCAACGCGAAGCACGTCGTGGTCCGGTCGGTGGACGCAGCCAAGTTCGAGACCGTCGGCGGCGACTACACCCGGATCGCGGTGGGCGACCCCGTCGACGGCTGGCGGGACTACCGGCAGTCCTACGCCGCGGCGGCCGAGTTCACCGCCGACGGCGTGACGAAGGCCGACGACACCCTGCTGCTGTACTTCACGTCCGGCACCACGGCCAAGCCGAAGCTGGCCGAGCACACGCACGTGTCGTACCCGGTCGGTCATCTGTCCACAATGTACTGGATCGGCCTGCGACCCGGCGACGTGCACCTGAACATCTCGTCGCCCGGCTGGGCGAAACACGCGTGGAGCAACGTGTTCGCGCCGTGGATCGCGCAGGCGTGCGTGTTCGTGTACAACTACCAGCGGTTCGACGCGTCTGCGTTGATGTCCACTATGGATCGCTGTGGCGTGACGACGTTCTGCGCCCCGCCGACGGTGTGGCGGATGCTGATCCAGGCCGACCTGAAGGAACTGCGCACGCCGCCGCGCGAGGTGGTCGGTGCCGGTGAGCCGCTCAACCCGGAGATCATCGAGCAGGTCCGCCGGGCCTGGAACGTGACCATCCGGGACGGCTTCGGCCAGACCGAGACGAGCGTGCTGGTCGGCAACACGCCCGGCCAGTCCGTCAAGCCGGGCTCGATGGGCAGGCCGATCCCCGGTTTCACGGTGGCACTGGTGGACCCTGTGTCCGGCGAGATCGGCACCGAGGGCGAGATCTGCCTGGACCTGACCACCCGGCCGACCGGGTTGATGGTCGGCTACCGCGACGACGACGAGCGCACCGCCGACGCCATGCGGGACGGCTTCTACCACACCGGTGACGTCGGTTCCCGGGACGACGACGGCTACATCACCTATGTCGGCCGCGCCGACGACGTGTTCAAGGCCAGCGACTACCGGATCTCACCGTTCGAACTGGAGAGCGTGCTGCTGGAGCACGACGCCGTGGCCGAGGCCGCCGTGGTGCCGTCGCCGGACCCGCTGCGGCTGGCCGTGCCCAAGGCCTACGTGCTGCTGGCCGCGGGCCACCAGCCGGACCGGGACACCGCCCTGGCGATCCTGCGCTTCGCCAGGGAGAACCTGGCGCCGTACAAGCGGATCCGCAGGCTGGAGTTCACCGACCTGCCCAAGACGATCTCCGGCAAGATCCGTAGGGTCGAGTTGCGCGGCCGGGAACACGACGTGCACGCCGATCCGGCCGCGGTGGTGGCGGGGGAGTACCGCGAGGAGGACTTCCCCGAGCTGAAGGGGTCCTGACCCGCGGAATTGTCAGTGGCTCGTCAGCGTTGGGTTGTACCGTGCGAAACGGGGATTTTCGTACGTTTCTCACGGGGGTGTAACAAGTGCGTCGTCATGTCCTGCCGTTCGGGGTGGCCACGATCGCCGCCGGCATCGGTGTCGGTGTGGTCGCGCTGCGCGGCGCTCCGCCGGCCTGGCTCGGCCTACCCAGCCACGGCCTGCTGGACGGTTCGCCTGCCCGGCCGCACGCGGCGCTGCTGGCGGTGCTGCTCGTGCTGCTCGGCTGGGGACTGACCAGGCGGCGCCAGGTCGCGTTCGGCATCGTCGTGCTGCTGCTGTGCGTCCTCGCACTCGACCTGCGTCAGCACGTCGAGTACGGGCTGGCCTGCCTCACCGCGGCCGGCGCGCTGACGGTGCTGCGCCCGGCGTGCCCAGCGGTGCCCGACCGGAGCCAGGTCCACACGGCCATCCGGTACGGCGGGCTCACGCTGCTGGCCGCCGTGCTGTTCGGCGCGGCCGCGCACCTGCACATCGTGCCCAGGATCGACATGGGTTCGGCACTGCTGCTGGTCGCGCTCGTCACGATCGGCATCCTGCTGCGCGCCGCGTCCGCGCCCGCTCCCTCCGGTGACGCCGAGCGGTCCAGGGTGCGCCGCATGGTGGCCGCGCCCGGCGCCGACACCCTCGCGCCGTTCGCGCTGCGGTCGGACAAGACCTACCTGTTCAGCACGGACGGCTCGGCCGCTGTCGGCTACCGCGTACTGCTCGGTGTCGCCGTCGTCGGCGGTGACCCGGTCGGCGATCCGGCCGCGTTCGCCGACGTGCTGGCCCGGTTCCACGCACTGTGTGCGCGCAAGGGCTGGCGGCCCGCCGTGCTCGGCGCCCGCGACGAGATCGTGACGCTGTGGGCCGCGCACGGCATGCGGTCGGTGGGCATCGGCGACGAGGTGCTGCTCGACGTGGCACCGTTCGGCCTTGGCACCCGTCGGTTGCGCAACGTGCGGCAGGCGGTCCGGCGCACCTACAACGCTGGCGTGCGGACCGCGGTGCTGGCGGCCGACGAGATCCCCGCTCCGCTGCGGGCCGAGATGACCGAGTTGTCCACGCAATGGCTGGGCCGCGCACGGGAACGCGGGTTCTCGATGATCCTGGACCGGCTGCTCGACGTCACCCGTCCGGATGGTCTTTTCGTGGTGGCCTTCGACGCCGACGACCGGTTGGTCGGCTTCCAGCGGTACCTGCCGGTCGGTGACCACGGCACTGACCGGGCGCTGTCACTGGACGTGATGCGGCGGACCAAGGACCGCCTCAACGGGCTCAACGAGCGCATGATCGTGGACGTCGTCGAGTACGCCAGGCAGCACGGGGTGGACCACGTCTCACTGAACTTCGCGGCGTTCCGCACGCTGCTGGACCGGGGTGCCGGGCGGACCACGTTGGAGCAGGTCAGCTACCGCATGCTGCACCTGCTCGACCCACTGATCCAGGTCGAGTCGCTGTACCTGTTCAACGCCAAGTTCCGGCCAGGCTACGTGCGCCGCAACGTGCTGCTCGGCTCGTGGCCGGCACTGCCGATCGTGCTGGTCGCGCTGCTCGGCCTGGAGTTCGCACTGCCCTACGACCGGCGCCGGCACACCGCTCCGGTTCCGGTCGTCGAGGTGGCCGAAGCACCGGCAGGGTTGCCCGAGGGACACCGCTAGGGCCATGGTTGTATGGCTCAACCAACCGCTCTCCCAATGGATCCCGCCATGGACACCGACCGGCAGCAGTCGTCAGCGGTCGTGCGGCTCGCCGACCAGCTGATGCGCTTCGTGCTGGTGGTCAAGCGCGGCACGGCCAGGTTCGGCGGCCCCAACCGGGACGGCATCGAGTACCCGGCCTACGGCCTGCTCGCCCGCCTGGTGACCGACGGTCCCCGGCGGATGACCTCGCTCGCCGAAGCCGTCTACGCGGACACGTCGACCGTGAGCAGACAGACCGCGGCGCTGATCCGGCACGGACTGATCGAGCGGCGCCCCGATCCGGAGGACGGCAGGGCGTCGATCCTGGCCCCGACACCGGACGGGTTACGTGCCTTCCAGAACAACCGCAGGCGGCACAACGAGAACATGGCCCGGATGCTGGCGGGTTGGTCCGAAGAGGAGGTCCACCAGCTCGGCGTCCTGCTGGCCCGGCTGAACACCGACATCGAGGCGCACCAGCGCGATACCGGCGGCGACACCCCGCGGCCCGAGGGAGAGGCACGATGACCGCGACCGAGGCTCGACGCGCCACGGCGGACGCGGCGGCCGCCCCGTCCGCCTCCGACGGTGCCCTCAGCCACCGCCAGATCCTGCTGGTGTTCAGCGGCCTGATGCTGGGCATGTTCCTGGCCGCACTGGACCAGACGATCGTGGCCACGGCGATCCGCACCATCGCCGACGACCTGCACGGCCTGGACATCCAGGCGTGGGCGACGACCGCGTACCTGATCACGTCGACGATCTCCACGCCCCTGTACGGCAAGCTGTCCGACATCTACGGCCGCAAGTCGTTCTTCATCGCCGCGATCTCGATCTTCATCGTCGGCTCGGCCGCCTGCTCGTTCGCCACCTCGATGTACGAACTGGCCGCGTTCCGCGCGTTCCAGGGCATCGGTGCCGGCGGCCTGATGTCGTTGGCGCTGGCCATCATCGGCGACATCGTGCCGCCCCGCGAACGGGCCAGGTACCAGGGCTACTTCCTCGCCGTGTTCGGCACGTCCAGCGTGCTCGGCCCGGTCGTCGGCGGCTTCCTGGCCGGTCAGTCGGAGATCCTGAACGTGGCAGGCTGGCGCTGGGTGTTCCTGGTGAACGTGCCGATCGGCATCCTCGCGCTGGCCGTGGTGATCAGGGTGCTGCGCATTCCGCACACCCGGCGCGACCACCGGATCGACTGGTGGGGCGCCATCACCATCACCATCGGCCTGGTGCCGCTGTTGATCATCGCGGAGCAGGGCCAGCAGTGGGGCTGGACGTCACCGAGGGCCTGGTTGTGTTACGGCGTCGGCGTTGTCGGGCTGGTGCTGTTCCTCGCCGTCGAGCGGCTGATGCGGGACGACGCGCTGATCCCGCTGCGGCTGTTCCGCAACGGCGTCTTCAGCATCACCTCCGGCGCCAACCTGATCATCGGCATGGGCATGTTCGGCGGGCTGTCGGTCATCCCGCTGTACTTGCAGATCGTGAAGGGCGCCTCGCCGACCAAGGGCGGTCTCCTGGTGCTGCCGCTGGTGCTCGGCATCATGATGTCGTCGATCCTGTCCGGCCAGTTGACCGCGCGGACCGGCCGCTACAAGATCTTCCCGATCTTCGGCACACTGCTGATGGTGGGTGGGCTGGTCGGGTTGAACACGATCAACGCCGACACACCGTTGCCGCACACCGACATCTGGATGTTCGTGTTCGGCCTGGGGCTGGGCGGCTGCATGCAGACGCTGGTCATCGCGGTGCAGAACGCCGTGCCGGCGCGGGACATGGGCGTGGCGACGGCGTCGGCCACGTTCTTCCGGCAGATGGGCGGCACCCTCGGCACCGCCGTGTTCCTGTCCATCCTGTTCAGCACCGTCGGTGCGAAGATCGGGGCCGCGTTCGCCCGAATCGCGCCGACATCGGACTTCCAGGCCGCGCTGACCGATCCGTCCGTGGTGGCCAATCCGAACAACGCGCCGGTGCTGAGCCTGGTGCGCACCGGGTTCGACGCCGCGTCCGGCGCCAGTTCGTCGGTGCTCCAGGACTCGTCGTTCATCCAGCGGCTGGACCCCCGGTTGGCCCGGCCGTTCCTGGTCGGTTTCGCCGACGCGATGCACCCGGTGTTCATCACGGCCGCCATCGTGGTCGCGCTCGCGTTCGTGCTGGTGCTGTTGATGAAGGAAGTCCCGCTGCGCATGCAGTCAGGCATCCAGGCCAGGATGGCGGAGGACAGGACGGATGGCGTGCCGCTGCGGGACGCGCCACCATTCGAACCGGACGGTATTGATTCGAACACTGACGCTCACCTGGTCTCGGGGACCAACGGCGCCGGCACAGCGGGAGCCCTGATGGCATCGGCCACTGACGAGTTCGTTCCGTACCAGCAGGAAGGGCCCGGCGTGCACGGCTGGGTGCGCCGGTCGGACGGCAGCGGCATCGTCGGCGCCGCGCTCACCCTGATCGACTCGGGTGGCCGGCAGATCGGCAGGAACGTGTCCGGCTCGGACGGTGGTTTCGACCTGCCCGTGCCCGAGCCGGGGTCCTACGTGCTGATCGCGGCCGCGACCGCACACCAGCCGGAAGCCACCGTGGTGCTGGTCGGCGACGCACCCGTCCCGGTGGACGTCCTGCTCACCGGGACCAGCAGCCTGGCCGGCACGGTGACGGTGGCCGGCCGCGGCACACCGGTGTCGGCCACCGCGACCCTGGCCGACGGCAGCGGTGAGGTGGTCGGCTCGCACACCACCGGCGAGGACGGCACGTTCCTGTTCGACGAGCTCATCGCGGGCAACTACACGCTGGTGGTCAGCGCGGATGCCTACCAGCCGTTCGCGGTCGGCGTGACCGTGCCGGGCACCGGGCGGTGCGAACAGGACGTGCAACTGGCCGGTGGCTCGCGGCTGCGCGGCCTGGCCACCGTCGGCGACGGCCGGGCGGTGCCGGACGCCAGGATCACCCTGCTGGACCGGGCCGGCAACGTGGTGGCGATGACGACCACCGACGACACCGGCGAGTACGCGTTCTCCGACCTGCCGGAGGGCGACTACACCGTGATCGCCAGCGGTTACCCACCGGTGGCCAGCACGCTGCGGATGAACGGCGGCGAACTGGGCCAGCACGACGTGCGACTCGGTCACCCCGAGGCCGGTTAGGCGTGTTTCACAAGTCCGTTTTCCGGCTGCGCGACGCTCGCTCGGAGAAGACTTATGAAACACGCCCTGGTCGTTCGCAGAGTTGGAGGATGCCGGATGAATCCCGCTTCACCGTCGATGGCCCGGCGGGGCGTGACCGCGCAGGCGCGGACCACCGACGGCTGGCCGGTGGCCAGCGCAGTCCTGACGGTGACCGACACACTCGGCGCCCAGGTGGCCAGGGTGCTGGCCGACGAGGACGGCAGGCTGGCCACCGAACCGCTGCCGGCCGGCACCTACACGGCGATCCTGACCGCGGGCGGGTTCGACCCGATGGCGCGGACGGCACTGGTGACCGGGAGCGGGTCGGCCGCGCTCGGTGTGCTGTCGCTGGCCCGCACCGGCGATGACGACCTGCCGGCGCCGGGCAGCTGGACGATCGATCCGGCGCACACCCTGATCAGCGTGACCGCGCGTCATCTCGGCATGGCCAGCGTGCGGGGCAGGTTCGCCGAGTTCGGTGGTCGGATCGAGGTGACGCGGCCGGTGGAGCGGTCCACGGTGACGGCGACCATCCAGGCGGCCAGCATCGACACCGGCAGCAAGATGCGCGACGACCACCTGCGGTCGGCTGACTTCCTCGGTGTGGACGAGCATCCGGTGATCGAGTACCGGGGTTCGTCGCTGACGTCGCTCGGTGGCCAGAAATGGCGCGTGGACGGCGAACTGACGTTGAACGGCATCACCAGGGCGGTGCCGCTGGCTCTGGACTATCTCGGTGTCGGACCTGATTCCTGGGGTGGCACGAGGGCGGCGTTCCGGGTCGTGACCGAGTTGCGCCGGGACGATTTCGCCATCACGTACAACCAGGTCGTCCGGGCCGGGATAACCCTGATCGGCACCACACTCCGGGTGGAGATCGACGTCCAGGCCGTGCTGGGAGACGTCCTGCCTGGCCAGTGAGACGTCTCACTGCCGACAATCCGAAAACTGCTTGTACAAGGCAAACAAATTAGTTAGCCTAGGATAAGCAAATCTTCGGAGGTCAAGTGGTGTCAACTGCCCAGCGGGAAACCGCAGATCAGGAACCGGTTGGCTCGAACCGGATCCAGCCCCGCCAACGTCGGCAGGCGCGCACACCAGCTGAACTCGGACCCCGTTACAAGTGGATCGCGCTGTCCAACACCACGTTGGGCATGCTGATCGCCACCATCAACTCGTCCATCGTGCTGATCGCACTGCCCGACATCTTCAAGGGCATCGGCGTCAATCCACTCGAAGCGGGCAACACCAGCTACCTGCTGTGGATGATCATGGGGTTCCTGGTCGTCACCGCCGTGCTGGTGGTGAGCTTCGGCCGGCTGGGTGACATGTTCGGCCGGGCCAAGATGTACAACCTCGGCTTCGCCGTGTTCACCGTGTCGTCGATCCTGCTGGCCGTCACGTGGCAGCAGGGGGCCGCCGGTGCGCTGTGGCTGATCGGCTGGCGCATCATCCAGGGCATCGGCGGCGCGTTCCTGATGGCCAACTCCAGCGCCATCCTCACCGACGCGTTCCCGTCCAACCAGCGCGGTCTGGCCATGGGCATCAACGGTGTCGCCGCCATCGCGGGCTCGTTCCTCGGCCTGGTCATCGGTGGCGTGCTCGCGCCGATCAACTGGCACCTGATCTTCCTGGTGTCCGTGCCGGTCGGCGTGCTGGGCACCATCTGGGCCTACTACAAGCTGCACGACACCGGTGTCCGCCAGAAGGCGAAGATGGACTGGTGGGGCAACATCACGTTCGCGGTCGGCCTGATCGCGGTCCTGGTGGCCATCACCTACGGCATCCAGCCCTACGGCCACCACACGATGGGCTGGACCAGCCCGCTGGTGCTCACCGGGCTGATCGGCGGCATCGTGGTGCTGGTCGCCTTCGGCATCATCGAGACCCGGGTGGCCAACCCGCTGTTCAACCTGTCGCTGTTCAAGATCCGATCGTTCACGGCCGGCAACGTCGCGAACCTGACGGCCGCGCTGGGCCGGGGTGGCCTCCAGTTCATCCTGATCCTCTGGCTACAGGGGGTCTGGCTGCCGCAGCACGGCTACAGCTTCGCGCAGACCCCGCTGTGGGCCGGCATCTACATGCTGCCGATGACGTTCGGCTTCCTGTTGTCCGCGCCGCTGTCCGGCATCATCTCGGACAGGATCGGCACCAGGATGTTCGCCTCGGTCGGCCTGCTCATCACGGCCGGCACGTTCGGCCTGCTGATCGCGCTGCCGGTGAACTTCAACTACCTGGTGTTCGCCGGGATCCTGGTGGTCAACGGGATCGGCATGGGCATGTTCGCGTCGCCCAACCGGGCCGAGATCATGAACAGCCTGCCGAACAACGCCCGGGGTGCCGGCGCCGGCATGACGGCCACGTTCCAGAACTCGGCGATGGTGCTGTCCATCGGCATCTTCTTCAGCCTGATCATCGCGGGTCTGTCGGCGCACCTGCCGGCCGCGCTGAGCACCGGCCTGACGGCACACGGCGTGCCGGCGGCAGCGGCGAGCCAGGTGGCGCACCTGCCGGCGGTGGCGGTCCTGTTCGCCGCGTTCCTCGGCTACAACCCGATCCAGACGATCCTGGGTCCGGTGGTCGGGCACCTGTCCCCGGACCAGGCGCAGTTCCTGACCGGCCGGAGCTTCTTCCCGAGCCTGATCTCCGGACCGTTCGCCGACGGTCTCGCCGTGGCCTTCTCGTTCGCCATCGCGGCGTGCCTGATCGGCGCCGTGGCGTCGCTGCTGTGCTCGCCGCGGCGCAAGCCGACCGTCACGAACGTCGAGCCGGTCGGCGTGGAACTGGCGGCCGTGGCCGCCGACGCGTCCGGCGAGTCACCCACCGAGCTGGTGACCGACGAACTGCCCACCGGTGGCCGCTGACTCCGGGGCATCCCGACATCGGCCTTCCGCACCCGTGCGGAGGGCCGATTCGTCTGTCTGAAGGGTCAACTCGCCGTCCACTACGACGTGCGGTTGGTCGCTGTCGGTGGGCGGTCGTGGCGTTGTGTGGTCGATGAGCCGGGCTGCTTGATCGACTTCCGTCCGGCGAGCGAAGTGGCGCGGTGGTCGAGCGATGCCCTGGAACGCCGCGAACGGCAGCGGGTGATGCCGAAAATCCTCTTGGAGTTAACACATCGAGCGCGCCATGCGACGCTCCTGATGGAGGTATCGCCCAACAATGAGATCCATGTCGGAAACGTCCAAGGTCGCCCAACCCGTGGGGGACAAGCTGCCCACGGCACCGTGCAGCGTGGTGTGGAGCCGTGGCCACGCCTACGTCCTGGAGCCGGTCGGCGGGCGGTCCCGGTGGATGGGCGTGGACGACAAGGGCCGGGCTGTCGCCCTCAGTGGAGCCGATCTGCAGCACCGCGGCTGGAGCCGCACCTGCAAGCGCTGACCACCAGCGCTCGACGCAACACCCCGCTCGGATTCGGCGGTCGCTTCGCTCCTGGCCTTCCCGCGCCGCTGGCGCGCCAAGGCCTATGGCACGCTGATCGCGCGCGTCGCCAACGAATCGGCGGGAGGAACAGTGGCACAGGCCGACCCCGTGCCGGCGCCGACCGATGACGGTCGGGACACCGCCACACCAGCCGGCACCGAGCAGGAGACTGCCGTGCCGCGCGAACGCGTCGTCACCCTGCCCAACGCGCTCAGTGTGCTGCGGCTGGTCGGCGTGCCGGTGTTCCTGTGGCTGCTGCTCGGCCCGCACGCCGATCTGGCCGCGCTGATCGTGCTGGTGGCCAGCGGTGCGTCCGACTGGCTGGACGGCAAGCTGGCCCGCTGGCTCAACCAGGCCAGCAGGCTGGGCGCGCTGCTCGACCCCGCCGCCGACCGGCTGTACATCTTCGCCACGCTGATCGCCTTCGTGGTGCGCGGGATCGTGCCGTGGTGGCTCGCGGTGCTGCTGATCGGCAGGGACGTCGTCGTCGGACTGGCGCTGGCCGTGCTGCGCCGGGCGGGCTACACACCGCCCGAGGTGAACTACATCGGCAAGGCGGCCACGTTCACGCTGCTCTACGCGTTCCCGTTGCTGCTGCTCGCCAGGGCCGTGCCCGCGATCGCGTGGCTGGCGATGCCCTTCGGATACGCGTTCACCGTCTGGGGTACCACGCTGTACGTCTGGACCGGAGTGCTGTACATCGCGCAGGTCGTGATCGCTGTTCGGCGTCCCCGGCAAGGGCCGCAACAGCACGTTGGATAGATTGCCGGCGCACGGCGAGTGCGGCAGTAGGAAGAGAAGGGAAGCCCGCAGGTGGTGCCCGAGGAGCTGAAATACACCCAGGAGCATGAATGGGTGGTCCGCACCGGACCGGACACGGTACGCGTCGGTATCACCGACTACGCCCAGGAACAGCTCGGCGACGTCGTCTTCGTCCAGCTCCCGGAGCAGGGCGAGCAGGTGACGGCCGGTCAGGCGATCGGCGAGGTCGAGTCCACCAAGAGCGTTTCCGACATCTTCTCGCCGCTGGACGGCGAGATCGTGGCACGCAACGAAAGCCTTGACTCGCAAGCGGAACTGGTCAACTCCGATCCGTACGGCGAGGGCTGGATGATCGACATCCGGGTCACCGACCCCAGCACGGTCGACGAGCTGCTGGGCGCGGAGGCATACCAGAAGCTCACGGAACAGGGGTGACGGCGATCTTTCGACGTGTGCGCCTCTGGTGGGGGAGCCTGCGCCATCGTGAGAGGTCGGGCACGGTACGTTGGGACGGTCACGACGAATCCACAAGCAGGAGGAGAGCGCAGGTGAGCACGAACGACGGGCCCGGCATTCCGCCGGAGCAGGCCGCGGAGTCAACGTCTGTTTTCCGGGCGGACTTCCTGGCCGAGGTCGAAGGTGCGCCGGCCGAGGCTGCACCGGCCAGCGAGCCTGCCATTGCCGGAGTCGATGCGCTGCCAGTCGGTTCCGCTCTGCTCGTGGTCAAGCGGGGGCCGAACGCCGGCTCCCGGTTCCTGTTGGACAGGGACACCACCAGTTCTGGCCGGCACCCGGACAGCGACATCTTTCTCGACGACGTCACCGTGTCCCGTCGGCACGCCGAGTTCCGGCGTGAGGGCGGCGAGTTCGTGGTGATCGACGTGGGCAGCCTGAACGGCACCTACGTCAACCGGGAACCGGTCGACCAGGCCGTACTGGCCAATGGCGACGAGGTACAGATCGGCAAGTTCCGCCTGGTGTTCCTGACTGGTCCCGCAGGCGGAGGCCAGGGCGTTCGGTGACCGCTGCCGCGCGGCCACCTCGTGACGGGTTGAGTATCGGGGCGGTGTTGGCCCAGCTTCGCCCCGATTTCCCGGACGTCACGATCTCGAAGATCCGGTTTCTCGAATCCGAGGGGCTGATCAGCCCGGCACGGACCGGGTCCGGATACCGGCAGTTCACCGCGGTCGACGTGGCGCGGCTGCGGTTCGTGTTGGCCGCGCAGCGCGATCACTACCTGCCGCTGAAGGTCATCCGGGAGCAGTTGGCGGCCGCCGACACCGCTGCTGTCGAGGACTCTCGGCGGGCGGCGGCCGCCCGGCCGTTGACCGCCGTGCCCGCGCTGCCGGTGCCGCCGGACACCTTCGACGAGCCCGTCGACGATCGGCGCCTGTCCCGCGACGACGTCGTCGCCGGAGCCGGCATCGACACCGTGCTGTTCGCCGAGTTGGAGCAGTACGGGCTGATCAGGGCCGATCCGGCGGGCACCTACGATGCCGCTGCCGTCGTCGTCGCCACGACCGCCCGCGCGATGACCGAGTTCGGCATCGAGCCGAGGCACCTGCGCGCCTTCCGGGCGTCCGCGGACCGGGAAGTCGGTCTGTTGGCGCAGATCGTGGCGCCGCTGGACCGGAATCCGGACCCGGCGACCAGGGCCAGGGCCGAGGAGATGCGCCGGGAACTGGCCGCGCTTTCCGTAACGCTGCACACCTTGTTGGTCAAGGCTGGGTTGCGGGCGCTCGCAGGAGGTTGAGAACCCTCCACTCTACGGTCATGGTGGTATTCCAGGATGCGTATCGTGACCATGATCATCTCAAGAGGAGCGAGCGTTGCTCGCGTCTGACGGGTAGCGTCAACAGGGACAGCGTCAACGAGAGTGTCGACCGGGCGTCGTAGTCGGTGTGGTGTCGGTGCTGTATCGCCGCAGTGGCAGGGAAAGGAACACTTCAGATGAGCGAGATGCGAGTCGTCGGTGTTCGAGTCGAACTGCCGGCCAACCAGCCGATCCTGCTGCTGCGCGAAACCGAGGGCGACCGGTACCTGCCGATCTGGATCGGCTCCGTCGAGGCGACCGCCATCGCGCTGGAGCAGCAGGGTGTCCGCCCGCCCCGCCCGTTGACCCACGACCTGCTCAAGGAGATCATCGCCGCCCTCGGCCGGGAGCTGGAGCAGGTCCGCATCACCGACCTGCAGGAAGGCACGTTCTACGCGGAACTTGTCTTCGACGGCGACATCCGGGTCTCCGCCCGCCCCAGTGACTCGGTCGCCCTGGCCCTGCGGGTCGGCGTGCCGATCCACGCCGAGGAGTCGGTGCTGGCCGAAGCCGGCCTGATCATCCCCGACGAGCAGGAGGACGAGGTCGAGAAGTTCCGGGAGTTCCTGGACTCGGTCTCGCCGGAGGACTTCCGGGGCGCCGACACCTGAGCGGCACCGGCACCTGGGGGCGTACCCCCACTTGGCTCTCATTTCGCACCACTGAGACCCGAATCGGGCGGCTCGGCTCAAAAATCCGTACGAGCAGGACTCGGGTGGACCGCGAGTCGCGTTGACCCGCTCGCCGGCCGGACCTACCGTCGAACTCACCGCAACACGACGGTGCGGCCCCGCGAGGGGGCGACACCGTCGTGGGAGCGCGGCCGGTCGCCCCATCCGGGGACGAAGGGCCGCGTTCACCGGCCCAGGACGGGCCGGACGAGGGGAGGCAGGCGTGGTGCACGAAATGCCTGACCAGGCCGGCAGCAGTAGGGCCGAGCAGGGCGAGCAGGCCGCGCTGTTCCCGGACGCCTCACTGCCGGACGAACTGGTCGGCTACCGGGGCGCGGCCGCGTGCCAGATCGCCGGGATCACCTACCGGCAGCTTGACTACTGGGCCCGCACCGGGCTGGTCGCGCCGTCCATCCGGACAGCGCACGGCTCCGGTTCGCAGCGGCTGTACTCGTTCAAGGACCTCCTGGTGTTGAAGGTGGTCAAGCGCCTCCTGGACACCGGCGTATCGCTGCAGAACATCCGGGTCGCGGTGGAGCACCTGCGCAAGCGCGGGGTCGCCGACCTGGCCAAGATCACGCTGTTCAGCGACGGCACCACGGTCTACGAGTGCACGTCGCCGGAAGAGGTGGTCGACCTGCTGCAGGGCGGCCAAGGCGTGTTCGGCATCGCGGTCAGCGGCGCCATGCGCGAGATCAGCGGCACGATCCACGACTTCCCGGCCGAACGGGCCGACGGCGGCGCGATCGAACTGGTCCCCGAGGACGAACTGGCTCGACACCGCCGGGCCCGCCGCACAGGCTGAGTTTCGCTCAGCCCCGGTTCGATCAGCACCGCGGCCCAACCATTCGTAGGCTTTGCCGATGAGGCGCAAGTCCTGGATTGGTGCGATCGACCGGCGAGTCATGAGCGAGGTCGCGCGGACCGATTCCGTGCTGCTCGACCAGGTGCTGCCCACACTGGGCCGGTCGGCCAACTACGGCCGGCTCTGGCTCGGTGTCGCCGGTGCGCTCGCCGCCACCCGGAACCGTTCGGCGAGGCGTGGCGCGCTGCGCGGCCTGGTCGCGTTGTCGCTGGCCAGTGCGGTGGCCAACGTCGTCAGCAAGCAGGTGGTCGGCCGCGCGAGACCGGCCGTCGACCTGACACCGCTGGCCCGCAGGCTGGTCAAGGCGCCGCGCACCACGTCGTTCCCGTCCGGCCACTCCGCGTCCGCCGCCGCCTTCACCACGGGTGTGGTGCTGGAGAGCCCGCTGCTCGGCGTGCCGGTGGCCGCACTGGCCGCCGCTGTGGCCGGCTCGCGGGTCGCTGTCGGCGCGCACTATCCGTCCGACGTGGTCGCCGGGGTGAGCCTCGGTGTCGCCGCCGGCCTGCTGACCAGGTGGTGGTGGCCGCTGACCCCGCAGGGACCCGCCGAATCGGGTGCGCCGAGCCGACCGGTGCCGGCCGAACCGACCGGGCAGGGCCTGGTTCTGGTGACGAACGCCAAGGCCGGCACGTCGCACGACGCGGTGCTGCGGGTACTGGCCGACGAACTGCCGGCCGCCGAGATCGTCATCGCGAGCCCCGACGACGACCTGCCGACCGTCATCGAGGACGCGGCAAGGCGATGCTCGGTACTCGGGGTCGCGGGCGGCGACGGCACGATCAATCTCGCGGCCCGGATCGCGGCCGGCAAGGACGTGCCGCTGCTGGTCGTCCCGGCCGGCACGCTGAACCACTTCGCCAGGGACCTCGGTGTGGACACGGCGGCCGACGCGATCATGGCACTGCGCGCCGGCCAGGCCGTCCGCGTCGACCTGGGCACGGCCGGTGACCAGGTGTTCGTCAACACCTCTAGCATCGGCCTGTACGTGGACCTCGTGCGGTTCCGGGAGCACTGGGAGGGCAGGCTCGGCAAGTGGCCCGCGATGCTCGTCGGCCTGGTGCACATCCTGCGCCACGCGGCGCCACAGGACATGGTGGTGGACGGCGAGCTGCGGCAGCTGTGGATGCTGTACGCCGGTAACTGCCGCTACCAGCCGATCGGCTTCGCGCCGACCCACCGGTCCCGGCTGGACGACGGGTTGCTCGACGTCCGCATCGTGGACGCGACGGAACGGTTCGCGCGCACCAGGATCGTGCTGGCCGTGCTCACCGGGACACTGCGCTGGTGCCCTGCCTACCAGCCGAGTGTGCGGTCCGACCTGGTGGTGGCGGCGACGGACGGCACCATCGAGCTGTCCGTGGACGGCGAGGTGACCGAGGTGGCCAGCCGGATCGAACTGGCGAAGGCGCCGGGCGCGCTGCGGGTGTACCGCCCGGCCGGCGCGGCGACCGGTCCGGATGGGTGTACAGGGTAGGCTTTCAGAGGTAGTCGTAGAAACCGTGCGGGAGAGTCCGGGCAGTGGTTGTTGCCCGGCGCCGAAGGAGCAACTCCTCCCCGGAACCTCTCAGGCAGCAGGGACCGCGCGGTTGAGACGCCTCTGGAAAGCGGGCCGGTAAGGCCCCGCCGACGGTGCAAGTCCAGTGCCCACGCACTGGTCGAAGCTCTCAGGCACCCGCGGTCGCGGGTACGGACAGAGGGGGAGGGTGGTACCGGACGTGTGTCCGGCGCCTGCCCAGCCCGCCTGTCCGACGGAGGCACGACATGACCGACGACCGTATTCCGCTGGCCGCCCTGGAACACGGCACGTCCTTCGCCGACCGGCACGTGGGCCCCCGGCCCGCCGAGTTGGCGAAGATGCTGGACGTCGTCGGTGTCGGCTCCCTGGACGAACTGGCCGACCGGGCCATCCCGCCGTCGATCCGCGAGCAGACCGCGCACGTCGTCGGTATCCCGGACCCGGCCACCGAGGCACAGGCGCTGGCCGAGCTGCGGGCGCTGGCCGCCACCAACCGGCCGATGGTGCAGATGATCGGCCTCGGCTACCACGGCACCGTCACGCCGCCGGTGATCCGGCGCAACGTGTTGGAGAGCCCGGCCTGGTACACCGCGTACACGCCGTACCAGCCGGAGATCTCGCAGGGCAGGCTGGAGGCCCTGCTCAACTTCCAGACCATGGTCGGCGACCTGACCGGCCTGCCGGTGGCGAACGCGTCGATGCTGGACGAGGCCACCGCGGCCGCCGAGGCGATGACGCTGCTGCGGCGGGCCGGCAAGTCCCCGTCGGCCCGGTTCGTCGTCGACGCCGACACGCTGCCGCAGAGCATCGCGGTGATCCAGACCAGGGCCGAGCCGCTGGGCATCGACGTGGTCGTCGCCGATGTCACCGATGGCCTGCCCGACGGCGACTTCTTCGGCCTGCTGCTGTCCTACCCCGGCGCGTCCGGTGTGCTCCGCGACCACGCGGCACTGATCGAGGCCGCCCACGAGCGTGGCGCGCTGGTCGTGGTCGCCGCCGATCCGCTGGCGCTGACGTTGCTCCGGCCGCCGGGCGAGATCGGTGCCGACGCGGCGGTCGGCTCGACGCAGCGGTTCGGGGTGCCGATCGGTTTCGGCGGCCCGCACGCCGGTTACCTCGCGGTGCGCACCGGCCTGGAGCGCAACCTGCCCGGCCGGCTGGTCGGGGTGAGCGTGGACGCGGACGGCGCGCTGGCCTACCGGCTGGCGCTGCAGACCCGCGAGCAGCACATCCGCCGGGAGAAGGCGACCAGCAACATCTGCACGGCTCAGGTGCTGCTCGCCGTGATGGCCTCGATGTACGCCGTGTACCACGGGCCGGACGGCCTGCGCGCGATCGCCACCAGGACGCACCGGATGGCGACGACGCTGGCCGAGGGTCTGCGTGGCGGGGGAGTGACAGTCGGGGGCACCGCGTTCTTCGACACCGTCGTGGCCACCGTGCCGGGCCGGGCGGCGGATGTCGTCGCGGCGGCCCGTTCGCATGGTGTGAACCTGCGGCTGGTGGACGCCGACCGGGTCGGCATCACGTGCGCCGAGACCACCACCCGGGAGCACCTGCGCCTGGTGTGGGACGCGTTCGGGGTGAGCGCCGACCCGGACCAGGTGGACTCGGCGGCCGCCGAGGTGCTGACGCCGACCGGCCTGCTGCGGACCAGTGACTTCCTGACCCACCCGGTGTTCCACCGGCACCACTCGGAGACGTCCCTGCTGCGCTACCTGCGGTCGCTCGCGGACAAGGACGTGGCACTGGACCGCAGCATGATCCCGCTCGGCTCGTGCACGATGAAACTCAACGCCACCGCCGAGATGGAGCCGGTCACCTGGCCGGAGTTCGCCGATCTGCACCCGTTCGCGCCGGTCGAGGACGCGCAGGGCATGTTGCGGATCGTCGTCGACCTCCAGGGGTGGCTGGCCGAGATGACCGGTTACGACGCGGTCAGCATCCAGCCCAACGCCGGCAGCCAGGGCGAACTGGCCGGGCTGCTGGCCATCCGCGCCTACCACCGCGACCGTGGGCAGCAGGCCAGGAACGTGTGCCTGATCCCGAGCAGCGCGCACGGCACGAACGCGGCCAGCGCGGTGATGGCCGGGATGCGGGTCGTCGTCGTCAAGTGCGACGACGGCGGCAACATCGACATGGCCGACCTGCGGGCGCAGGCACAGCGGCACGCCGACGACCTGGCCGCGATCATGGTCACCTACCCGTCGACGCACGGCGTGTACGAGGACACCGTGCGGGACGTGTGCGCCGTGGTGCACGACGCGGGCGGCCAGGTGTACGTGGACGGCGCGAACCTGAACGCGCTCATCGGCCTGGCCCGGTTCGGCAAGTTCGGTGCCGACGTGTCACACCTCAACCTGCACAAGACGTTCTGCATCCCGCACGGCGGCGGCGGTCCCGGCGTCGGGCCGATCGGCGTGCGTGCGCACCTGGCCCCGTTCCTGCCCAACCACCCGCTCCAGCCCACCGCCGGTCCGGCCACCGGAGTCGGGCCGATCAGCGCGGCACCGTGGGGCAGCGCGTCGATCCTGCCGATCTCGTGGGCGTACGTCCGGATGATGGGCGCCGACGGGCTGCGCAGGGCCACGCTGACCGCCATCGCGGCGGCCAACTACGTGGCGCGGCGGCTGGACGAGCACTTCCCGGTGCTCTACGCCGGTCGGGACCACACCGGTGGCACGGCCAGTTTCGTGGCGCACGAGTGCATCCTGGATCTGCGGCCGATCACCAAGGCCACAGGTGTCACCGTGGAGGACGTGGCCAAGCGGCTGGCCGACTACGGCCTGCACGCGCCGACGACATCGTTCCCGGTGGCCGGCACGCTCATGGTGGAGCCGACCGAGAGCGAGGACCTGCTCGAACTCGACCGGTTCTGCGACGCGATGATCGCGATCCGGCAGGAGATCGACAAGGTCGGTGCCGGTTCCTGGCCCGCCGACGACAACCCGCTGCGCAACGCCCCGCACACGGCGGCATCGGTGATCGGCCAGTGGGACCACCCGTACAGCCGGGACGAGGCGGCGTTCCCGGCCGGCACGGCTGCGCCCAAGGTGTGGCCGCCGGTGCGCCGGATCGACGGTGCCAAGGGTGACCGCAACCTGGTCTGCTCGTGCCCGCCGCTGGCGGCCTACGTCGGCTGAGTCGTGATCGCCCTGGTGAACTCGTTGTCCCCCAGGGCTTCCACGCTGTCCACGAACTGGTCGACGGTGCCGGTCAGTGGGAGCTTCTTGATGGCCGGATCGTCGACGGTGGCCAACAGCGCTCCGCGGAACCTGGCCCCGCCGATGATTCGGATCGGCCGGTCGAAGAACGGCTGGATGTCCGTGGCCACCGGCTCGGTCAGTGCGAGTTCGTTGTGCAGCACGGCGACCGCGCGGTAGGCGGCGACGAGGTGGTCCTCCCTCGCCGGCCAGTCCGGTGCGGACAGCGCGCCGGTCAGGTGGGCCGGTAGGTCACCGAGCCCGGGCAGGCGGGCGAACGCGGTGCCCAGCCACTTGCTGTAGGGCGGATAGACACGGCGCATCAGCAGGCACAACCGCATGATGTCGCGCACCAGGCGGGCGGCGACCACCAGTGAACCGAGGTTGTCGCCGACCTCGGCGCAGCGGCCGGGAAACGCCCACTCCTGGCTGATCCGCTGCCACTGGCAGGCCAGCACGTAGCGCCAGAGATCGTCCGGGTACCAGGCCAGTGCGGCCCGCACGGCGGTCAGGTCGCCGGCGCCGTCGTGGTAGACGGCGCCCTGGGTGACCTCGGCCAGCCGCTGGGTCGGCATGGCCAGCCAGTCGGTGACGGTGACGCCGTCCGTCGGGTCGAAGCCGAGCCAGCCGTTCAGCCAGTCGGCGAGGCAGGCCACCTCGACGCGCTGCCTGGCGACCTGGTCCGCCTCCTGGGTGAAGGTGAACGCCGTCGGGTAGCCGCGCCAGGTGGCCGGCAGCCGGTCGGCGAGTACCGACTCGATGGCGGCCCGGCGGCTCGCGTCGGGCAGGAAGACCTGGAGCCGGGGACCCCAGTTGTGGTCGGTGGATCTCGCGGTGTCGAACCCGAGGACCTCCGAGCCGTAGCCGATCAGGGCAGCCGCGTGCGGCAGGCCGGGGAAGTACTCGTCCAGCAGCGGGCGGACGGCACCGTCGTAGAAAGTTGCGGCAAGGCGCAAACCGGGCAGAAACTCCACGGCCCGAGCCTGCCGCCTGGCAGCCGTTCGCGCACCTGGTTTACGGTGTGCCGCATGCAGGACAGTGGGTGGCAGGGTGGTTGGCGCAGCGGCAGATTCGCCGCGCTGCTGGTGGTCGGCGCGGTGCTGACGATCTTCATCGTGCTCCTGCTCAACCGCTGATCAGCCGGCCGCCACGTGAGTCCCGTCGCGGACCGTGCCGACGTACTCCTCGACCACGTCCTCCAGCGCCACGACGCCGATCACCGCGCCGTCCGGTTGGACCGCTTTGGCCAGGTGGCTGTTGGATCGGCGCAGTGCGGTCAGCGCCTCGTCCAGCCGGGCGTCGGTCGGCACCTCGGGCAGGCCGCGGATTCGCGCTCGGGGCACCGGTTCGGTCGGATCGTCGTCCAGCAGGTCGAGCACGTCCTTGACGTGCAGGTAGCCGACCAGCCTGCCGTCCTCGGCGCGCAGCGGGAACCGGGAGAAGCCGGTCGCCGCGACGACGGTCGCCACGTCGCCCACGGTGGGCGCGGCCGGCAGTGACGTCAGCCTGGCCAGCGGCACCAACACATCGGCAACGGTGTGCTCCGCCGAGGACAGCGTCTGCACCAGCCGCCGTGACTCCGGGCCGTCCAGCAGGCCCTCCTCGCGCGACTCCGCGATGAGCGATGCCAGTTCGTCCGTGGTGTACGCGTTGTCCAACTCGCCCTTCGGGGTGACCCGCAACAGTTTCAGCACCGCGTTGGCCATCGCGGTGAACATCACCAGCAGCGGCCGGGTGAAACGGCAGAACGCGAAGTGCACCGGCACCAGCCACATCGCGGCCCGCTCCGGCCCGGCCAGTGCCAGGTTCTTGGGCACCATCTCGCCGAACATGGTGTGCAGCATCGTCACGATGCACAGCGCGAGGACGAAACCGACCACGTGCAGCACGGTGTCCGGCACGAACGCGCCGAACGGCCGTTCCAACAGGTCGGAGATGGCCGGTTCGGCCAACGCGCCAAGGCCCAGCGAGCACACCGTGACACCGAGCTGCGCGCCCGCGATCAGCAGCGGCAGCTCGTGCCCGGCGCGGATCGCGATCCTGGCTCGCGCCCTGCCCTCCTCGGCCAGCGCCTCCAACCGGTCGCGGCGGGCAGTGATCACCGCGAACTCGGCGCCGACGAAGAAGGCGTTGCCCAGCAACAGCAACACGGTGATGAAAAGGGACAGTGTGATGTTCATCCCGCGGCCTCCGCCGGCCCGTCCACCACTTTGGACAGTCGAAGTTCGGCGATCCGGTGGCGGTCCATCAGCAGCACGGTGATCCGCCAGCCGTCCACCCGGACCTCGTCGCCGACCTCGGGTATCTCGCCCAACCGGGCCAGCACCAGGCCGGCCACGGTCTCGTACTCGCCTTCCGGCATCCGGAACCCGGTGGCCTCGGCGACCTCGTCGTCCCGCAGCAGCCCGGAGACCAGCCAGCTGGTCCGGCCCAGCGGCCGCACCGGCGGCGCCTCGCCCCGGTCGTGCTCGTCGCGGACGTCGCCGACGATCTCCTCGACCAGGTCCTCCATCGTGACCAGGCCCGCCGTGCCGCCGTACTCGTCCACCACCATCGCCACCTGGAGCCCCGAATCACGCAGGCGTTCCAGCAGCACGTCGGCGGCCAGCGTCTCCGGCACGGTGGGCACCGGCATGGCCAGCGTGGCGACCGCAGTCGACGTGCGCTCGGCGACCGGCACCCCGAACACCTGCTTCACGTGCACGACACCGCGCACGTCGTCCAGGTCGCCCTCGTGCACCGGGAACCGGGACAGCCCGGTGCGCATGCTGGCCAGCACCAGGTCGTGCACCGTGGCGTCGGTGGGCAGCGACTCGACCCGCAGCCTCGGCGTCATCAGTTCCTCGGCGGTCAGGTCACCGAACCGCAGCGACCGGTCCAGCAGCGTCGCCGTGCTCTGGTCCAACGTGCCCTGCTCGGCCGACGTCCGGACGAGCGACCCGAGCTCCTGGGGTGACCTGGCCGAACGCAGCTCCTCGGCCGGTGCCACTCCCAGGCGCTTGACCACCAGGTTGGCCGACCGGTTGAGTGCCGCGATCAGCCAGCGGAACACCGTGGAGAACGTGGTCTGCACGCCGGCCACCGCCCGCGCGGTGGCCAGGGCGTGCGCGATGGCCAGGTTCTTGGGTACGAGTTCGCCGAACACCACGGACACCGTGGTGGCCAACAGGAGCGCGACGGCCAGGCTGATCGGCTCGGCGGCGCCCTCGGGCAGACCGATGTCGGTCAGCACCGGGCGCAGCAGGCCCGCGATGGACGGTTCGGCCAGGTAACCGGTGGCCAGCGTGGTGATGGTGATGCCGAGCTGGGCACCGGAGAGCTGGAAGGACAGCGAGTGGTGCGCGCGGGCGATCTGCTGGGCCCTGCGGTCGCCCACCTCCTGGAGGTGGCGCTCCACCTGGACACGTTCCAGCGTGGTCAGGGCGTACTCGGCCGCGACGAAGACCGCGGCACACGCGGTGAGCACGAGCACGGCGACGACACCGAGCGCGTTGTAGAGATATCCGGTCACCTCGCGACTCCGCTCGCACGGCGATCCGGGCTGATATGGCCGCCGGGGCTGCACCCCGGCTGGCTATCGCCGCTGGGTGAAGGTGCGTGGCGCACCGAAGGAGTCACTCCTCACGAGACACGGATTGAACTGCGCTTACGACGCAGCGCTACCAGTCTAGCCGAGCTGATGCGGTCGGGTCCCCCGAATCGGGCTGTTGGCGCGGGCGCGCTGCGGCGTACCGTGGAAGTCGTGACACTGCGCAAGCGCCGACGGCGGTCGAAACGCCGGCAGCCCAAGGATCCCGTGGACCTGGTGGGCGTGGAACTGGACACGTTGTTCGGGCCGTCGCGCAAGCATGTGCACGAGCGCAAGGAATGGGTCGCCGTCGCGAAGGTCGATGACCACGAGTCCGGCGCCGGTCCCATTGATCTTGAGTCGGGCATCGTCCGGCTGAACATCTCGACCGAACCGTCCAACTGACTCAGCTGGCCTGGGCCGGCTGGGTACGGCGAACCGGCTGGCCGTAGACCGGCAGGCGCAGGACACCGTGGATGTTGCGTGTCCTGCGGTGGGCGATCGGGCCGCCGGCGCGCAGGGCCGGGTACCGCTCGAACAGCGCCCGTAGCGCCACCGTGGCTTCGATCCGCGCCAGGCCTGCGCCGAGGCAGTAGTGCACACCGGCGGAGAACGCGATGTGCTCGCGACTGTTGGCCCTGGTCGGGTCGAAGTGGGCGGGCCGATCGAACACCGCCGGGTCACGGTTGGCCCCGGCCAGCAGCAGGACGATCCCGGTGTCGGCCGGCAGGTCGACACCGGCCAGGGTGAGCGGCTCGTGGGTCAGCCGCATGGTGTGCTGCACCGGCGGGTCGTGCCGCAGCACCTCTTCCACCAGGTCGCCCGCCCGGTCCGGGTTGGCGAGCAGCCACTCCCTGGCGTCCGGGTTGTGCAGCAGTTGCAGCGCGCCGTTGCCGATCAGGTTGACCGTGGTTTCGAAACCGGCCACCAGCAGCAGTTCCGCGGTGGCCAGCAGGTCGTCCTCGGTGACCGGCTCACCGCCCGCCGACTCGGCCTTGACCAGTTCGCCGACCACGTCGTCGGTGGGGTGGACCCGACGCTGCGCCAGCAGGTCACCGAAGAACGCCCGCATCTCGACCAGGGACGCCTGGAGCTGCCGGTACTGGCCGAGGGTCCAGATGCTGTCCAGGGAGAGCGCGACATTGGCGCCCCAGCGCAGGAACTTCGAGTACTCCGAGTCCGGCACGCCGAGCAGGTCACAGATCACCTGAATGGGTACGCGGACGGCGAAGTCCCCGATCAGGTCGAACTGGCGGCGGTCGGCGAGTTCGTCCAGGAACCGGGCCACCACCTGTTCGATCCGCTCGGTCCGGTCGCGCAGCGCACGCGGGGTGAACCACGGCGCGACGAGCCTGCGCAGCCGGGTGTGCCGGGGCGGGTCGATGGACAGGAACGAGTGCTCGATCGGGTTGACCGGACCACGGTCCTGACCGGGCCCGGACTGCCACTCGTCCCGGCTGAGCCCGGCGCTGCTCTGCACGCCGAACCTGCTGTCCCGCAGGATCGAGTTGGCCAGTTCGTGTGACGCGGTGACGTGGACACCGAGCTTGCTGCGGGTCAGGTCACCCCGGTCCCGGACCAGTTCGTAGAGCGGGTAGGGCTGCGCGTCGGGTCCCCGGCTGAGCACCTTGGCCAGCGGATCGCCGAGCGCGGCCTGGAACCGTAAGCCGGTCCGCCAGCCGAACATGGTCAGTCCGACCCGCAGGTCGTCGCGCATCGCCATCGCCATTGCCACCCTCCTGTTTGACGAATCTATCAGAGTAGGGAAGAATCTCGCCAACTAAGAAGAACGGCTGATGAAAGGTGAGTGCGGTGGGGACACTCCCAGACCGGTCCACCGAGTTGGCGGTGACGCGGCTGTCCGATCGGGATCGCGAGGACGCCGTCGCACTGCTCAACGAGGCGGTCGCGGACGGCAGGCTGACCTGGCCGGAGCACGCGGAACGGGTCGAACTGGCCTGGACCGCCCGCACCAGCGACCAGTTGGTGCCGGCGCTGGCCGAACTGCGTCCCGTGGTCCGGGGCCGGGACCCACAGCGGGTGGTGGCAATGGCCAGCAAGATCATCCGGAAGCCGGAGTCCGGTCGCCGGATCGAGGCGAGGTCGCTGTTCGGTGCGGTCTACCTGGACCTGACCGACGCGGTCGACGGCCAGGAGCTCCAGGTCGAGGCGTCGTCCTTCTGCGGCAAGGTGGTGCTCACCGTCGGCGACAACGCGACCGT